>JAXEEE010000042.1:0-51650 GCA_034104265.1 Eubacteriales bacterium | reverse complement strand
GGTCGCCGATAACTCCGGCGCCAAGGAAATCATGTGCATCCGCGTGCTGGGCGGTTCTTTCCGGCGTGACGGCTCCATCGGTGACGTCATCGTCGCCAGCGTGAAGAGCGCTACCCCCGGCGGCACCGTGAAGAAGGGCGACGTGGTCAAGGCCGTGATCGTCCGGATGCGCAAGAACAAGCGTCGCCCCGACGGCAGCTACATCAAGTTTGATGACAACGCCGCCGTGATCATCAACGATGCGAAGATGCCCCGCGGCACCCGCATCTTTGGACCTGTTGCCCGTGAGCTGCGTGAGAAGGACTTCATGAAGATCGTCTCCCTGGCTCCCGAAGTGCTGTAAGGAGGTTGTGACGATATGCATGTGAAGTCCAACGATCAGGTCGTTGTCATCTCCGGCAAGGACAAGGGCAAGAAGGGCAAGATCACCGCTGCCTTCCCCAAGGCTGGCCGTGTGACCGTTGAGGGCGTGAACCTGGTCACCAAGCACCAGAAGGCCCGCAACGCCATGCAGCCCGGCGGCATCATCAAGAAGGAGCTGCCCATCGACGCCAGCAACGTGATGCTGATCTGCCCCAAGTGCGGCAAGGCCACCCGCGTTACCCACAAGGTGACCACCGTCACCCTGGAGAATGGCAAGCAGGACCGCAAGATGATCCGCGTGTGCAAGAAGTGCAACGCCGATATTGACTGAGAAGGAGGAAAAGTCTGATGGCTACCCGTATCAAGGAAAAGTATCTGGCCGAGGCTGTTCCTGCTTTGCAGCAGAAGTTCGGCTACAAGAATGTGATGCAGATCCCCCGTCTGGAGAAGATCGTCATCAACATGGGCCTGGGCGACTGCAAGGACAACGCCAAGGCGCTGGAAATGGCCGTGAATGAGCTCACCGCCATCGCCGGCCAGAAGCCCCAGGTCACCAAGGCCAAGAAGTCCATCGCCAACTTCAAGCTGCGCGAGGGCCAGAACGTGGGCGCGAAGGTCACCCTGCGCGGCGCGCGTATGGAAGAGTTCATGGACAAGCTGGTCAACATCGCCCTGCCCCGCGTCCGCGACTTCCGCGGCGTGTCCGACAAGGCCTTTGACGGCCGCGGCAACTACGCTCTGGGCATCCGCGAGCAGCTGCTCTTCCCCGAAATCGAGTATGACAAGGTGGAGAAGATCCGCGGTATGGAAATGATCTTCGTTACCACCGCTCACACCGATGAGGAGTGCAAGGAGCTGCTCCGTCTGCTGGGCATGCCCTTCGCTCAGGCGTAATAAGGAGGAGAACACAAAATGGCTAAGACGAGTATGAAGCTCAAGCAGGCGAGGACGCCCAAGTTCTCCACCCGCGCTTACACCCGCTGCCGTCTGTGCGGCCGTCCCCACTCTGTCCTGCGCAAGTACGGCGTGTGCCGTATCTGCTTCCGTGAGCTGGCCTACAAGGGCCAGATCCCGGGCGTCCGCAAGGCCAGCTGGTAATCGGGGAGAGAAACGGAAGGAGGTACTAACATGGTTGTGAATGATCCTATCGCCGATATGCTCACCCGCATCCGCAACGCCCAGGTCGCCAAGCACGACGCTGTGACGCTGCCTGCCAGCAACACCAAGAAGGCCATCGCCAAGATCCTTCTGGCGGAGGGCTATGTGAAGGCTGTGGACTATATTGATGACGGCCTGCAGGGTTCCATCAAGATCACCCTGAAGTATATGGGCGGCAAGACCCCCGTCATCGCGGGTCTGAAGCGCATCAGCAAGCCCGGTCTGCGCGTGTATGCCCGTTGCGAGGAGCTGCCCAAGGTTCTGGGCGGCCTGGGCATTGCCATCATCAGCACCAGCAAGGGCCTGATGACCGACAAGGAAGCCCGCAAGAATGCCGTGGGCGGCGAAGTGCTGGCCTACATCTGGTAATAACCGACACGTCAATGGAGGTGTGAGTAATGTCTCGTATCGGAAGACTTCCGATTACTGTCCCCGCGGGCGTGACGGTTACGATTGACAGCGACAACCTGGTGACGGTCAAGGGCCCCAAGGGCACCCTGACCCAGCAGGTGAATCCCGCCATCACCGTCAAGCAGGAAGGCAATGTCCTGACCCTTGAGCGCCCCACCGATAGCAAGCCCCACAAGGCCATGCATGGCCTGTACCGCGCCCTGGTGCACAATATGGTTGTCGGCGTGACCGACGGCTTCTCCAAGACCCTGGAGATGGTCGGCACCGGCTACAACGCCAAGGCCGAGGGCGGCAAGAAGCTGAACATCAAGATCGGCTTCTCCCATCCCGTCGTCATCGACGCCCCCGAAAACATCACCTTCGAGACGCCCAAGGACACCGTGATCGTTGTCAAGGGCATCGACAAGCAGCAGGTGGGCAACCTTGCGGCCGACATCCGCGCCATCCGCAAGCCTGAACCCTATCTGGGCAAGGGCATCAAGTATGCTGATGAGCACATCCGCCGCAAGGAAGGCAAGACCGGTAAGAAGTAAGAGAGGGAGTGACTGCAAATGTTCAAGAAGCGTGACCGTAACGAGCTGCGTGAGATTCGTCATGCTCGCGTCCGCAAAAAGATCAGCGGCACCCCTGACATGCCGCGTCTGTCTGTGTACCGCAGCCTGAAGCACATCCAGGTTCAGGTGATCGACGATGTCGCCGGGAAGACCCTGTGCGCCGCTTCCACCCTGGAGAAGGGCATTCAGGATCAGCTGAATGAGCTGGACAAGAAGGGCGCCGCCAAGCTGGTTGGCAAGCTCGTTGCCGAGCGTGCCCTCGAGGCCGGCATCAAGACCGTGGTGTTCGACCGCGGCGGCTATGTGTACACTGGCCGCGTGGCGGAGGTTGCTGCGGGCGCCCGTGAAGCCGGACTGGATTTCTAAGAAGGAGGGACACACGCAATGCAACGCTACGAACAGGTCAGCGAATTCAAGGAGCGGCTGGTTGCTGTCAACCGCGTGTCCAAGACCGTCAAGGGCGGCCGCAACATGCGGTTCTCCGCTCTGGTCGTCGTTGGCGATGAGAACGGCCGCGTCGGCGCCGGCATGGGCAAGGCTGCCGAGATCCCCGAGGCCATCCGCAAGGCCAACGAGGATGCCAAGAAACATCTGGTGAACGTGCCCCTGAACGGCACCACCATTCCCCATGACATCACGGGCTACTATTCCACCGCCAAGGTGGTGCTGCTGCCCGCCCCCGAAGGTACCGGCGTGATCGCCGGCGGCGCGGCCCGTGCCGTGCTGGAGCTGGCCGGTGTGCGCGATATCCGCACCAAGTCCTTCGGCACCAATAACCCCATTAACATGGTCAAGGCCACCCTGGAGGCCCTCAAGCTGCTGCGCAGCGCCGAGGAAGTCGCCAAGATGCGCGGCAAGACCGTGGAAGAGCTGCTGGGTTAAAGGAGGAGCGAGAACATGAGCCTGAAAGTTACGCTGGTGAAGTCCCCCATCGCTTCCCTGCCCAAGCACAAGGCGACCGTGGCGGCCCTGGGCCTGAAGAAGGTCGGCCAGACGGTCATCAAGCCCGACAACGCCGCCATCCGCGGCCAGATCTTCGCCGTGAAGCACATGGTGAAGGTTGAAGAAGTTAACGAGTAAAGGAGGGAATCCCAATGAAACTGCATGAATTGCAGCCTGCTGTCGGCTCTACCACCGCTGCCAAGCGCGTGGGCCGCGGCGTCGGCTCCGGTCTGGGCAAGACCTCCGGCAAGGGCCACAAGGGCGCCAAGGCTCGCAGCGGCGGCGGTAAGCGCCCCGGCTTCGAGGGCGGCCAGATGCCCCTGTATCGTCGCGTCCCCAAGCGCGGCTTTACCAACATCTTTGGCACGGAGTATGCAGCGGTGAATGTTGAGCGCCTGGAAGTCTTCAATGATGGCGACGTGGTCACCGTGGATGAGCTGTTGGCCAAGAAGATCATCCGCAAGCCCATGGATGGCGTGAAGATCATGGGCAACGGTGAGCTGACCAAGAAGCTGACCGTGAAGGCCGCGAAGTTCACTGCCTCCGCCAAGGAAAAGATCGAGGCTCTCGGCGGGAAAGCCGAGGTGATCTGAGATGGTTGAAAGCCTTCGGAAGATGTGGAAGATCACCGACCTGCGCAAGAAGCTCATCTACACCTTTGTGATGCTGCTGATCTACCGTCTGGTCGGCGTCATCCCCGCGCCCGGCGTTGACGCCGCGCGGGTGATGAGCTCCACGGGCACCAACCTGCCCCTGCTGGAGCTGGTCAACATGATGACCGGTAACGCTTTCTCCCAGATGACCATCATGGCCATGGGCATTACCCCCTACATCAACGCCTCCATCATCATGCAGCTGCTGACCATCGCCATCCCGGCGCTGGAGCGGATGCAGAAGGATGAGGAAGGCGGCGGCCGTGAAAAGATCGCCCGCATCACCCGCTATGTCACCGTCGGCCTGGCCGCGGTGCAGGCCATCGGCCTGGTGGCGGGCCTGGGCTACATCAAGTCCGGTTGGCTGAACTATGTGCTGGTTGGCGTTTCCATGGCCGGCGGCTCTGCCCTGGCGATGTGGATCGGCGAGCGGATCACCGAAAAGGGTATCGGCAACGGTATCTCCCTGCTGATCTTCGCCGGCATTATCTCCAACCTGTTCAACGGCATCACCTCCCTGTTCGGCACTGCGGTGAGCAACGGCACCACCTCTGCCTGGATCAACCTGCTGGCTATCCTGCTGACCTGCGTGGTCATGACGGTGATTGTCACCTTCGTTGACATGGGCGAGCGCCGTATCCCCCTGCAGATCGCCAAGCAGGTGAAGGGCCGCCGCGTCTACGGCGGTCAGAGCACCCACATGACCCTGAAGGTCGTGTCCGTGGGCGTGCTGCCGCTGATCTTCGCCTACTCCTTCCTGGCGTTCCCTGGCACGCTGATCCAGCTGATCGGCGGCACCCAGAGCGGCGCCTACATCTGGTGGATGACCTACATGAACTCCGGCAGCCCCTGGTACATGCTGATCTCCGCGCTGCTGATCATGGCGTTCACCTTCTTCTATTCCTCCATCAGCTTTGACGCCAAGCGTCAGGCCGAACAGCTGGTCATGCAGGGTGCGGTGATCCCTGGTCAGCGCGGCAAGAACATCCGCCAGTACCTGCAGAACACCGTCAACCGCCTGAACCTGTTCGCGGCCCTGTTCCTGGCTGTGCTGGCTGCTGTGCCTACCCTGCTGACCCGCAGCCTGAATGCGCAGGTGCCCTTCGCGGCTTCCTCCATTCTGATCGCTGTGAGCGTCGCGCTGGAGACCATCCGCACCATTCGGGGCGAGATGAGCATCCGCGGCATCGACATGGATATGGAAAAGGGCGGCTTCATGTAAGCTGCTGTGCGCCATGCATCGGTGACAGTTCTGCCGCCGATGCATGGCACACGTTCGTCATTCGGACTTGTCCGATTCTGAAAGGGGCAACAGAATGAATATCATCTTTCTGGGACCTCCCGGCGCCGGCAAGGGTACGCAGGCGCAGCGGGTGTGCAGCGCACTGAACATCCCGCAGATCTCTACCGGCGACATCCTCCGCCGTGCCATGAAGGAGCAGACCCCCACCGGCGTGAAGGCCAAGGCCTACATCGACGCTGGCAAGCTGGTGCCTGACGAGGTCATCATCGACATCGTGAAGGACCGGCTGGCGCAGCCTGACTGTGAGGGCGGCTACATCCTGGACGGCTTCCCCCGCACGGTGCCTCAGGCCGAGGCGCTGGAGGGCATCGCCGCCATCGATGCGGTGATTGAGCTGGACGTGGCGGATGAAAAGCTGATCGAGCGGCTGTCCGGCCGCCGCGTGTGCCTGAAGTGCGGCGCGACCTACCATGTCTCCCGGCTGAACGGCGAGACGAAGTGTGCTGCCTGCGGCGACACGCTGATCCAGCGCGATGACGACAAGGCTGAGACTGTCCTGAACCGCCTGACCGTGTACCACAATCAGACCGCTCCGCTGGTGGATTTCTACCAGAAGCGCGGCATGCTGAAGGTCATCGATGGCGCCCAGGATATGGACACGATTTTCGCGTCTATCATGGACATCGTCAGGGGTTAAATCATGATTAGTTTGAAAAATCCCGATCAAATCGGGAAAATGCGGGTCGCTGGCGCACTCCTTTACGAGGTGCTCCAGAAGCTGCGCGAGGCGGTGAAGCCCGGCGTCAGCACGGCTGCCCTGGATGTTTACGCCGAGCAGCTGATCCGCAAGAACCACGCCATCCCGTCCTTCCTGCACTACGAGGGCTATCCGGCCACACTGTGCACCAGCGTGGATGATCAGGTGGTTCATGGCATTCCTTCCGAGAAGCAGATCCTGCGCGAGGGGCAGATTATCAGCATTGACTGCGGTCTGATCCTGGACGGCTGGCAGGCGGACAGCGCCTTCACTGTGGGTGTGGGCGAGATTTCCCCTGAGGCGCAGTCGCTGATCGAGATTACCGAGCAGTGCTTCTGGAAGGGCGTGCGGCAGGCCGTGGTGGGCAACCGGCTGGGCGACATCGGTCATGCGGTGCAGTCCTGGGCGGAGGATCACGGCTGCGGCGTCATCCGCGACCTGACCGGCCACGGCATTGGCCGCGAAATGCACGAGGATCCCGCCGTGTACAACTTTGGCGAGCCCGGGCATGGCCTGCGTCTGCGCAAGGGCATGACCATCGCTGTGGAGCCCATGATTTCCGCGGGCGACTGGCGCGTCAAGGTGGATGACGACGAATGGTGCTACCGGACGAGGGACGGCAGCCTGTGCTCCCACTACGAGCACACCATCGCCATCAATGAGTCCGGCCTGCCCGAAATTCTGACCTATCCGGATTTCACCTGGAATGAGGAGGAAGAGTGATGGAGCGTCTGCCGTTTGAAACCGGCCGCGTGGTGCAGTCCCGTCAGGGCCGCGACGCGGGACGCTGCTTCGTGATCCTCCAGGTGGTGGACGACCAGTTTGTCCTCATGGCCGACGGCCTGACCCGCAAGCTGGACCACCTCAAGAAAAAGAAAGTCAAGCATCTGCATCCCAAGCCCCTGCGCATGGACGTGGAAGCCTTGCAGCGTACCAACCAGCTCAAGGACAGCGACCTGCGCGCGTTCCTCAAGGAGCACGGGCTTGAAATCGACCAGCCGCTGTGCAAGGAGGGCTGAAAATGTCCAAGAGCGACGTCATTGAAATGGAAGGCAAGGTCATCGAGGCCCTTCCGAACGCCATGTTCCAGGTGGAGCTGCCCAACGGCCATCAGATCATGGCCCACATTTCCGGCAAGATGCGCATGAACTTCATCCGCATCTATCCCGGCGACAAGGTCACCATCGAGCTGTCCCCCTACGATCTGACCCGTGGCCGGATCACTTGGCGCAGCAAGAGCTGAGGGCGACAGGCTGTTGTGCCTGGCTGATCCGCTGAAAGGCGGCGCAAGTTTCCCTTGACGGATCAGGGGAAAACGTGTAAAATAGACAGGCAAGGGCTTGTCCCGATCACGATTTTCCGGGGTGCTTGAGGCTGACTAACGCGCCCCTCTACCACGTACATCAACTGAGGAGGTACCAGAACATGAAGGTTCGTCCGTCCGTGAAGCCGATCTGCGAACAGTGCAAGATCATCAAGCGCAAGGGCAAGGTCATGGTCATCTGCGAGAACCCCAAGCACAAGCAGAAGCAGGGCTGATGTCCTATACGAACTCCGGGATGCCCGGGGTTCGTTTTTTGTTGCGGAGAAATTGACAGCGCACCGGGGATGCGCTACACTGTTGCAGAGGTGACGAACATGGCAGAGGTGGTCTGGAGCGGCAGGGGCAGCCTGGGCAGGCTGCAGGGGATGATGGATGCGCTGGGCATGTGCCGCCCGCTGCTGGTGGCGGGGAACAGGCTGGCCGCGGTGCTGGTGGAGCGGACGGGGCTGACCTTTGCGCACTTCAGTGGCTTCCATCCCAACCCTGACTTCACTGACTGCGCCAGGGGTGCGGAAATCTACCGGGAGCAGGGCTGCGACGGCCTGGTGTCCATCGGCGGGGGCTCCGCCATGGATACCGCCAAGGGCGTGAAGGCCATGCTGCTGGCTGGCTCGGCGGAGAGCGCGCTGGCCTATGCCTTCAGTGGGGAGCGGATTCCCCACATCGCCATTCCGGCCACGGCAGGCACAGGCGCGGAGGCCACGCAGTTCGCCGTGGTGTACCTCCAGGGCATGAAGCACAGCCTGAGCCATGCTGCGCTGCTGCCCGAGGGTATCCTGCTGGACGCGTCCCTGCTGGACACGCTGCCTCTTTATCACAAGAAATCCTGTGCGCTGGACGCGCTGTGCCAGGGGATCGAATCCTACTGGGCCACCGGTGCAACACCGGAGAGCCGCGTTCACGCGCAGGCGGCCATCCGCGGTATGCTGGACAGTATCACCCCGTATTTGGCCGGGGATGCGGCAGCGGCGGAGGCTATGCTCCACGCGGCATGGCGGAGCGGACAGGCCATCCAGGTCAGCCGGACGACCGCTGCCCATGCCATGAGCTACCGGCTGACGCACCACTTCGGCATTGCCCATGGACACGCCTGTGCGCTGACGCTCCCTGTGCTGTGGGAGCAGATGTTGACGGATGAAACGCTTCGTCCCGTGCTGGCGGATTTGGCTCGGATCATGGGCCTACGCGGCCCGGAGGACGGCCCGCTTTTCCTGCGGGGCCTGCTGATGGATCTGGACATGGAAGCGCCGCCCATGCCCCCTGAAAATGTTCTGGATGACCTGGCGGCTTCCGTCAACGCGGAGAGGCTGGGGAACCATCCCCAGCGACTGACGCAGGCGCAGCTGCGGGACGTTTATGTCCGGGCCTTCCAGCCGGTGGGCGGGGAGAAACGGCGGCGCTGCCTGGAGGTGTGGCATGCATATGAACGGCCATGAGCTGACCATGGGCGCGGAAGGCTTTATCCGTGCGGTGAGCGACTTCATCTTTGTGGAGGACGCGCCGGCGCCATCGGACGTGATCCTCATCCCCGGCAACAGCAGCCCGGTGCACGCGCTGCGGGCAGCGGAGCTATACCATCAGGGAATGGCGAAATTCCTGCTGCCCTCGGGGCGGTACACCAAGGTGGTGGGGCATTTCGCCGGGGTGGATCCCGCCTGGCGGGACAGGTACGCCGGGGATTATGAGACGGAGTGGGCTTACCTGCGTACGGTGCTTCTGGACGCGGGTGTGCCGGAGGGGGCCATCCTGCGGGAGAATCAGGCTACCTACACCTGGGAGAACGCCCAACTGTCCCGCAGGGTGACGGATGGTATGGGCCTTGCGGTTCGCCGGGCGATCCTGTGCTGCCGGTCGTACCATGCACGGCGGGCGCTGCTGTATTATCAGGCGGCATTCCCGGAGGCGGAAATCCTCGTGTGTCCGGCCAGCGTGCCGGGCTTCAACCGGGATGACTGGCACCTGACGGCGGAGGGCCGGGCCATGATCCTGGGGGAGGTTCGTCGCCTGGGGGATCAGGTGAACGAGGTATTCGACATGATGCTGGAACAAAATCCCCTTTGGGATCGTTGATTATGATGAAAAGGGCGGGTGGAATCAGCCATGACCATGCACGACGGTCACCGCAAGCGCATGCGCGAGCGCTTCCGCAAGAACGGCCTGGACGGCTTTGCGCATCATGAGGCGCTGGAGCTGCTGCTGTTCTACGGCCGCGCCCGGGGCGATACCAACGCTTTGGCCCACAGCCTGCTGGACGCCTTCGGCTCCCTGAAAGGGGTGCTGGAGGCCGCGCCAGAACAGCTGATGACCGTGGACGGGGTGGGGGAGGAAACCGCCACGCTGATCTCCCTGATGCTGCCCATGTTCCGCCGCTACTCCGCCTGCGTGTGCGAGGAGCGGCAGCGCATCGCCAGCCGCAGCGAGGCGGCGGCCTATTGTCAGGCGCTGCTGGCGGGCTGGCGGACGGAGCGGTTCTACGTCATCTGCCTGAGCAGCGCGGGGCAGGTACTGGGTCGGCGCAAGGTGGCAGAGGGCACGCTGACGGAGGTGCTGGCCTACCCCCGACTGGTGGTGGAGACGGCCCTGAACTACAACGCCCACAGCGTGGTGCTGTGCCACAACCATCCCAGCGGCGATCCCACCGCCTCCGAGGATGACGTGCGCACCACCCGTCAGCTGCAGCAGCTGCTGGCCGCGCTGTCCATCACGCTGCTGGATCATATTATCGTCGCGGGGGAAAGCACCTACAGCATGCTGCAGCACGGCCAGATTGACATGCGGCAGCTGCTGGGCGGCACGGTCATGCCCCCGCCGTCCCTGGGGCGGGAGGAGTTTCCCCGCCCGCGAACCAAGCGAAAGGATCAATCGAAACCATGACCAAGCCTCACGGAAGAATCTGGCGGTTCCTGACCATGCTGCTGATCCTGATTCTGGCAGGGCTGATCGCGTACCTGGGCGTGATCGGCATGCTGGTGTGGAAGGTGAATCATGTGCCCTCAACAGACCATTATGATGCGATTGTGGTGCTGGGCGCGCAGGTGAAGGCGGACGGCACGCTGTCGCTGCAGCTGCAGTGGCGGCTGGACGCAGCCTATGACGCCTGGGAAAAGAACAACGTGATGATCGTGACCTGCGGCGCCCAGGGCGCCAACGAGCCCGCGCCGGAAGCGCTGGTCATGCGGGACTATCTGGTGCAGAAGGGCGTGCCGGAGGAGATGGTTCTCACGGAGGCGGAGTCCTTCAACACCCGGCAGAACATCCGCCATGCGGCCCAGCTGCTGGCGGACTACGATGTGAAGACGGTGCTGATCGTCACCAGCGATTATCATCTGCCCCGGGCCATGGCCCTGGCGGAGGATGAGGGCCTGAACGCCACGGGCCTGGGCGCGGAGACGCTGCCGCAGTACTGGCTGAAGAACTATGGCCGGGAGGCGCTGGCCTGGATCAAATACTGGGGGCAGAAGTATCTGCACCTGCCGCTGGAGTGACATGATGACAAGCAATGACCTGGCCGCCCGCCTGAAGGAATGCGGCATCCCCTTTGATCCGGAGCTGCCGGAGAAGCTGCTGCGCTACCATGCGCTGCTGATGGACTGGAACACCCGGATGGATCTTACCGCCGTCACCGACGAGGCGGAGATGATGGACCGCCACTATGTGGACAGCCTGATGGCGCTGCGCTTCGGCCTGATCCCCCGGAAGGGGCGGATCATCGACGTGGGCACCGGCGCGGGCTTCCCCGGCATGCCCCTGGCCCTGGCCTGCCCGGATGTGCAGGTGACGCTCATGGACGCCCAGCAGAAGCGCCTGACCTTCCTGCAGGCGGTGATTGACGAGCTGCAGGTGCGCAACGTGACCCTGGTGCACAGCCGGGCTGAGGATGGCGCGCGCCTGCCCCTTCACCGGGAGCAGTACGACCTGGCGGTGGCCCGGGCGGTGGCGCCTCTGGCAGTGCTGGCGGAGTATCTGCTGCCCTACGTGCGGGTGGGCGGCAGCGCCCTGTGCTGGAAGGGCCCCGCGCTGCAGGAGGAAATGCAGCAGGGCCGTCGTGCGGCGCATCTGCTGGGCGGCAAGGTGGAGGAGCCCATCAGCTGCGAATTCCCGGGTCGGGCATGGCAGCACCTGCTGCTTCCTATTCAGAAGAAAGAAAAAACCGCTCGACAGTATCCGCGAAAAGCCGGCACGCCCGGCAAGTCCCCCCTGGGCGCATCCGACCCGTAACGACCCAAAGCCCGCGAATGCGGCTGTTTTCCGCAAAAAACACCCTGCCTTCCCTGCGAAGCGTGACGAACGATTCTCCGCGGGGAAAGCAGGGTTTTTCTTTTGCTGGGCAGAAAGAGCCTCATCAAGAGCTGCGCTGGGCGGCGGGAGTATCGGGGGAGCCTTCCGTCCGCCCGTGCGGTTCGACTGCGCAAAGGAGAGAGGCTCATGCTCAACCATCCGCAAGAAACCGCCTGCATACAGCAGGTCTGCTGGCTGCCCCTGGACAGGATCACACCCCGGATGAGCCAGCCCTTTGGCCGGGAGGACAGCCAATCCCTGGTGGAAATGTGCGAGTCCATCCGCCGGGACGGGCTTTTGCAGCCCATCACCGTGCAGCGGATGGGCAACGGCGGCTTCATGATTGTATCGGGGAACCGCCGCTACATGGCCTGTAGGATGCTGGGCATGACCCACATCGACGCGGTGGTGCTGCCCGGCCCGCCGGAGGATCAGTCCCTGCCTGAGAAGCTGGAGATGCTCCTGTCCCGGCGGATGCACTACCTGGACGAGGCCCGGGCCATGGCGGAGATCCTGGACAGCGGCGTGATGGATCGGGAAAGCCTGGCGCGGAGCCTGGGCATGACCTCCGCCAGCCTGCGGGAAAAGCTGCGGCTGCTGGAGCTGGACGAGGGACTGTGCATCCTGCTGGTGGAGCAGGGCCTGCCGGAGCGGATTGCCCGGGCGCTGCTGCGCCTGCCGGACAACCGCGCCCGCATGAGCATCGCCCTGCAGGCGGCCCGGGAGCATCTCACCGTGCGGGACGTGGAGTTGCTGGTGGCCGCCGCCCAGACGAAGCTGCCGGTGCCGCCGGTGCCCGGGGGCAGAACCATCACCCTCATGAGGGATCACCGGCTGTACCTCAACGCCATTCGCGCCATCGCCGCGCAAATGGAGGAGGCGGGGCTGAACGCCCAGATGACCGAGCGCACCCTGCCCGACGCAGTGGAGGTCACCCTGCGCCTGCCCACCCGGCGGCGGAGGAGTCAATCCCGCGCCTGCGGCAGATAGGCCCGGAGGGTCTTCTCAATCCAGTAGAAGTAGCGGGGGCCGGGGGTTTCGAGGGCCTTCATCCGCCGGTAGAGGGGCAGACCGTCGCCCGCGTCATGCCACAGGTCGGTGAACACGCAGTCATAGCCCTCATGAGGGGCCGTGCGGGCGGCGTAGTCATAGGCGTCCGCCTGGACAATGCGCAGGGCCTCCTGCCGGGGGAAGCGGGGCAGCAGGCAGCGGCGGAACAGGTCGATCACCTCTGCGCTGCGCTCCACCACAGTGACGCTGACCACATGCGGGTTCAGCAGCGCGTGAAAGGCGAAATACCCCAGCCCCAGCCCGTAGGCCAGCACCTTGCCGTGGACGGCCTGGGTGCAGGGGCGGATGGTGTTGACCTCGTTGGGGGTGACGGTCATCCAGACGCGGCCCCTCTCCGTCAGGGTCGGGAAGCGGAACTCCTCCCGGAACCAGCCCAGCTGCGGATACACCCGACCATCCTGATCCGTCACGAAATCGTCAGCCACGAACAGCTCGCAGGGGGCATAGCGATCCTCATCCAGGGCAATGGAACCCTCCGTCCCTGCGGCATCACGGATGGCCTGCAGCCAGGGATCCGCCTGATAATCCGCAGGGTCAAGCCTGCGGAGCATCCTGGGCAGATAACGCCGCCACAGGGGTGCGGGCAGCTCCAGCCAGGCGGCCAGCAGATGCATGTACGCCTCGTCCTCTGTGAGGCCCAGGGCGGTCATTTCCGCCAGCGCCTCCGGGGTGATGGCCCGGGCGTCGGCGCAGAGATAGCCGCTGAGCCGGGCCAGGATGGTCTCATTCTCCTGATGAATGCTGTTCATGGCGCGTTCCCCCTCTGCCGCTGATGATATCATATTCCGCCCCGGGATGCAAACGGCCCGCGCCAGGCTTCAGGCGCGGGCTACTTGTTTATTTCCGGCGAAGGGGCTGGTTGAACAGCCCGTGCTGCGTGCAGTACCAGTACAGGGTGCCGTAGGGCATCATGGGCAGGCGGGTGGCCAGGTCCCACTCGGCGTAGGTGCGGCGGAGAATCAGCGTGTCCCCCGTCACCAGGGCGAGGAAGGCAATGTGATGCTCCCTTGTCTGCGGGTGGTCGCTGGTGACGAAATACTCCTGCTCAATGATGCTGATGGACAGCTGCTCCTCTGGGGCGGCCTTCTGCACGGGCAGAGGCGTCAGCCGCCGTCCGCAGCAGACGGGGGCCGCTTCACCCTGACCCAGCATCAGCCCGCCGCAGTGGGGGCAGACGTAGAAGCGCGTCAGGCGCATGTTGCCGTTGACGGGCCGCTGGGTGGGCAGATCCCCCTCCAGCAGCGCGCCCACATCCACCCCGAAGGCCTCCGACAGGGCGGGCAGCAGCGATACGTCCGGGCAGCCCAGACCACGCTCCCATTTGCTGACGGCCTTGTCGCTGACGCCCAGCTGCCGGGCCAGCTCCAGCTGGGTCATGCGGCGGTTCTGGCGCAGGGTGCGTATCAGCCCGCCGGTCTTTTCCTGATCCATGTCAATCACCTCGCACACAATATACCATACCCGGCGTGACCTGAGCAATGAACGCTCCGTAGAGGCGAGGGTCAGCGGACGAAATTCGTCAGCACCTTGGGGTTTTCCGGCGCGGGGAGGCCGTGCTCCTTCCCCAGGGCGATGCACTTGAGCAGCCAGGCCATGTTTCGGCCCAGGTTGGTCATGGTCTGCAGGCCCTCGGGATCCTCCTGCACCTGCTCGGGCTGCGCGCCGTAGACATGGTTCCAGTAGGTGGAGGACACCACCGGCATGGAGCAGATGGTGAAGTACTTGTTGATCACGTCGAAGGAGGCGGTGGTGCCTGCCCGCCGGGCGCTGAGCACCGCGGCTCCGGGCTTGAACATGAAGGCAGAGCCGCAGGAGTAGAACGCCCTGTCCATGAAGGTCAGCAGCCGTCCGCTGGGGTGGGCGTAATACACGGGGGAGCCGAAGATGAAGCCGTCGGCCTCCTTGGCCTTTTGGGTAAAGATGTTCACGCAGTCGTCGAAGACGCAGCGGCCCATCTCCCGGCAGCGGCGGCAGGCGATGCAGTCCGGCAGGGGCTCGTTGCCAATGAAAAAGGTTTCGGTTTCAATGCCCTCCTGCTCCAGGGCCCGGGCAGCCTGAGCCAGGGCTACGCTGGTGCAGCCGTTGGGGCGGGAGCTTCCGTTGACCAGCAGTACTTTCATGGGGATTCCTCCTTTGCGATGGTCGCAGATGTTCTGCCTGTATTGTAGCACCCGGTAGTATCTTCCGGTCAAGAGCCTGCGTTCATTTTGCCGACAAGAATGCAAAAAGCCCCGGACGAACGCTGCCCGGGGCCTTCGGTGCGTGCTGATGGCGGGACTCGAACCCGCACGCCTTGCGGCAGGGGATTTTAAGTCCCCGGTGTCTGCCATTCCACCACATCAGCCGGCACTGTGATTATAGCATCCGCCTTCCCTGCCCGTCAAGAGCGGAGGAGGCTTTGTCTGCCCGGGGCGGAAAGCAGCAGACGCAAAAAAGCACGGATGGCCGCGGCGGATCCGTGCGGAAGGCAAGGAACTCAGGGATGACGGGGCGCGTCGGCCTGCCAGCTGTCCAGGCACTTCTTCAGCAGGGCCTGCAGGGTGGCACGCTCCTCGGCGGACAGGGCGCTCATCAGCCGGGCAGGGTCGCTGCCGGGGCCCATGTGGTGCAGGAAGTGGCCGCACTGACGGAGCAGCGCCAGGGCAGGATCCATCTCCTGCATGGGCTGGCCGTGATGGGCGTCGCCCTCATGATGGGCATGCTCCTCCCGGGGCTCGGCGCCGTTCTGGGCAAAATGCGCACGGCCACGTCCGCAGCGCAGCGCAGCGCGTCGGCAGGGCAATGGTTGGGGCAGCAGGGGCAGTTCGTTTCCATCATGATCTTCCTCCTTCGTGGCAGAGTCGGCGGACGCAGGGGCGGCGGCTCCGCCCGGCAGGCCGCAGCATCATCATACGGCAGGGTGGGAAATTATCAAGGTACCCTTACAAAATTTCCGATTTGTGCTAATCTTTCAAGGTACCTGAAGAACCGCCCGACCTGCTCCGGGCAGACGGAACTGGGGAGGACAGCCTGTGCTGAACAAGAGACGGCGCAATGAGACGCTGGATATCAATAACCGGCTGACCCTGAGCCTGTGGGACGTGCTGCACACCATGCGCGCCATCTCCGAGGGGAAGGGAAGCCAGAAGCGGATCCTGATGATGCTGCTGGAAACGGGCCCGGTGACCCAGAAGAGGCTGACCGCGCTGCTGGGGATTCAGCCGGGGTCGGCCAGCGAGGTGATCGGCAAGCTGGAGGCGGCGGGGCTGATCGCCCGTACCCCCAGCCCGGAGGATCGCCGCACCACGGACGTATGCCTGACCGAAGCGGGGGAGGCTGCGGCCCGGGAGGCCCTGGCAGTGCGGGAAAAGCGGCATGAAACCATGTTTTCCTGCTTCGCCCCGGAGGAGAAGCAGACGCTGCTTCATCTGCTGGAGCAGCTGAACACCTTCTGGGAGGGGCACTACCGGGTGGAGGATGCCACCCCCTGCGACGGGGAGGATGAGCGCCGTGGACAGGTGTGAAACGGCAAAGCCCGGCATCTGGCACTATGTGCGGCGGTACCTGCACTTTGCGGTGCTGGCGGCGGCCTGCATGGTGGGTGAGGTGCTGATGGATCTGATTCAGCCGGGGATCATGAGCCGGATTGTGGACGACGGCGTGCTGGGGCTGAACAACGGCGGCGTGGGCGACCTGACGCTGATCTGGCAGTTGGGGCTGCAGATGGTGGGGCTGGTGCTGTTCGGGGGCTTCTGCGGGTCGATGAACAACGTGTTCGTGCACAACGCCGGGCAGAACATCGGCAACGAGATGCGCAAGGACTGCTTTCGGCGGATCATGACCTTCTCCTTCCCCCAGGTGGACAGGCTGGGTGCGGGCTCCCTGGTGCCCCGCGTTACCAATGACATCACCCAGGTGCAGAATTTCATCTCCCAGTTTGTCCGGGGCATGATCCGCACCTCCATGCTGATGTTCGGCAGCATGTACTTCATGTTCCGGCTGAATCACCATTTCGGCTTGGTGGTGCTGTGTGTTTTTCCTGTGACGGTGGGGGTCATGGCCTTCTGTCTGTACAAGGCCAACCCGCTCTTCACCCGCCTGCAGACCCAGCTGGATCAGATCAACGCCATCATGCAGGAGGATGTGTCCGGCATCCGGATCATCAAGGCCTGCGTGCGGGAGATCTACGAGAAGCTGCGCTTCGGCAAGGCCAATGACGAGCTGATCAAGACCCAGCTGAAGGTGCTGACGATTTTTGCCTTCATGAACCCCATCATGAACGCGCTGATGTACGTGGTGGTGGTGGTGGTGATCCTGCTGGTGGGCCAGGTGGAGGTCAGCGCGGGGCTCACCTCTCCCGGCCATGTGATGGCCGCCATCACCTATACCACCCAGCTGCTCAACGGCATCCTGATGCTGGTGATGATCTTCCAGAACATCTCCAGGGGCGTCGCCTCCTGGAAGCGCGTCAAGGAGGTGCTCTACAGCGAGCCCGACCTGAAGGACGGCGGCTTCCACGGGGAAACGAACGAGCATGGCAGCATCGAGTTCCGGGACGTGTCCTTTGCCTATCCCGGCAGCAGCCGGCAGATTCTGCAGCATGTGAGCTTCACCATCCGCCCCGGGGAGACGGTGGCCATCATGGGCGCCACGGGCTGCGGCAAGTCCTCCCTGGTGAATTTGATCCCCCGCTTCTACGACGTGACCGAAGGCGCGGTGCTGGTGGACGGCGTGGATGTGCGTCAGTACGACCAGCAGGCCCTGCGGGACAGGGTGGCCATCGCCCTGCAGAAGAGCGAGCTGTTCAGCCAGACCATGGCGGAGAACATCGCCTGGGGCGCGCCGGAGGCGGATGATGCCGCCCTGAAGCATGCGGCGGTCATTGCCCAGGCGGACGGGTTCATCAGCGCCTCCCCCGAGGGATACCGGACCATGGTGGCCGAGCGGGGCATGAGCCTCTCCGGCGGACAGAAGCAGCGCATGTCCATCGCCCGCGCGGTGGTGAAGGACGCGGAGATCCTCATCTTCGACGACGCCACCAGCGCCCTTGACCTGAAGACCGAGGCAAACCTCTATGCCGCCCTGAAGCAGGAAAGCCCACGCAGCACCAAGATCATCGTGGCCCAGCGCATCGCCTCGGTGCGGCGGGCGGATCGCATCATGGTGCTGGAGGGCGGCCGCGTGACCGCCTCCGGTACCCATGAGGAGCTGCTGGCCACCTGCAGGACCTACCGGGACATCTACGATTCGCAGATGGGGGAGGAGGATGAGCAGCATGGCTGATCAGAAGCTGATGGAGCGCACCATCCCCGGCATGAACCGAGGCGCGCGCTTCGCCGAGGTACAGCACGCGGAGAATGTGGGCGCGACGCTCAAACGCATGATCGTCTACTTCGCCCGGGAGAAGACCATGGTGCTGGGCATGCTGGCTGCGGTGATCCTGGGCACGGCGTGCGGCGTGTACGCCCCCAGCCTGCAGAGCCGGGCCATTGATATGATCGCCGGAGAAACCGTGGGCAGCCTGGGCCGGACGGTTACATGGATGCTGCTGGTGTACCTGATGTACAGCGGCTGCCAGCTGCTGCAGGGGTTCATCAGCGCGCACCTGAGCCAGCGGATCATCCGCCAGCTGCGCAAGGAGCTGTTCGGCAGGATGATGGATCTGCCCGTGCGCTATCTGGACACCCACTCTCACGGCGACGTGATGAGCCGCATGACCAACGATATTGAGAGCATCTCCACCACGGTGTCCCAGTCCCTGCCGTCGCTGTTCTCCGGCGTGCTGACCATCGCGGGTACGGTGGCGATCATGCTCTGGTACTGCTGGCAGCTGGCGCTGCTCAGCTGCGCCACGGTGATCCTGACGCTGATTGCCACGAAGATCCTTTCCAGGAACGTGCGCAAATTCTCCCGCAGACGACAGATGCTCCTGGGCGAGCTGAACGGCACGGTGGAGGAAATGATCTCCGGCTACCGCACGGTGGTGGCCTACAACCATCAGGATGTGACCACCCGTTCCTTCTGCGAGACCTCCGATTCCCTGACCAAGGCGGGCATCCGCACGGACATCTTCAGCGGCATCATGGGCCCCATCATGAACTGCATCGGTAATATCGGCTTCGTCATCATCGCGGCCTTCGGCGGTTACTTCGCCATGGGTGGTCTGATCTCCGTGGGCGTGATTTCCGCCTTCATCGTCTACGCCAAGCAGTTCAGCCGCCCCATCAATGAGCTGGCCCAGGTCTACGGCCAGCTGCAGACCGCCGTGGCCGGTGCGGAGCGCGTCTTCAACGTCCTGGACGAGGAAGCGGAGGACATGTCCGGCGAGACCCTGGCGGCTGATCAGGGGGCCAGCGTCAGCTTCCGACATGTGAACTTCTCCTACCTGCCGGAGCATCCGGTGCTGCGGGACTTCACCCTGGACGTGCCCTCCGGCAGAACCGTCGCCCTGGTGGGCGCCACCGGCAGCGGCAAGACCACCGTGGTCAACCTGCTCATGCGCTTCTATGACATCGACAGCGGGGAGATTACCATCGACGGGCAGAACATCGCCCATGTGGCCCGGAGCAGCCTGCGCAAGGATGTGGCCATCGTGCTGCAGGATACGGTGCTTTTCGCCGACACCATCCGCAACAACCTGCGCTACAACAACGCCGACGCCACCGACGAGAAGCTGGAGGAGGCCGTGGACATGAGCCGCTGCCGGGACATGCTGGAGCATCTCACCCAGGGCTACGATACCATGCTCACCGCTGCCGGGGGGAACATCAGCCAGGGCCAGCGGCAGCTGCTGGCTATCGCCCGGGCCTTCGTGGCGGATCCCAAGATCCTGATCCTGGACGAGGCCACCTCCAACGTGGACACCCGTACTGAGCGGGCCATCCAGAGCGCCATGCAGCGCATCATGCAGGGGCGCACCAGCATCGTCATTGCCCACCGGCTGTCCACCATCCGGGACGCTGATCTGATCGTCGTGATGGATCAGGGGCGCATGGTGGAGCAGGGCAACCACGAGCAGCTGCTGGCGAAGAAGGGCCGCTACTGGGAGCTGTACATGACCCAGTTTGCGGGCTTTGCCACCTGAGCAAAGAAAAAAGGACGGCCATGGCGCGGAAGCAATCCGTGTCATGGCCGCCTTGTATTTGGAGGGGATTTACCCTTGCACGCCGCCCGGGTTCATGCAGCGCAGCACCAGGTAGCCGTTCTGATCCCGCCCGGCATGGACGAACCCGGCATGCAGGTGCATGGCCAGGGCGTGATCCCGTTCGGATTCGAAATTGTTCTCCAGCCAGGGAATCTCCGGGTGGGCGAAGGCCCGCTTCTTCAGCAGCTTGAGGCCCTGCCCGCCGTAGCCACGGCCCCGGTATTCCGCCTTGATGACAATGCCCATGCCCTGGCCATAGCCGTGCCAGTTGACCTCGCCCACCAGCAGGCCCTCCTCGTTCTCCAGGAAGCCCAGGAAGGCCTCCGGCTCCCGATCCCGGCAGCCTACCAGGAAGGCGTCCCATTCCTCCTCAGGGAAGGGGATGGTGCCCTCCGGCGGGAACCAGGGGGCGTTGTAGGCCATGGTGGCGGGGTCGGCCATCATGGCCTGGCGAAAGGCGCAGCAGCGGCGGTCGGGGAGTATCAGACGCAGCATGGCTTATGCCTCCAGCTGCTTCCGGCCCCAGTCGATGGCCTGCTGCACCATGTCCGGGGCGGGCGCGCCGGGGATGCGCCGCTTCTCCACGCAGGCGAGCATGCTCAGGTCGTCGAACACATCCGCCTCAAAGGCCGGATGGAACTGCTGCAGCTCATCAAGCGTCAGATCCAGCAGGGCCTTGTTCTCGTTCAGGCAGTGGGCCACCAGACGGCCCACCACCGCGTGGGCGTCCCGGAAGGGCACGCCGTGCTTGACCAGATAATCCGCGCAGTCCGTGGCATTGGTGAAGCCGCCGGATGCGCCCTTCTCCATCACGTCCCTGCGGAAGGTCACGGTGCGCAGCATGGCGGTGAATACCGTCAGGCCCTTGACCAGCGTGTCCCGCGCGTCAAAGAAGGCTTCCTTGTCCTCCTGCATGTCCTTGTTGTAGGCCAGGGGGATGCCCTTCATCACGGTGAGCAGCGCCATCAGGTCGCCGTAGACCCGGCCGGTCTTGCCGCGGATCAGCTCGGCCACGTCGGGGTTCTTCTTCTGGGGCATGATGCTGGAGCCCGTGGCGAAGGCGTCATCCATCTCCACGAAGCGGAACTCGTTGCTGTTCCACAGGATCAGTTCCTCGCAGTAGCGGCTCAGGTGCATCATGCAGATGGACGCGGCGGACAGGTATTCCAGCAGGAAGTCCCTGTCGCTGACGCCGTCCAGGCTGTTCATGCTGATCTGCGAAAAGCCCAGCAGCTCCGCCACCCGCTCCCGGTTGAGGGGATAGGTGGTACCCGCCAGCGCGCCGGAGCCCAGGGGCATCACGTCCGCCGCCTGATAAGCATGGCGGAAGCGGTCCCGATCCCGCAGGAACATCTGGAAATAGGCCATGGTGTGGTGGGCCAGGGTGATGGGCTGGGCCTTCTGCAGGTGGGTGTAGCCTGGCATGATGGTGTGCAGGTTGTCTTGGGCGATGTCCAGCAGAACGTGCAGCAGATCCTCCAGCATGGCCACGGTTTCCTCGCAGGCCAGCTTGGCGTACATGCGGCAGTCCAGGGCCACCTGATCGTTGCGGCTGCGGCCGGTGTGCAGCCGCTTGCCCGCCTCGCCGATGCGCTGGGTCAGGATGGTCTCCACGTTCATGTGGATGTCCTCGGCGTCCACCATCCACTGGATCTTCCCGGCCTTCACGTCGGCCAGAATGCCCCTGAGGCCCTCGACGATCCTGTCCGCGTCCTCCTGGGGGATAATGCCCTGCTCGCCCAGCATGGTGGCGTGGGCGATGGAGCCGGTGATGTCCTGCTCGGCCAAACGCTGGTCGAAGGAAATGCTGGAATGGAAATCGTCCACCAGACCATCGGTGGACTTGGAAAAGCGGCCGCCCCAGAGCTTCATGACGGGTGTCCTCCTTGTGTATACAATCTGACCATAGCAGTATACCACGTCCCGGGCGGAGGCACAAGCGGCAGACGCACATTCCCCCCCCGGGGCGGGGGATTGTACCGGGGTGTTCTCTGTGGTATGATGATGAAAACAGACGGATGATGCGCGGCAATTATGCCCGTTGCCCCCTTGACAAAGCGGGCAAATGTGGTATAATTCAGCACGTTACTGCTTTATCGTACTAAATTACACTGACACAATGGAGGCGATTCAATGGAGCATCGCAAGCCGCAAATTCCCACCGGCATGCAGGACACCCTGCCCGGCGAGTGCGCCTGCAAGCGCCGCCTGGAGGAGGAGCTGCGCCGCCTGTTCACCCTCCATGGCTATCAGGAGATTGAAACGCCCATTCTGGAGTATTATGACGTGCTGGACGACCAGACCTACGGCTACCGCCCCGAGCATGTGTGGAAGACCTTCGACAGCCGGGGCCGGGTGCTGGCCATCCGCCCGGACTCCACCATCCCTGCGGTGCGCCTGGCTGCCGGTCGGCTCCGGGAGGCGGAGCTGCCCCTGCGGCTGTGCTACATGCAGTCGGCCACGCACTTCCAGTCGGACACGCTGTCCATGCTGTGCGTGGAGTATCAGGCGGGCGTGGAGCTGATGGGGGAGGGCGGCGTGCAGGCGGACGCGGAGGTCATCGCCCTGGCCATCGAGGCGCTGAAGCTGTCCGGCCTGCGGGATTTCCAGATCGAGCTGGGCCAGGCGGGGTTCTTCACGGGGTTCATGCAGGAGGCGGGACTCACGGAGGAGCAGTGCCGGGTCATGCGCCGCCTGACGGAGGAAAAGAACGCCCTGGAAATGCAGATGTACCTGGAGAAGCTGTCCGTCAGCCGGGACGTGATGGATCGCCTGATGCGCCTGCCCCGGCTCTACGGCGACCTGTCCGTGCTGGACGAGGCCGCGCGGCTGACCCGCCACGCCCTGTGCCGCGCCGCCATCGACAACCTGCGCCAGGTGGTAGCCATCCTCAAGGCCTACGGGCTGGACAGCTACATCACCATCGACCTGGGCATGGTGCATCAGGCGGGGTATTACTCCGGGATGATCTTCCGGGGCATCACGGCGGATCTGGGCCAGCCGCTTTTGTCCGGCGGCCGCTACGACGGCCTGCCCGCCCGCTTCGGCCGGGAAATGCCCGCCACGGGCTTCGCGGTGAAGATGAAGCTGCTGATGATGGCCCTGGAGCGTCAGGGCGCGTCCTTCACGGCCCCCGTGCCTCAGGTGATGGTGGGCTTCGATGCGGACTGCCTGCCTCAGGCCGTGGCCTACGCCCGGGAGCTGCGGGAGCAGGGCGTCAGCGTAGCCCTGGAATACAGCGCCCTGCCTGCGGAGCTGGAGGACAAGGTGTGCCGGGGCCTGACGAAGCGGGCCGTGTACATCGCCCGGGAGGGCAATCAGATCTGGGGAGAGGAGGATGCCCCATGCAGGACGTGATCACCTTCGCCCTGGCCAAGGGGCGGCTGGCGGAGCAGGCCTTCGGGCTGCTGGAGGGCATGGGCATTGACTGCTCCGAGCCGAGAAACCCCGGTCGGCAGCTGGTGCTGTGGGACCGGAAGAACAACGTGCGCTTCATCCTCGTCAAGCCCAGCGACGTGCCCACCTATGTGGATCACGGCGTGGCCGACCTGGGTGTGGTGGGCAAGGACACGCTGCTGGAGTCCGGCCGCCCGCTGTACGAGGTGCTGGACCTGACCTTCGGGCGGTGTCGGCTGTGCATCGCGGGGTATCCGGATCAGAGCCACTCCCTGGTGACCAGGGCTACCTTCCGCGTGGCGACCAAGTATCCCCACATTGCCCGCAGCTACTATGATGGCAAGGGGCAGACCATCGAGATCATCGAGCTGCACGGCTCGGTGGAGTTGGGCCCGGTGATCGGGCTCAGCGACGTGATCCTGGACATTGTGGAGAGCGGCTCCACCCTCAGGGCCAACGGCCTGACGGTGCTGGAGGAGGTCTGCGACGTATCGGCCCGACTGGTGTGCAACCGGGTGAGCATGAAAACCAAGCGGGAGCGCATCCGGGCGATGATTGACGGGCTGGCCCGGCAGGTGGCGGCCCTGGAACAGTAATGGAGGACAAGCGTATGATTCCGATTCTGATGGCTTCCGACGCTGCGGCCCTGCAGGCGCGCGTCATGGAGCGCAGCCAGCTTCAACATGACGATATCGCCGCCCGGGTGAAGGAGATTGTCGCCCGGGTGCGCCAGGAGGGCGACGCGGCCCTGTTCGACTACACCCGCCGCTTCGACCATGCGGACATCACCGCCGGTACCGTGCAGGTGACGAGGGCGGAGATCGACGCCGCCTACGCCGCCGCGTCCCCGGAATGGCTGGAGGCCATGCGGGAGGCGGCACGGCGCATCACCGCCTTCCATGAGAAGCAGAAGCAGAACACCTGGATCGACTTCCAGCCCGGCATCGCCCTGGGGCAGAAGATCACGCCCCTCCAGCGGGTGGGCGTGTATGTCCCCGGCGGCACGGCGGCGTACCCCTCCTCCGTGCTGATGAACGTGCTGCCTGCCAAGGTGGCCGGGGTGGAGGAAATCGTCATGGTCACGCCTCCCGGCAGGGACGGCGGGGTCAGCTACCCCCTGGCGCTGGTGGCGGCGGATATCGCCGGTGTGGACAGGATCTTCAAGGTGGGCGGCGCCCAGGCCGTGGCGGCGCTGGCCTTCGGTACGGAAAGCATCCCCCGGGTGGACAAGATCACCGGCCCGGGCAACATCTACGTGGCCAACGCCAAGCGCGAGGTCTTTGGCCATGTGGGCATCGACATGGTGGCCGGCCCCAGCGAGGTGCTGGTCATCGCCGATGACAGCGCGGATCCCCGGCATGTGGCGGCGGATCTGCTCTCCCAGGCGGAGCATGACCCCCTGGCTGCGGCGATCCTGGTGACGGACAGCGAGAACCTTGCCCGGGCCGTGGACGCGGAGCTGGAGCGTCAGACCGCGCTGCTGCCCCGGCAGGAGGTCATCCGGCAGAGCCTGGGGGCCTACGGCACCATCGTGGTGGCGGAGAGCCTGACGGCCTGCGCGGACATCGCCAACCGCATCGCCCCGGAGCACCTCGAACTGTCGGTGGAGGCGCCCTACGCGCTGCTGCCGCTGATCCGCAACGCTGGAGCCATCTTCCTGGGCCACTTCTCCCCCGAGCCCCTGGGAGACTACCTGGCCGGGCCCAATCACGTGCTGCCCACCAGCGGTACGGCGCGGTTCTTCTCGCCCCTGTCGGTGGATGACTTTGTGAAGAAGTCCAGCATCATCTGCTGCACGAGGGAGGAGCTGGAGAAGGTCTCCGACCAGGTGATCCTGCTGGCGAAGCAGGAGGGCCTGGACGCCCATGCCAACGCCGTGGCCATCCGCTTCGGCAAGGAAATCACAGAATAAGTCAACGCCAAGGGAACGCGCCAGCGAAAACGGGTCAAGGGGTGAAACCCCTTGCGCGGGTCCAGGGGCGGCGTCAGCCCCTGGCCGCCGGAGGCCCCGCGCCCGCAGGCGCAAACCATCACGCGCCTCTCGCGAATCCACCGGATTCACGAAACAGCTCCCCCAACGCCAAGGGAACGCGCCAGCAACCCGGCCCATACTGCTGCCGGCAAGGGGACGACCTCATCCGACCTCGCTGCGCTCGGCCACCTTCCCCAAAGGGGAAGGCAACACCTGCAGGCCACGGATGAGGCCATGCTGCAACCAGAATCTATCACCAGCAAGGAGCAACAGCCATGCGCACAGCCACCATCACCCGTACCACCAGGGAAACGGACATTGCCCTGCAGCTCAACCTGGACGGCTCCGGCCAGACCAGCATCGCCACCGGCGTGGGCTTTTTCGACCATATGCTGGACGCCCTGTCCCGCTTCGCCCTGCTGGATCTGACCCTCACCTGCCAGGGCGATACCCAGGTGGATGCCCACCATACCGTGGAGGACGCGGGCATCTGCCTGGGCCGGGCCATCCGGGAAGCCCTGGGTGACCGGGCGGGCATCCGCCGGGTGGGTAGCGCCTACCTGCCCATGGACGAGGCCCTGGCCTTCGCCGCCATTGATATCAGCGGAAGACCCTACCTGGCCTTCGACGCGGAATTCACCGCGCCCATGGTCGGCGCCTTCGATACCCAGCTGGCGGAGGAGTTCTTCCGGGCCGTGGCGGTGAACGCCGGACTCACCGTGCATGTGAAGGTGCTGGCGGGCCGCAACGACCACCATAAGCTGGAAGCCCTGTTCAAGGCCTTCGGGCTGGCGCTGCGGGACGCGGCGGCGGTGGATCCCCGGGTGACGGGCGTGCTGTCCACCAAGGGCGCGCTGGACTGATGGGAGGAAATGCTGATGATTCTGTATCCCGCCATTGATCTGATGGACGGCAAGGCCGTCCGGCTGCGCCAGGGCAGGCGCGAGGATGCCACCGTCTACGGCGATCCCGTGGCGCTGGCCGACAAGTGGCGCAGCCAGGGCGCGCAGTGGCTGCACCTGGTGGATCTGGGCGCAGCCTTCGAGGGCAAAACATCCCACCTGTCGCTGCTGAAGGAGGTAGCGGCGGCCTTCGGCGGCCCGGTGGAACTGGGTGGCGGACTGCGCACCATGGAGGACATCGAGCTGCGGATGGAAGCTGGCATCAGCCGGTGCATCATCGGCACGGCGGCAGCGGAGCATCCGGAGCTGGTGCAGGAGGCCTGCCGGGAATGGCCGGGGCGCATCGCCGTGGGCATCGACGCCCGGAACGGCATCGTGACTACCCGGGGCTGGGTGGCCGACGCGGGCATCACCGCCAGGTCGCTGGCTTTGCGCATGAAGGACCTGGGCGTCACCACCGTCATCTACACCGACGTGAGCCGGGACGGTATGATGCAGGGCCCCAACGTGGAGGCTACCGCTGCGCTGGTGCAGGCAACGGGGCTGGATGTGATCGGCTCCGGCGGGGTCAGCGGCGTGGCTGATCTTATCCGCCTGCGGGATGCGGGCTGCGCCGGGGCCATCCTGGGCAAGGCCATGTACGAAGGCGCCATTGCCCTGCCGGAAGCTCTGGCGGCCCTGGGCTGATCCGCCGCGAAAAGAACGGAAAGGATGGTTTTCATCATGGATATGAGCAAGATCAAGTTTGACGATAAGGGTCTCGTGCCTGCCATCGCCCAGGACGCATCCACCGGCCGGGTGCTGATGCTGGCGTACATGAACGCCGAGTCCCTGCAGGCTACCATCGACAGCGGCTACGCCACCTATTACAGCCGCAGCCGCCGGCAGCTGTGGCGCAAGGGCGAAACCTCCGGCCACACCCAGAAGATCCGCGCCATCCACTATGACTGCGACGGCGATACCATTCTGCTGACGGTGGATCAGGTGGGCCCTGCCTGCCACACCGGCGAAGTCAGCTGCTTCTTCAACCAGGTGGTGGCTGACGAGGACGCGCCCGCCACTGCCGCCATCCTCCAGCAGGTGTACGACGTGATCGCCGACCGCAAGGCCAACCCCCAGGAGGGCAGCTACACCAACTATCTGCTGGATAAAGGCGTGGAGAAGATCTGCAAGAAGGTGGGCGAGGAAGCCAGCGAGACCATCATCGCCGCGGTGAAGGGCAGCAAGGAGGAGGTCACCTACGAGGCCGCCGACCTGATATACCACCTGCTGGTGCTGCTGTTTCAGCAGGGGATCACGCCTGCGGAGGTATGGGCGGAGCTGGAGCGCCGCCGCTGAGCATGCCGCCGGGAAGGGCGCGCGAAAAAATATCCCGCAAACACTGGACAAACGGCTACCCTTATGCTATAATCATTCGTGCTGGATTTGCCAATATAGCTCAGCTGGCAGAGCGGCTGATTCGTAATCAGCAGGTCAGGGGTTCGAGCCCCCTTATTGGCTCCAGCGACGAGGTGTAGCGCAGTTTGGTAGCGCGTTTGGTTCGGGACCAAAAGGCCGCGGGTTCGAATCCCGCCACTTCGACCAGAACAGATACCGTAATTGATACCATCGTGTCGTTTACGGTATCTTTTTTTATACCCAAAAACAGGGGAAAATATCTTATTCCGCACGCATTTTCATTTCAGTTGCCATGATATTGTGCTTTTGCCTGGTTGCTGAATCGCACTACCCCCCACATATTGCGCTTTTATTTCGTTAAAATACCGCAATTCGTTATATTACTTGGATATTCGTTATATGCCCGAGATTAGCCGAAATGGATATGCGCAGAGACCAACCTTGACAGCACCGCACAATTAGTGTATCATACTCATAGCATATAAATTGCACTATGCAAACAGGACTTTTCTGTTTTGAGGTGAAGTGATGATTTCGTTTAAGTGCAAAAACTGTGGCGGACAGATGGACTTAAACGGTATATCCGGAGTCGAATGTCCATTTTGTGGCTCAAAGGTATTTTTCTCGGACGCTGATTTTAAGAACCACGATGAATTCAGGCAACGGTTACTGCAATATTACAAGGCCGAGGCATCCAAAAAAGAATTTGATTACACCAGCGATACGCTTTGGCGCTGTTACGGTTCAAAGGATCTTACTCTCCAGGGCGGAGATCCTCTTCATATTGATTATATGGATAAATTCCAGTACCCTGGCTTTACCTGTTTTCTTGGAAAAGAGAACATTATCTATCTGTTTGACAGTGACAGAGAGGCTTCTCGTTTTATGGCAGGCTGTAAACGCCTCGTATTTCCCGAAGCAGACACCCGGCTGTATCGTTCCTTTCCAGAACTGAAAATGATACTCACAACAAGCACCGGTGGTCAGGTCCTGATATTCCGAAGAAGACCGCATTTTTATCCGGCGGAGTTTTTTGCCCCGTGGCCTTCGGAGCACCTGGCGTGGTTGATTTCCAGAATGGAGAATATCTGCTGTGCGCTCAAATACGCTGATATTGAGCATGGAGACATTACTCCCACATCTATTTGGGTTAACACAATTACCCATGAGAGTGCACTCTTCGGAGATTGGAGAAATGTTCGCTCTGCGCGCAGCGATGCGGATCTGAAAGCGCTCAGAAAGACTGCGATTTATTTGGCCAAAGATACAAGCAAGCCAAAGGAACTGTACACATTTCTTAATTCCGCCCCGGCGGCAGACGCGTTCGAGGATTTTGAAAGATGGGATCAGGTTATCGAAACCGGTTTTGGTGGACATAAATTTGTTAAAATGTAGAAGGAGAGATAATTATGGGATATGGTAGTTATTCAGCTGCAGATTGGAGCAAACTGAAAGCCAGCAGGCAACTCTCAAATACCAACAGAGTGGACGAAATCTATATAAGCAAATCGTGCAATCCTAAATTTGATCCCCGTTATATCGGCACCCGTGAGTGCTTTGACTCTGATGACCATCCGAATTCAACCCCCATCGTTGTGGGATTGGATGTTACCGGTTCTATGGGATATCTCGCCGTTAAAGTGGCCACCGAGGCACTCAACGAACTGATTATGAAGCTATATTCCACCAATTCCATAGAGGATCCAGCGCTGATGTGCGCCGCATACGGTGATTACGATGATGCTTCCCCGTTACAGGTCACCCAGTTTGAATCCGATATCCGAATTGTTGAACAGCTTTTGGAACTGTATTTTGAAAATGGTGGGCAAGGTCAGGTTGTGCCAACCTGTCTTTGGCACTTCTTAGCCAATCACACCAATATCGACGCCATCAACAAAAGAAATCAGAAGGGTTTCGTTTTTACCATTGGTGATAATGCCTCGATTCGGAACAGCATCTCTCCTGCAATCACAGTCCGCAAAGTAATGGGCGATATAATTGAGGCTACATCGCCGGAGGATGTCCTGAAAAAGGCCGAAAAGAAGTTCCATCTATTTCATATTATGATCGGTAGAGATAATCCATTTAACAGGCAATTGATGAATGGTCACGCTATGACGATTCAAGAAACAGATATTGACCTGATTCCCCAGATTATCATCAGCACGATCCAGCTTCAAAACGGTAAGGAACTGAAAACCATTCTCGAACAGTGGGATGCACTGGAAAGGCCAAGGCTGGGAAATATTCTTGGTCAGCTGCAGATTCGCACTACCAAGCGCGGTTTCTTCCTATGAGAGTGCTTGCCGTAATCGGTAAAAACTTTGGCGACGAAGGAAAAGGCATGGCGGTTGACTATTTTTCGCTTCACAGCGAAAAAACATTGGTTGTCCGCCATAATGGTGGGGCACAATCTGGCCACACAGTTGTACGAAAGTTACCTGACAAAAAACGTTTCGTATTTCACGAGCTTTCTTCCGGTTCATGCCGTGGCGCTGATACCCTGTGGATCGACAGTTTTTATCCGGATATCTATAAACTCGGTGAAGAGATCAGTAATTTTCAGGAAACATTCGGCTTCTACCCGGATATTTACGGCATGGAAAATGTTTGCATTACTATTCCGGATGATGTGCTTCTCAACATGGCGTTGGAATCCTCTCGCGGAAGTAGCAGACATGGCAGTTGCGGAATGGGTATCAACGAATGCGATTTGCGCACGAAAGCAGGCTTTGGTCTGAAACTCGGTCAGATATGTGGCATGGATTCGGATGATCTGTATCATGTAATGCTGTGTATCCGGAAAGAATACACAGCAAAGCGGCTGCAGATGATAGCAGATACTTTGAATGCAGAGGCAAATGAGTATGTGCAGCTTCTCACAAATAACAACGTTCTGGTAAATGCTGCGTATGAAATCATTTCCAATATGAAATATGTGAAGCTGTTGACCGAGGCTGACTTGCAGAAAAAATTGCAGAATACAGATACGCTGATATTTGAAACGGGACAGGGACTTTTGTTGGATAGAAACCACGCGATTTATGCGCCCTATGTTACCGCATCCGATACGGGACTTACAAACCCATGCAGGTTTTTGTCGCGTTTAGGATTGAAGCTTGACGAAGTTGTCTATGTGTCGCGTACCTATATTACAAGGCATGGTGCAGGTCCACTTCCCAACGAATGCCCCAGGGAAATGCTGGGCAATCTTCTTGAGGATATGACCAACGAGCCTAACGCCTGGCAGGGGACGCTACGTTATGCGCGGCACGAAAATGAAGAAGCCTTTGTGGAGGAGATCAAAAAAGATATTGCAGGCAACCGTTCAAACGGATGTCGGATATCCCTTTTTTTGACCCACCTGAACGAAACAGACGGCTGTATTGTTATGAAAGACGAAACGGTACCTCTTGAAGAATTTATCAGCCGGTCATCAATATCGGATACCTTCGATGCTGTGTATATTTCCGCTTCGGAATGTAGTGAGGATACCATTTCAGTTGTTTAACGAAGGCAACGCTCGGCGAGACTGCGTTGCATTGTATCAAATAGCATAGTATATGCCACTTAAGCCACCCAATTTGGGTGGCTTTTGCTTTATATGGCATTCTGCACGCCTATATAGTACATAAAAACGTTGGCGTAACCGTTGTGGTACAAAAGAGGCAGTTGTACGATCTGGTGGGTTGCAACGCCCATACAACGCATGGAAATTGGATAAAGGGCCGCGTCCTTCTGTGTCCGCCTATGACCGGATTTTGTCTGGACAGAGGCGGACATTTCAATTTGGTCGTTTTCTGCGGCCTTTTGGTTTTGCCCTGCAGCCTTTTATCCTCACGAAATGTCCGTTTGTGGCCACCGGATCGGACATGTTTTGAGTACAGAATCGTATCTCGCCAGTTGAACCACGGAATCTTCCAGATTAAGGTGATACATGGACATCATCACCATGAACTCTGCCAGAGTATTCATTGTGAAAGGGTCGGTCCGGCGTTATCATGAAATCAAAGGAGGGTTCCCCATGGCAATTCTTTTCTCCAAGGCAACACTTGCATCCGGTGGCAGCAGCATAACTTTCCTGATCGCAGGTGCACCATCAACCGTGGAAGGGTTCGATGGATGGACGGCATATCATTCCTTTATCGAAGGACTACCCGCCGGCACCGAGGTTCAGGTTCGCATCACAGCCTATACGTATGGTGAGCGGGACGTGGTCGTGGCCACACCGGAAGAGATCGCGTATATGGACATGCGGATCAGGATGAGGCCGGATTTCCTGGAAAGCCGCTGCCAGATGTATGCTGAGATAGATTTCAGCTTCACAAGAGAATAATCGCATATAAGAAAAATGCTGTACCGGCTTATCACCGATACAGCTCGTTTTCTATTACGCCTGCTTCATTTTAAACTTTCCAGCCCAAGGTACCACCTTTCCCTCATCCGGATTGGCCTGTGCCTTGATCTCCTTGCCTCTGGGATCGAATACACCGCGCATATCCACTGCGGCCCGGCGGAGACTCTCATTACCCAGATGGGTGTAAATGTTCGCCGTGGTCTGGTAGTCCGTGTGGCCCACGATCTTCATGGCAATCAGCGGGTCGATGCAAGCCTCGTACAGCAGCGTTACGTAGTTGTGGCGGAAGTAGTGCGGGGTGATCACGGATTTCAGATTGCTGATCGGTTCGTTGGCCCGGTGCTGCTTTTCCTTCTTTTCCCGGTCCGTGGTGAATCCGCAATCCTGCATCAGGCTCAGCCAGATTCGCTTAAAGCTGTTCTAGCTCCAAGGCTTACCATCTTTGGTATGGAAGAGGTATTCCGGTGCAAAGGATCGATTCTTCTTCAGCAGCGGCTGCAGTTCTTCCGGGATCGGTACAAAGCGATCAGCGGCTGCCGTCTTCAGTGCGCCATCCTGAGCGGTCGATCCCACATAGTCAATGTCACGCTGTACGTGCACCCGGTTCTCCTCGAAGTCGATGTCGCCCCATTTCAGGCCAAGGGCTTCACCGCGCCGGAGACCGAGGTAATACAGCACTGCCAGGAACATGCCGTGCTCTTGGGTCCCGATGACCCGCACTACCTGCTCCCCCTCCCAGGGCGTCAGGGCACGGCGCTCATTTTTCTTCTTGGGCTTCGGGCGGATCATGGATACCGTAGGATCACGCTCGATGATGCCGTCCGCATAAGCGTTCTTGAAGATGTTCTTGAGGATGCCCACCGCGATGTTGATCTGGGACTTGCTCGATCCCTGGAAGGAATTGATGAAGACCTGGATCTCGGCGGATGTGATACGTTGTACATCAAGCCTCCACACAACGACATAATTCAAGGACTCTTCGAAGGTGGAAAGCCTCGAAAAGTCCTTATTTTATTGGGCTTTCCAGCAGTCGAGGTTCATATCCCTTGGTATCATCCTCGGATACTAACTAGATGAAGGTATCACCGGCACCAGTATTAAGCGCCGTGACGGCTTTAGCAAAATGATCGAGGACGCGCTTGCCGGAAAAATTGACCTCATGCCCAGGCGGTGAGAGCATCGACCTTGCCGAGAATATCGGCGATCTCCTCATCATCGAGGAGCGCGGGAACCTGGAATTCGTACCGGGCAAGAGCCAGGTATACGGCGGCGCGTTCTCTGCACTCGGCTTTCGCCTTACAGAACCGGCACCACTCACCATAACTGAAGTCACCTTGGCCTTCGTAAGCAAGTTGCGCCTTCTGGGTCAGTTCGGTGTCCGCCCATTCGTACAGGTCGGCCTTATCCATCTGATCCACGCTAATGTTGGACTTCCGGGGCTGGAAAATGGTCATGCGGACGGTATCGATGTCGTAGATGCCATCGAAGATTTCCAGAGCGCCCAGGGCATAAAGCTGCATCTGGGGACTTCCGATGGCACTGACCTCTACACCCTTGCCGTGTTTATAGTCCACGATGTTGAGGACGCCATCGGCAATGAGGATGCGGTGGAGGATCTGTACACCGGCGCTGCGCTGCTGAAGGCACAGGATGGGCAGAGCGCCATCCGTTACCGCTATGACCAGTACGGTGCGGATGACCTGACGGAATACCTGCGGGCCTATGCCTACCGCTTCCTGGACTGGGGCCTGGCGGACTATGGCCGCATGCAGTATCCCGAATGTCCCCACCGCACCTGTATGCCGGTGTACTGCGCATGCACGGTGCAGGGCGACACTGTGCGCCTGCATTACGATGGCTGTGCGGAGGGGTGCCGCATTGGCGATGCCGAGCAGGTGGTGCTGACCATCACCGTTCCCCAGGATGATAGCCCCGTGCGCGTCCGCGTGGAGCTGAAGCGCAAGCACGCTGCTGCCTATATTGAGAGCGGCTCCCTGCTAATGGCGCTGCCTGGCCAGCCCGACTGCTGGCGGATCGGCAAGAACGGTCAGCTGTTGGATCCTGAGCGGGACATTGCCGATTGGGGCAACCATGCTCTCTACGGCGTGGAAACCATGGTTGCCTCGGCCAGGGATGGTCAGTGGACTGCCGTGGTGCCCATGGATTCCAGCCTGGCCAGCATTGGCGAGACAGGCATCCATCAGTATCGCCGCTGCTGGGAGGCCCATGAGCCCACCTGGTATTTCAACCTGTTCAACACCATGTGGGGCACCAACTTCCCGCAATGGCTGGAGGGCGATTACAGCTGGGAGTTCTGCCTGTTCGGCGCGGAGCATGTGGATCAGGCCCTTGCTGTGGCTGAGCATATTCGCCAGGGCGATGCGCCTGTGCTGCCCTTCGCTCTGCCGGAGGGACTGCGCATGCTGAACTGCTTCCCCATGGACGACGGCGCGGTGCAGCTTGTGCTTCAGAATTTGCAGACAAAGCCCCGTACCTGCGCCATCGGCGCAGAAGGATGGATGACCACCCCCGTCACGCTCAACGGCGTGCAGACTGGCTCCGGCTGGAGCGGCGCTGCCGATGCTGACTTTGCGCCCTTTGCCCTCCGGGCATTCCGCATGACGAAGCAGGCCTGAACCCAATGAAACAAGGAGCTGCCCTGTACATGGGCAGCTCCTTGCTTGTATTCGGATGATGCTGTCTTTACAGGCCGCTGTCCGGCGCGGCTGCGGTATACCCGTCGGGCAGGTAGACGGCGCTCCAGTCCACGGATGCGCCTTCCACCACTGTACCGTCGCTGCGGATAACCCTCAGCCCCCAGACCGTGTCCTCCGGCGCGGCGGCCCACAGACGCTGCTGGTCGGGGTCGGCCATGGATACCGTCCAGGCCCCGTCGCCTGCAGGCGACAGCATCCACCAGGCGGGGGTGGAAACCACACCACCGTCACGGGTCAGCTGGAAGGTCACATCGGTTTCATTCGCCGGAGCGGTCACGCTGCCCACGGTGATCAGCCAGTCCGCGTAGGGGTTGCGGGTGTAGGCGCTGGACAGGCTGACCTCCCCGATGGCCCGGCTGAAGGTCCACGCCGGGTCGGACAGGAAGGAGCCGCCGTAGCCGAAGGCCGTCTTGTTCCGCCAGCCCCAGGGCGGGTTCGCGGCGTTCGTTTCGTAATTGTCGCCACGGAAGGCCCCGTATTCGCCGAAGAGCGTTTCGTCCGTGTAGGGGCCATTGCGCTGCTGCCACAATTCGTCCAGGCTCCGCAGGGCGTAGGAGCAGGGGTTCTGCTCATAGGGGCCACCCCAGGAGACTGGCTCCTGGGCCTCGCCCCCGTGATAGTACAGGATGCCGCTGTTGCCCACAGCCCAATAGGTGGAGTGATCCTTGGCTGATTCCACGCTGTGCCCGGCGGAATCGAGGGTGCCGTTGGGGGTGATGTACACCATGGGCCTGTCGCCGTCCAGTGCCAGTCCGCCGCCCTGACGGGAGCCTGCGCTCATGTTCCAGTCCTCGTCAAAGTAGAAGGGCAGCTTGCCATGACCCTGGGTGTACATGATGGTGGGGGGCAGGAAGCCCTCGCCGCTGCGGGGAACGGCCAGCATGATGCCCTCCATGTCGTTCTCGTGGCAGTCCAGCCAGATCTCCGCGTCATCCCTGGGGTGATAGAAGTAGTAGCCCACGAACCAGTTCTCCGCCGTTTCCTGCACGGAGTAGTACACCACCGCCTCAAGAGGATAGTTGGGCATGTGCTCCCAGTTGTTCAGGCCCTTCGTGTCCCCGTCGAAGTCCACGGCCGCCAGGAAATCCCCCCGCCCGGAATCCGACAGCAGCACGTTCACTGCCGCGAGAATCTCCGGCGCGTAATGGACGGCAATTTCCTCGCCGGAGATCGCCCCGTCCGCCATGGCTTCGTCCCAGGTCAGCTCCACCCGGGCAGCGTCTGCCTGCCGCTCCCCGGAGGGACGGCCCCACAGCTGCACCTTCGCAAAGGCCCCCGCCGCCAGCAGGAGCACCGCGGCCCCAAGCAGGCACAGGAAGCGTTTCAGTCTTTTTTTCATCCGTATCACAGTCCTTTGGCCTCAGAATCGGTATGCCGACAGATTCGACGCGGAGGGGTTTTCCTCCTTCCCGGCATGCAAAAGCGCGGAGCATGACGATGCCCCGCGCAGGGAATATACGGTTGACCATCAGCCCTGGGCAAAGCCCTTGGCCAGATGGTACAGCGTCCGCGTGCCGAAGCCCGAGCCGCCGGAGGTCAGGTAGTCCTTGTCACGATCCAGCCACAGTACGCCCGCCGCGTCAATGTGCGCCCAGGGCAGGCCGTCAGTGAACTCCTGCAGGAACAATCCCGCGGTGATCATCCCGCCGGTATCGGAGCGGGCGGTGTTGCACAGGTCGCAGATGTCGCCCTTGATTTTCTCCTTCATTTCGGGCAGCAGCGTGAAGGGAAGCAGCGTTTCGCCGCAGGCACGGCCCGCCTCCGCTACCTGAGCGGACAGCGCCTCGTCCGGGCACATGTAGGGGCAGGCGTATTCGCCGTAGATCATCCGGGCCGCGCCGGTCAGGGTGGCGATGTCCGCCAGGGCGGTGACGTGCTCATGGCGGATGGCATACTGCATGGCGTCGATGAGGGACAGGCGGCCCTCGGCGTCGGTGCTCTTGATGAGGATGGTCTTGCCCTTCATGGAGCCGATGATGTCTCCGGGCTTGTAGGCGTTGGAGCCCACCAGGTTCTCGCAGGCCGCGATGACCGCCGTCACGTTCACGGGCAGCTTCTGCCCGGCGATGGCGCACATGGTTCCCGCCACGCAGGCGCCGCCGGCCATGTCGTGCTTCATGGTGATGATGCGCTCGTTGCGCTTGAGGTTTACGCCGCCGGAGTCAAAGGTAATGCCCTTGCCGATGAGGCCCAGACGCACATCACTCTCCGGCGCACCGGTGTAGCGCATGACGATCAGCCGGGGCGGGTTGGGGCTGCCCTGGCTCACGGCCAGCAGGGCCTTCATGCCCCAGGCGCGCATGGCCTCCTCATCGTACACGGATACCTCAAAGCCGTAGGCCTCCCCCAGGGCGGTCACTTCCTCCGCCAGGCGCACGGGCGTCTGATCATTGGCAGGCTCGTTGACCAGGTCGCGGGAGATGCACACCGCTTTTCCCAGCAGCGCGCCCTCCAGGGCGGCGGGCTGAACGGCCTCGGGCATGTCGCCATAGACCATCGCAGGGTTCACGGGCTCCGCATCCGTCAGGTAGGCCGTGTAGGCATAGCCCGCCATGAAGGCCGCTTCCGCCGCAGCCTCTGCGCAGGTCTCGCAGGCCAGCTGGGGCATATGCAGGGTCAGGGCGGGCTGACGGCACTTGCGGCACCAGCGCACCGCCGCCGTCACCGCCAGGCGCACGTCCTCCGCCGTGCCCCGGCCCGCACCGGCGTACAGGGTGGTGGCGCAGTCCGCGCTGTGCCATACGGCCAGGCTGCGGGCCTTGCCGGTGAAGCCCTCGGTGGCCTTCAGGCACTGCAGGGCCTGCTGCTGCTCCGGGGTCAGGGTTGCGCCAAGGGCCGTGCCGTCCTCCAGAATCAGCAGCGCCACGGGGCCTTCGCCCCTGCCGAATTTCCATTCCATGTGAATGTACCTCCTTTGTCAGATGCCGAACAGCCGCCACACCAGCAGCGCGCACAGGCCCGCTGCTGCAGCGGCGATCAGATAGGGCAGGCTGGGTTTCTCGTAGTGATAGGATGCCATGTAGTCCCCCAGGCCGGGCAGGCGGGTCTTGGAGCGGCGGTAGTCCTTCGTGCGGATGATCTCCCGCAGCTTGAGCATGCCGTACTTCAGCGAGGCGAAGGAGCCCTGCCGCATCACAAACCGCCACCCCGCGACCATCAGGTAAACCAGCGCCGCCAGGGACAGCCCGTCGCACAGCGTCAGCACCGTGGGCGGGAAGCCACGCAGCGCCATGCCCAGCAGCGTCATGGCCGCGCCCAGCAGCAGGATCCGGCCCCGGGGGCCGATGCGCCGCGCGCTCATACCAGCGCCTCCAGGGCCCTGAGGTAGCCGGGCAGCTCGCTCTCGCTGGCCAGAAGGAAATGCCCGGGGAGCAGCTCCACCATCCCGGGGGTTTCCCGGTCGTAGGGATGGACGGAGGGATCGTAGCGCACACGGACGCGCTTGCGTTCATAGAGGGGATCGGGCTGGGGAATGGCGGACAGCAGCGCCCGGGTGTAGGGGTGCAGGGGACGCATGTACAGCTCCTCCGAGGGGGCCACCTCCACCAGGCGGCCCTGGTACATCACCCCGATGCGGTCGGAGAAGTACTTCACCACCGACAGGTTGTGGGCGATGAACAGGATGGTCAGATCCATCTCCTGCTTGAGGCGGTTGAACAGGTTGATCACCTGGGCCTGGATGGACACGTCCAGCGCGCTGACGAGCTCGTCGGCAATGATGAAGGAGGGGTGCATCACCAGCGCCCTGGCGATGCCCACCCGCTGGCGCTGTCCGCCGGAAAACTCATGGGGATAGCGGGTGGCGTGATCCCGGGTCAGGCCCACCTTGTCCAGGATGTCGTACACCCGGTCAAGCTGCTCCTGTTTGTCGGTCACGCCGTTGACCTTCAGCCCCTCGGCAATGATCTCCTGGATGGTCATCCGGGGGTTCAGGGAGGCAATGGGATCCTGGAAGATCATCTGCATATTCCGCGTCAGGTACCGTTTGTCCTCCTTGCTCATCCTGCCGGAGATGCACCGGCCGTCGAAGTAGACCTCGCCGCCGGTGGGGTTGTACAGGCGGATGATGGTGCGGCCCGTGGTGGTCTTGCCGCAGCCGCTTTCGCCTACCAGGCCGAAGGTCTCCCCCCGGTACACCTGGAAGGACACGTCGTCCACCGCCTTGACCACCTGCTTGTGCATGCCGGAGCCGGTGACAAAGTAATTCTTGAGGTGCCGCACGTCCAGCAGCGGCATATCCGGCTTATTCGTCATGGGCGGCCCTCTCTTTCATGCGGTCAATGCGCGCCCGCAGCGAGGCGGGCATATCCACCTTTGGCGCGCGCTCGTCCAGCAGCCAGGTGGCGGCGGAGTGCGTGTCGCTGATGCGGAACTCCGGCGGCTGCAGACGCTGGTCGATCTTCAGGGCGTACTGGTTGCGCTCGTGGAAGGCGTCGCCCGACGGGGGATAGAGCATGTTGGGCGGCGTGCCGGGGATGGAGAACAAGGCCTCCTTCGTGTCCAGGTCGGGCATGGAGGACAGCAGCGCCCAGGTGTAGGGGTTGCGGGGATCGTAGAACAGCTCCTCGCTGGTGGCCCGCTCCACAATGCGCCCGGCGTACATCACGGCCACCCGGTCGGCCACGTTGGCCACCACGCCCAGGTCGTGGGTGATGAAAATCACGGACAGGTTCTTCTGCCGCTTGATGTCGTTGATCAATTCCAGAATCTGCGCCTGGATGGTCACGTCCAGGGCGGTGGTGGGCTCGTCGCAGATGAGGATTTCCGGGTCGCAGGCCAGGGCGATGGCAATGACGATGCGCTGGCGCATGCCGCCGGAGAACTGGAAGGGATACTGCCGGAAGCGCTTCTCCGGCTCGGGGATGCCCACGGCGCGCATCAGCTCCAGGGCCTTCGCCCTGGCCTCCCGCCGGGGCGTCTTGCCGCTGAGCACCAGCGCCTCGGTAATCTGCTTGCCGATACGCATGATGGGGTTCAGCGCGGAGAGCGGATCCTGGAACACCAGGGAGATCCGCTTGCCCCGGATGGCGCTGAAGTCCCGGTCGGTGTACTTGGTCAGGTCATGGCCGTCGTAGAGGATGGAGCCGCCGGTGATCTTCCCGTTGGCCGGGAGGATGCCCAGCAGCGCCTTGGTGGTCACGGATTTGCCCGAGCCGCTCTCGCCCACAATGGCCAGGGTCTCGCCACGGTTCAGCGTGAAGGATACATCCCGCACCGCCTGCACCGTGCCGGCGTAGGTCTGGAAGGAGACGGACAGGTTGCTGACCTGGAGAATGGGTTCGCTCATGCTCTCACGCCTCCTTCGCTCAGGTGCCCCGCAGGGTGGGATCCATGGCGTCGCGCAGGCCGTTGCCGAAGAGGTTGAAGCAGATCATCAGCACGGAAATGACGATGCCGGGGAACAGGGACTGGAAGGGATAGTTCAGCAGCACCTTCTGCCCCTCGGACAGCAGCACGCCGATGCTGGGCTCCGGCGCCTGCAGCCCCAGGCCGATGTAGGCCAGGAAGGACTCGGTGAAGATGGCGCTGGGCACGGCGATCATGGTGGAGGTGATGATGGGGCCCAGGGAGTTGGGCAGGATGTAGCGGAAGATGATGCTCCGGTCGCTGATGCCCATGGTGCGGGCCGCCAGCACGTACTCCCGATCCTTGAAGCGGTAGAACTGGGAGCGGATCATCCGCGCGGTGGAGATCCATCCGCTGATAAGCAGCGACATGATGATGGAGAACAGTCCCGTGCCGAACACCATGATGAACAGCGTGGCAATCACCACCCGGGGGAAGGACTGGATGATCTCGCAGATGCGCATCATCACCATGTCCACCTTGCCGCCGTAGTACCCGGCGACGGAGCCGTACACCACGCCGATGACCACGTTGGTCAGCACGGAGATAATGGCGATGAACAGCGATATCCGCGTGCCCCGCCACAGCCGCGTCCACAGGTCGCGGCCCAGGTAATCCGTCCCGAACCAGAAGGTTTCCCCGCACCCGGTGTACAGGTAGTAGTCCACCTTCACGTCCACCATGGTGACGCCGCGCACCTCCCGCTCGTTGAAGATCTCCAGGATGGCGTCCTGGGGCATCTTTTCAGGGTCGTTCACGTTGTCCAGGCGGCGGTTCTGCAGCACGCGGCTGCCGTCGGCCATGCCGAATTGCGCCAGAAAGGGAATCTTCGGTGGCATGTTCACGTAGTCGATGTACTGGTCGTTGTAGCCGTACTTGTTCATGCCCGGGCCGAAGGCTGCCATGAAGATGACGATCAGAATCAGCACCAGGGCGGCCAGGGCAGCCCCGTTGTGGCACAGGCGGATGGCCGCGTCCTTGAAAAAGCCGATGGGCTGCGTCTCGAACCGGGCGTCCTTCAGCTCACGGTCCAGTTGGAGCAGCTCAAAGTCGTCGTCCAGGAAGGGCCCGGCGGGGGCGCCGTTCACAGGCCGGTCAGTCATGCTTGCCACCTCCCATCCGCACGCGGGGGTCGATGATACCGTAGGACAGATCCACAATCAGGATCGTCAGCAGCGACACGAAGGAGTAGAAGATCAGGATGGCGATGGTCAGCGTATGGTCGCTGGCGTTGATGGACTTCACCAGCAGCCCGCCCACCCCGGCGATGGAGAAGATCTGCTCCACCACCAGCGAGCCGGTGAGAATGTTGGTGAACATGGGGATGATGATGTTGGCCAGGGGCACGAAGGAATTGCGCATGGAGTGGCGCACCGTGGCCTGGAAGCTGTTCAGCCCCTTGGTGCGGGCCAGGAGCATGTAGTCGGAGTTCAGGTTTTCGATCAGCTCACCCCGCAGATAGCGGGTCACGCGAGCGATGGGGCCGAAGGACAGCGCCAGCACCGGCAGCACCATGGAGGCGTACTTGGTGGCGGTGTCCGCGGTGGGCTGATAGATAATGGGGAACCAGCCCAGACGGTAGGCCAGGAAATACTGCAGCACCGTGGCGAAGATAAACGACGGCACCGAGATGAACAGCACCACCAGGAAGGAGATGACGTAGTCCACCTTGGTGTTCTTGAAAATGGCCGCGAAAATGCCCGCCATCATGCCGATGGGCAGGGAGATGGCCAGAGAAATCAGGTTCAGGCTCATGGTGATGGGGATGCGGGCGGTCAGCACCTCCCACACGGGGGTCTTGGGCGCCACGGATACGGAGGTTCCCCAGTCGCCATAGAGAATGATGTCGCGCAGGAAATAGCCGTACTGGGTCAGCAGCGGCTCATTGAGGTGATACTTGCCCTCCAGGACAGCCAGCATATCCGGGGAAAGATTGTTGATATCGTCATAAATGGAGCCGGGCATCAGCCTGATCACCAGGAAGGCGATGGTGAGGATGATGCACAGCGTCACAAACATCGCGGCGATGCGCTTGAGGACGTAGCGGAACATGAGCAGCCCCCTTTGTCGGGTTTGGACGCCGCCCGGCGGAGAGGGCTCTGCCGGGCGGCGCTGTGGAGTATTCGGGATAGGGTTACTCGACGATGGAGGCGAAGATCCAGCCCATTTCCAGCACGCTGTTGTAGGTGTTGAAGGGGAGAATCACCCGGTCGGACACGATGGTGTAGGACACATCCTGGTACAGGGGGATCATGGGCGCATCGCGCAGGAGGATGGCCTCGGCCTCGGCGGTCTTCTCAATGCGGCCCTGAAGATCGTCCACGGGCAGGTTGGTGATTTCCTTGTACACGGCGGTGAACTCGTCGGAGTAGTAGGAGATCTTCTTGCGGTTGGCGTCGGCGCTCCACTCCATCAGCGCGCTGGAGGGATCCAGCAGGTTGTACTTGGAGGCGATCCAGCCGGCCTCGAAGGAGTTGGGGTTGTTGACGTGGTCGCGCAGCTGCTCGGAGAGCTGGCTGGAGGGCACGGCCTGCAGGGTCATCTCAAACTTGTCCGCGCCGAAGAGCTGGGCATAGCTGCTCTGCAGGTATTCGCTGATGGCCTTGCGGCTGTTGCTGCCGTCCTGGTAGAGCAGCTGCATGGTGGCCTTGGTCAGGCCCATTTCATTCAGCGCCTCGTCCATCAGGGCCTTGGCCTTCTCGGGGTCATAGCCGTTGTTTTCGGGCAGATAGGCCTGGGCCTCGGGGGTATCGCGGAAGGAGACGCCGTTGTCGATATCGGAGATGTACTCGCCGGTGATGAAGTAGGTGACGGGGGTGGCGTTGGCGATCTTGGCCACCTCAGTGCGGTTCACGCCATAGTACAGGGCCTGGCGGAACTTGGCGTTGCCCAGGATGGGATTGTCGGTGCTGATGCAGTTGATGCCCACGCAGGCGGCAGCGGCGGTCCTGACGGGGATGATGCGGGGATCGTCGCCGTACTTCTCCAGGTCGCCGGAGGACAGGGAGGTGGTGTCCAGGGCGCCGGTTTCAAACAGCTGCACAGCCGTGCCGCTGTCAGGCACCACGGTGAAGCTCACGCCCGCCAGGGAGATGTAGTCCTGCAGGGGATAGTAGGGGTTGCGCACGCAGCTGTACTCGGTGCCGGTGGTCCAGGAGGTGAGCATGTAGGGGCCGGAGGACATGAACCGATCGGCGGAGGTGCCGTAGTTGGTCTCGGTCTTGTCAGCGTTCATGCCGCCGTCGTAGAGCGCCTTGTACACGGGAATGGTGGTGGAGCCGGTGAAGCAGTACTTCACCTCACCCATGGAGACGGGCTTCTCCAGGGTGATTTCGAGGGTGTTGTTCTCCACAACCTTCACGCCCACATCCTCCCAGGCAACGGAGGCGTCGCCCGCGAAGTAGGCCTCGGCGTTCTTGATGTAGATGTTGGATTCCTCAAGCACGGTGGCACGGCGGTTGACCAGCTTGGGGTCAAAGAGCATCTGCAGGGAGTAGGCAAAGTCCTCGGCGGTCAGCGGCTCGCCGTTGGCCCACTTCATATCGTCCTTGACCTTCATCTGCCAGACGTAGCCGTCCTCGTCCATCTTGACGGGGTCGCTCTCGGCATACTCGCACGCAATGCGGTAGCCCTCGCCATCCTCGCCGGGGACGATGCGGTACAGCGCACCGCCGATCATCTGCAGGAAGATGCGGGTGGTACTGAACTTGTAGTAGTGGGGGCTGAGGGTGTCCAGATCGTCGGAGGCGACCAGCTTCAGGGTGCCGGTGCCCAGTTCGTCTGCCATGGCTGCGGGAACCAGACCCAGCAGCAGGGCCAGAGCCAGAAGAAGCGCCAGTGTCTTTTTCATGTCGGGAACCTCCTTGACAGATTTTATCACAATCCAAGGGCGTCGTACTGGACATGGCCGTCCTTGAGCAGGACGCGGCCGTCGGCCTCAATGGTCGCCCCGGTCATGATCAGATCGTAGTGGCAGGCGGCCTTGACGGTGCCGCCCAAGGTGATGCTGGTGCCAATGCCGATGTGTACCGACCCGGCCACGCCCTCGTCCTCCAGCATGAAGCCCATGAAGGAGCACTTCGGGTTCAGCCCCACGCCCATCTCCGCCACATTGAAGACGTTGGGATCGTTGCGGGCCAGCAGGTCGGCCTTGAGCTGCATGGCCTGCTCGCCGCCCTCCATCGTGCGGATGAAGCCGTCCTGCACCGTGCAGCGCACCGGCTCCCGCAGCACGCCGATGCCCAGGTAGGGCACGCTGGCGTCGGCCACAATCACACCGTTGGCCGTGCCTTCCAGGGGGGAGACGTTGGCCTCAATGGTGGGGATGGTGGAGAACTGCCCCTTGTCCACCATGCCCACCAGAGCGTTGCCCCGGCGGCCACGGGCGCTGTAGGTCAGGTCGGTGCCGTGGGTGGAGGTCAGGCGGATGGTCTCGCTCCCGGCCAGGGCCTTAGCCATGGCCCGGCATACCGGCGCGATGGCGGGGAAGTCCGCCGTGATGCCGCCGCTGACCATCATGCTCTCCTCAAACTGGGTCAGCACCAGGCCGCGCCGGCCCAGGGCGGTGGCCTCCTTCACCGCGCTGGTGTGGGTGATGGAATGGTTTACCGCGCACAGGAATACATCGGAGGCCTTCATGGCGGCGGCCACGTTGGCGGGCGGCTCCTGGCCGTTGACCTGCCGGGGCGTCATGACCATGATGGTGGCCTCGGCTCCCGCGGCGTAGGCGGCTTCCGCCAGACTCTCCGCAATGCTCATCTTGGAAAATTCCGTCACGATCAGCACCTGCTCCCCGGGCTGTACCTGGGCGCAGGTGTGGATCACCGTATGAGCCCCCTGGCTCATCATCAGATTCCGCATCAGTGGTTTCACCAATCTTTCTATATTCTATAGAATACCAGGGTCAATACCCGCTTCCGAACCCGGCTCAGTCGTTGCGCCGCCGGATGGAGAAGCTGCAGCCGTTCTGAATATGGGTGCGCAGCGCTGCCACAGCGGCAGGCTTGTCCATCTGATCCAGCGCGTCCAGGATGGCCTGGTGCTCCGCAATAATGGCGTCGCGGCGAACCGGATCGGTGGCGGAGCAGTTCCTGTCATGGAGCAGCAGATCGTCCAGGCTGTTCATCAGGCCGATAAGGCGGCGGTTGCCGCAGCCGTGGAGCCAGAAATCGTGCAGGGCGGAGTTGATCTGCACAAACCGCGTGACCCCCGTGTCCTCCTGGGAGGAATCCACCAGTTGCCGCAGGCGGGTCAGCTGCTCCTGCTGGTCGGCGGCGATGCGCAGCCGGTCCATGGTCAGCTCCAGCGCCAGGCACTCCAGCCGCTCGCGGCACTGGAACACCTCCACCACGTCGTCCGTGGTGTATTCCCGCACCACAACACCCTTCCAGGGCTCAATCTGTACCAGACCCTCGCTGGCAAGCATGCGGAAGGCCTCGCGCACCGGGGTGGGACTGGTGCCCATTTCCTCGGCGGTGCGGGTTTCGTTCAGCTTGGTGTTGGGCGGCAGGCGGCCGTCAAGGATCATGGCCTTCAGCGCCTCGTAGACCATCTGGTTCAGGGTTTTCCGCTGGAACGGAGGATGCGCTTTCTTCCCTTGCAGGTCCAGAAGATCCCCTCCTTTCATATGGAAAAATTTCTTGATTTATAGTGTATCATGGGGTGAATTGCACCGTCAAGGAGAGGAAAGGTCGAAACATGTATTCTTTTGTACTTTTGATGTTTCTGTTTCGCATTTTGAAGGGAACGAATGCGCTTTTTGCAGTTTTGCGCCTGTATGAGGGCTTCTGACAGTACAATCTGCATAGGACAAGCGCCCCCTTCGTCATCCGACGGAGGGGGCGCGGTCTTGCGCAGTCCTTACTGGGCGTTCTTCTGATCCACCATGGCCTTGACCTTCATGGGCAGGCCCAGGAGGTTGATGAAGCCTGCGGAATCCTTGTGGCTGTACAGGTCGTGGCTGTCGCCGAAGGTGGCGATCTCCTCCATGTACAGGCTGTTGGGGCTCTTCACGCCGGCGTTCATGCAGTTGCCCTTGTACAGCTTCAGCTTCACCGTGCCGTTGACGGCCTGCTGGGTGCTGTCCACAAAGGCGGACAGGGCTTCCCGCAGGGGGGTGTACCACATGCCGTCGTACACCAGCTCGGCAAACTTGCCGGCTACCAGCTCCTTGTAGTGGCTGGTCTGCCGGTCCAGGGTGATGGACTCCAGGATGCCGTGGGCCGCATAGAGCATGGTGCCGCCGGGGGTCTCGTACACGCCGCGGCTCTTCATGCCCACCAGCCGGTTCTCCACCAGGTCGGCGCAGCCAACGCCGTTGCGGGCGGCGATCTCGTTGGCCTTGGTCAGCAGATCCACCGCCGCCAGCTTCTCCCCGTTGATGGCCACGGGCACGCCCTTCTCAAAGTCGATGGTGACGTACTCGGCCTGGTCGGGGGCCTTCTCGGGGGTCACCATGGTCAGCAGCAGATCCGCCGGAGGCTCGTTCCAGGGGTTCTCCAGATCCGCGCCCTCATGGCTGATGTGCCAGATGTTGCGATCCATGGAGTAGGGCCGGTCCTTCTTCACAGGCACGGGGATGTTCCGCGCCTCGGCGTACTCGATTTCCTCCTCGCGGGTCTTGATGTCCCAGATCCGCCAGGGGGCGATGATCTGCATTGTGGGGTCGAAGGCCTTGATGGTCAGCTCAAAGCGCACCTGGTCGTTGCCCTTGCCGGTGCAGCCGTGGCAGATGGCGGTGCAGTTTTCCTTGTGGGCGATTTCCACCAGCCGCTTGGCGATCAGCGGCCGGGCGAAGGAGGTACCCAGCAGGTACTTGCCCTCGTACACCGCGCCGGCCTTCAGCGTGGGCCAGATGAAGTCCTCGACGAACTCCTGCCGCAGATCCTCGATGTACAGCTTCTCGGCGCCGCACTTCTTGGCCTTCTCATGCAGGGGCTCCAGCTCCTCGCCCTGGCCCACGTCGCCCGCCACGCAGATCACGTCGCAGTCGTAGTTCTCCTTCAGCCACGGGACGATAATGGACGTATCCAGGCCGCCGGAATAGGCCAGCAGCACGCGCATCTTAGCCATAACAGTCAATCTCCTCTTGCTCATCATGCTTGTATTTTCGTCAGCCTCTGCTGAACGGGTATCAGTATACATCACAATGAATAAAAATGCAATACCCTTTTGAAAAAAAGATGTTTTTCCCTTGTACGGGCGAACGAACGCCTTTGCCTTGCCCAGGCGGGCCGGGTGTGGTACAATCAGGGGCGGACGGGAAACTTGCGCTGTTCGCGTTGACAAGCCCCGTCCGGCACAGTATCATAAGGAAGAAAACAGATCCGGAACAGGAGACAAGGGTAAGCATGATTGTGCTGGGAATCGATCCGGGCTACGCACTGATGGGCTGGGGCGTGGTGGAGGGCCAGGGCGGGCGGATGCGCCTGCTGGGCTACGGCTGCGTGGAGACCAAGGCGGGCGTGCCCATGCAGCACCGGCTGCGGACGCTGCAGCTGGGCGTGCGCAACCTGGTGGAAACCTATCAGCCCGACGAGGTGGCCTTTGAGGAGCTGTTCTTCGCCCAGAACGTGACCACCGCGCTGATGGTGGGTGCGGCCCGAGGCGCGGCGATCATCGAAGCTGCGGCCTACACGGAGAACCTGTATGAATATACGCCCATGCAGATCAAGCAGGCTGTCACGGGCTACGGCAAGGCGGACAAGAAGCAGGTGCAGCAGATGGTGAAGCTGCTTTTGAACATGCAGGAGATCCCCAAGCCCGACGACGCCGCCGACGCCATCGCCTGCGCCATCACCCACTGCCAGGCAGGGGCGGCCAAGGAACAGTTCCGCATGAAGTGAACAATATATGGAAGGAAAAAGGATGCATGTACGCATTTATTGAAGGTCAGGTATGCGAAAAGGCCGGGGGCGAGCTGGTGCTGCTGGCCGGGGGCGTGGGATATGCCCTGAGCTGCTCCATGACTACACTGCAGGCCGCACCGCCCATCGGGGAGACCATGCGCTGCTACACCTGGCTGTCCGTGCGGGAGGACGCGATGGAGCTGTTCGGCTTTGCCACGCGGGAGGAGAAGCAGATGTTCCTCTCCCTGACCTCCGTCAGCGGCATCGGCCCGAAAACCGCCCTGGGGGTGCTGGGCTCCATGCCCCTGCGGGATCTGAACCTGGCCATCCTCCTGGGGGATGTGACGGCCCTGAGCCGCGCCCCGGGTATCGGAAAAAAGACCGCACAGCGCATCGCCCTGGAGCTGAAGGACAAGATCAGCCAGGCGGACGTGAATGCCCCGGACGCACCGGGGGCCTCCGCCGCTGTTCCCCTGACGGCGGACAACGTGTCCGAGGCCCTGGAGGCCCTGGTGGCCCTGGGCTATACCTCCACGGAGGCCCGCAGCGCCCTTTCCGGCGTGAAGGACAAGGATGCGCCCGTGGACGAGCTGATCCGCCTGGCCCTGCGCGCCATGGCCGGCATGTAACGCCCCCCCTCCGGGGGACCGCGCCGACGAAAACGGGCGCGGGCAGACCTGACCCGGAAGGCTATTCCGAACACATCAGCATGAGGTGCAAACGATGGAAGACAGATTCATGGCCGGCGAGTTTCAGCCGGAGGACAGCGCGGTGGAGATGAGCCTGCGCCCCCACACCCTGCGGGACTATGTGGGCCAGCAGCCCGTCAAGGACAGCCTGAACATCTATATCCAGGCGGCCTTGACGCGGCATGACGCGCTGGATCACATGCTGCTCTACGGCCCGCCGGGCCTGGGCAAGACCACCCTGGCCGCCATTGTGGCTGCGGAAATGGGCCAGAATATCCGCATCACCTCCGGCCCGGCCATCGAGCGCCCCGGTGACCTGGCCTCCATCCTGGCCAACCTGAACCAGGGGGATGTGCTGTTCATCGACGAGATCCACCGCCTGTCCCGCTCCGTGGAGGAGGTGCTGTACCCCGCCATGGAGGACTTCGCCATCGACATCATGATCGGCAAGGGGCCCACGGCCCGCTCCATCCGCGTGGCGGTGCCCAAATTCACCCTGGTGGGCGCCACCACCCGGGCGGGCATGCTCTCCGCGCCCCTGCGGGATCGCTTCGGTATCCTGTTCCGGCTGGAATTGTACAAGCCGGAGGAGCTGGCGGACATCGTGCGGCGCAGCGCGTCCATCCTGGGGGTGGAGGCGGAGAACGAGGGTATCCTCGAAATTGCCCGCCGCAGCCGCGGTACGCCACGTATCGCCAACCGCATGCTCAAGCGCGTGCGGGACTACGCCCAGGTCAAGGGCGGCGGCGTGATCACCCTGCCCATCGCCAGGGAAGCCATCGCCATGCAGGGCGTGGATGAATTGGGCCTGGACAAGGTGGACAGGGCGGTGCTCAGCTGCATGATGGACAAGTTCGGCGGCGGGCCTGTGGGCCTGGACACCCTGGCCGCCACCACCGGCGAGGACGCCGCCACCATCGAGGACGTGTACGAGCCCTACCTGATGCAGCTGGGGTTCATCATGCGCACCCCCCGGGGCCGGGTCTGCACCCCCGCAGCCTGGGAGCACATGCAGCGCACCATGCCCGGCAATGCCGGGGGAGATCAGATGAAAATGGAGCTGTGAGCCATGCAGTATGAAGCAAAGAAACTGACCCTGAAGGACGGGCGCGAAGCCGTTCTTCGCGTGCCCACCCCGGAGGATGCACCGGAGCTGCTGCGGTACCTCATCGGCATCTGCGGGGAGACGGAGTTCGTCCTGGCCTACCCCGAGGAGCGGCAGGGCATGACCGTGGAGCAGGAGGAAGCCTTCATCCGCCGTATGGTGGAGAGTGACGATGTGCTGTTCCTGGTCTGCGAGGTGGAGGGAAAGCTGGCAGGCTGCTGCCAGGTGGACTTCAACCATCGCATGAAAACGGCCCACCGGGCGTCGGTGGGCGTGGGGCTGTGGAAGCAGTACTGGGGCCTGGGCATTGGCACGGCCATGTTCGGGGAGCTGATCGCCGAGGCACGCCGCAGGGGCGTGATGCTGCTGGAGCTGGAGTTTATCGAGGGCAACAGCCGCGCCCGGGCGCTCTATGAGAAGATGGGCTTCCGGGTGACAGGCATGCACCCCAACGCCATCCGCCTGCGGGACGGCTCGCTGCGCAGCGAGTACCTGATGCAGCTGTACCTGTAAGCGTCCCATGATCCGAAGAAAGGGTATTTGATTCGTATGAAAACCTCCGATTTTGACTACAATCTTCCTGAGGAGCTCATCGCCCAGACCCCTGTGGAGCCCCGGGATCACAGCCGGCTGCTGGTGATCCACCGTTCCACCGGGGAGCGGGAGCACAGGCACTTTTACGACATCATCGACTACCTCAACCCCGGCGACGCGCTGGTCATCAACGAGACGAAGGTGATCCCCGCCCGCCTGCTGGGCGTCAAGGAGGAAACCGGCGTGCCGGTGGAAGTGCTGCTTCTCCGCCGTCAAAGCGCCACGGACTGGGAGGCTCTGGTGCGCCCGGGGCGGCGGCTGAAGCCGGGCACCTTCTGCTCCTTCGGGGATGGGCTCTTGCGCTGCGAGATCCTGGACAATGTGGAGGAAACCGGCGGGCGGATTGTGCGCTTCCATTATGAGGGCGTGTTCGAGGAGCTGCTGGACCGGCTGGGGGAGATGCCCCTGCCGCCCTACATCCATGAGAAGCTGCAGGATCGCAGCCGCTACCAGACCGTCTACGCCCGCAACGAGGGCAGCGCTGCCGCGCCCACCGCAGGGCTGCACTTCACCCCCGCGCTGCTGGAGAAAATCCGCGAAAAGGGCGTGACCATCGTGCCGGTGACCCTGCACGTGGGGCTGGGTACCTTCCGCCCCGTACAGGTGGAGGACGTGAACAGCCACGTGATGCACAGCGAGTTCTACCAGGTCAGCCGGGAGGCCGCCGACACGCTGAACAGCATCCGCGCTGCGGGCGGGCGGCTGATCTGCGTGGGCACCACCTCCGTGCGCACCATTGAGACCGTCGCCACCGAGGACGGCGTGATTCACCCCGGCAGCGGCGATACGGCCATTTTCATTTATCCCGGGGTGAAGATCAAAGCCGTGGACGCGCTGATCACCAATTTCCACCTGCCCCAGAGCACCCTGCTGATGCTGGTGAGCGCCTTCATGGGCCGGGAAACCGCCCTGAGCGTCTACGAGGAGGCCGTGCAGGAGCGCTACCGGTTCTTCTCCTTCGGGGACGCCATGTTCATTGAGTGAATGGATCCCGCCGGGCGGGGCGGATGAGAAGTGTTTTTTTCATGTATTTATTTCAAATGCATGACAAAATGGCCTTAATCGCCGCAAAAATCTCCTAACCCCTTGACAGCCCCGTGAAAAGCGGATAAAATATACTTTGTCTGAATAGACAGGCCGGTGTTGATGCGGGCCTTGCAGGCGTAGTTTAGTGGCAAAACTCCAGCTTCCCAAGCTGGCCTTGTGGGTTCGATTCCCATCGCCTGCTCCAATACCGCATCAACCGCCTGAGCGCTGCGGAGGCGGCAGCCGCCTCCGCAGTGTGGACGCGAATCAAAAAGGAGGAGACTTCCCATGGCTAAGGAGCGTTACGAGCGCAAAAAGCCCCACGTAAACATTGGTACCATCGGTCACGTCGACCACGGCAAGACCACCCTGACCGCCGCCATCACGATGACGCTGGCTCAGAAGGGCGAGGCCCAGGCCATGC
>JAXEEE010000041.1:0-15012 GCA_034104265.1 Eubacteriales bacterium | reverse complement strand
ATGCAGTCCCCCCGAATGGGAGTCCAGAGGGCCATGCGGCCCTCTGGCGAGGGTCTGGGGCGAGGAGCCCCAGCCGTCCCCCATTTGTACTTTTGCTGAACACCGCATTGACGCTCCTTCGACGCCGTGATATGATAAAGTTTGTCCGGCATCCAGAAGCATAAAAGCCGCAAAAGCGCGGCTATACGCAAGCGAGGCGCTATCCCCATGAACCGACTGTTTCTCAAGGGCGTGAAGCACGGGCTGCCCATCGGGCTGGGCTACCTGTCCGTGGCGTTCACCTTCGGCATGAAGGCTGTCTCTGACGGCCTCACACCCCTCCAGGCCCTGCTCATCTCCATGACCAACGTTACCAGCGCGGGCCAGTTTGCCGGTCTCCCCCTGATGATCGCCCAGGCCTCCCTTATCGAGGCCGCCCTCACCCAGCTGATTATCAACCTCCGCTACGCCCTGATGAGCCTCTCCCTCTCCCAGCGCATGGACAAGGACATGAATACCCCCCGCCGCATGTTCTTCTCCTTCATGAACACCGATGAGATCTTTGCCGTCGCCTCCGCTCAGCCCGGCAAGGTCAATCATACCTACCTCTACGGCCTCATGTCCATGCCCTACCTGGGCTGGGCCATGGGTACCCTCATGGGCGCGGTGGCCGGACAGCTGCTGCCCGCCTTCGTCCGTACCGCCCTGGGCATCGCCATCTACGGCATGTTCCTGGCCATCATCCTCCCCCCGGCCCGCAAGGAGCATCCCGTCCGCGTGGTCGTGGTGGCCGCCGTGGCCATGAGCCTGTGCTTCCGCTATATCCCCGCCCTCAGCCAGGTCTCCAGCGGATTCGTGATCATCATCTGCGCTGTGGCCGCGTCCACCCTGGGCGCGCTGCTGTTCCCGGTGAAGGAGGGCGAAGCATGAGCTGGGCTGATTATTTTCCCTACCTGATCGTCATGGCCGGGGTCACCTACCTGATCCGCATGCTCCCGCTGACGGTGTTCCGCCGGGAGATCCGCAGCGTGTTCATCAAGTCCTTCCTGCACTACGTCCCCTACGCCGTGCTGGGCGCTATGACCTTCCCGGATGTACTGTACTCCACCGGCAGCCTGTGGACCGCCCTGGCCGGGCTGATCGTCGCAGTCATCATGGCGTGGCGGGGCCGGAGCCTGCTCACCGTGGCCATCGGCGCGTGCCTCACCGTTGCGGCGGCCCAAGCCGTTATGCTCCTGCTGTAAGCTTTTGATTTCCACTGGACGGCGGATGATTCCGCCGTCCTTTTTGCACCCCTTTTTCTCCCCTGCATAGGCTGTTGGTGCGGAACGATCCGTTCCGCCGACTGTACGAACAGGAGAGGAAGGTACTTATGCACAATCGCTTCAACTGGAACCGTAACGGCCAGTGCTCCCAGCCCGGCCTGATTGCTTCTTCCTGCTGCTATCATTGCAATACGGGCTGCGATAACCAGTCCGACTGCTGCGATACCTGCGGCCTGAACCTGCAGACCCTCGGCTGCTGCGCCACCAGCAACGGCTACTGGAACAACAACTGGTGGAATCATAACGATTGCGGCTGCGACCGCTGCCGGAGCAACCGCTGCGGCTGCAGCTTCCGCAACGCGGGGCTTTTCCTGGAGGAGCTGGCCCTGGAGGATATCCTGGAGGACAGCGACTTCCTGCCCCGGTTCTCCGGCTGCTTCAACAATTTCCACCGCTGCGGCTGCCATTCCTGCGCAACGCTCAATCAACTGGAGGCCCTGGAGGTCTGGGATTTGTGGCTCCACGTGCTGACCCACCCCAACGACGAGTGCGCCCCCCGCCTGTGGCGTCAGCTGCGCCGCCTGGCCAGGGAAGCCGGATGCGCCTGCCGCTTCTCCGGCGGCTGCTGCAACGGTGACTTCTGGCGTTGGCTGAATCTGCTGTGGCTCCGGGAGCGCCGCCGCTGCTGCGCGCACGAGCACCATCGTGACTGCGACGATGATGACGATGACGATGACGACCGCGGCCGCTTCCGTGAGCGCTGCGAAGAGCGCTGCCGCGACCGCTGTGAGGATCGCTGCCGGGAACGCTGCCGTCATGACTGCGACCGGAACGACTGAACCGCCCTGCACGAACATCCGCCGCCCTTGACACAGGGCTGAATACACCGCCGAGCTTCTCCCCTGCATACTTGTCAGGCGTGGAAAATGACCGTCCGAAGCGGCACGGGGCGCACGGAACACTTCTGCGCGCCCCGCAGATTTTTTCGCACTCCCATGCCTCCTTACCCAATGAAAACCTTACAGCACGGCAGGAAATGTTTCCTTCCATATGGAATTCTTCCGGTATTCCCCTCTATACGAAAGGAGTCTCCTACCCATGAACAAATTTCTTCAGGAGCTCAAGACCATCTGGCAGGGCGTGCTGCTGTGCCTTGTGATCGCCGTGCCCAGCCATCTGCTGGGGCAGATGTTCCCCATCATCGGCGGGCCGGTCATCGCCATCCTGGCGGGCATGATCATCTCCCTGTTCTGGAAGAACAAGGGCGTATGCGCCCCGGGCATCCGCTTCACCAGCAAGAAGGTGCTGCAGTGGGCCGTGGTGCTGCTGGGCTTCGGGCTGAATCTGTCCGTGGTGCTCAAGACCGGCGCGCAGAGCCTGCCCATCATCGTCTGCACCATCGCCACCAGCCTGATCATCGCCTACGTGCTGCATCGCGTAATGCACGTTCCCAGCACCATCAGCACCCTGGTGGGCGTTGGCAGCAGCATCTGCGGCGGCAGCGCGGTAGCCGCCACCGCCACCGTGCTGGATGCGGATGACGAGCAGGTCGCCCAGGCCATCAGCGTGATCTTCCTGTTCAACGTGCTGGCGGCCATCATCTTCCCCTACCTGGGACAGGCCCTGGGCTTCTCCACCACCAGCGGCGAGGCCTTCGGCATCTTCGCCGGTACCGCAGTCAACGATACATCCTCCGTCACCGCCTGTGCCGCCACCTGGGACAGCATGTTCGGCCTGGGCAGCGCGACCCTGGACAAGGCCGTCACCGTCAAGCTGACCCGCACCCTGGCCATCATCCCCATCACCCTGGCGCTGGCCTTCCTGCGCACCCGGGGCCAGAAGGACGCCGGGCAGAAGGTCAGCCTGAAGAAGATCTTCCCCTTCTTCATCCTGTGGTTCATCGCCGCCAGCGTCATCACCACCATCTTCACAGCCTGCGGCGTGCCCTCCAGCGCCTTCACCATCTTCAAGGATCTGAGCAAGTTCATGATCATCCTGGCCATGGCAGCCATCGGCCTGAACACCGATCTGGTCAAGCTGGTCAAGACCGGCGGCAAGCCCATCCTGATGGGCGCCTGCTGCTGGATCGGCATCATCCTGGTGAGCCTGGTGCTGATTCCCCGGTAACCATGTCCCAACAAAAAAGGCGCGGAATCATGGCTTCCGCGCCTTTTTGTTATGCCGAAAACGGGTATCAGAACTGGGTTCCGTCAGGGGCAAAGAGGAACACCAGGGTCAGCGTGTCGTCCTCGCTGACCTGCACGCCCACGCAGCCCTCATGGTTCGCCAGAGGGCCGTAGGTGGTGATACCTGCCATCTTCTCCTCGTCCGAGGCGCTGTCGAATTGGGTCAGGGCAGCAATCACGTCCTCCAGCTCCACCATGAAGTTCTCCACGCCGGCATTCACCGCGTCCGGATCGGTCACTTCGCACAGCATTACGCCCAGGGCCGCGCCGGAAATGACCGTGCCGAAGGCCTCACCCAGCGCATTGTCAGCCTCCTCGATGGGGCAGGTTATCTGCACCAGCATGTATTCCACGTCCCCGGCTTCGCTCATGCACAGCTGCACATCCGGCAGATCCGCCGCAGAGCCCACAATCCAGTTATCCTGCTGCGTCCAGGCCACGTCCGTCTGGATCAGCATCGGATAGTAGGCCTGGAAGGTATCCAGGTCAAAGGCGAAGGGGCCGGCCAGGGTCATTGCCTGGGCAGGCAGGATACACAGGGCCATCATCAGGCACAGCATCAGGGCAGTCAGTCGCTTCATTGGCTACTCTCTCCTTTTTTCCCATGGTATTCTTGTCAGCTCAGCCTTCCTTGGCTGCAATGACCTCAATCTCAATCCGCGCGTCCCTGGGCAGCTTCGCCACCTGCACGCAGGCCCGGGCCGGGGGATTCTCGGTGAAGAACTTGCCGTAGGCGGCATTCACCTCGGCAAAATCACCCATGTCCTTGAGGAAGATGGTGGTCTTTACCACGTCCTTCAGGGTGCAGCCGGCCTCCGCCAGGATGAAGGAAATGTTATACAGGCACTGCTTGGTCTGCTCACCGATGGGGGCGTCCAGCAGCTCGCCCGTGGCGGGCACAAAGGGCAGCTGGCCGCTGACGAACACCAGGTTGCCTGCCTGCACGCCCTGGGAGTAGGGCCCGATGGCCGCAGGCGCGCTCTGGGATGCAAGAATCTTCTTCATGAAATGTCATCGCCTTTCCTGATTGATTGTAGCAGAATGCGGCCCTGCCGATCGGAGCAGGGCCGCAAGGCTTTACCGGAACCAGACAAACACGCAGAACGCCACGAATGCCACCATGCCCAGGCACATGACCCCCGCCACCAGCAGCCCGGCCTTCAGCGCGCTGGCAGTGTACATGCGCATCTGCCTGCGGGTCAGGCCGTCCTTGGGAGCATTGGGGTTCTCCGGTGGAAGGTCGGGACGCTCCGGCTTGTACCAGGGCATACCCTCCACGTTCATGTTGGCAATGGTGTGCCCGTCGTCGCCCTCGGGCAGCCTGGGCTCCCGGCGGCGCTTATTCCTTGTCATAGCCGCTCTCCGGATCGTAGATGTGGCAGGTCACGGTATGACCCTCGCCCACCTCCATGGTGCGGGGCGCCTTCTGGGAGCACACACCCTTGCACATGCGGCAACGGGTGTGGAACTTGCAGCCGGACGGCGGATTGGCGGGGGAAGGAATGCTGCCCTCCAGGATGATGCGGTTCATCTTCACCGTGGGATCGGGTACGGGAATGGCGCTGAACAGCGCCTGGGTGTAGGGATGCAGCGGGTTGGCGAAGATTTCCTCCTTGCTGGCGAATTCCACCATGTTGCCCAGATACATCACGCCCACCGTGTCCGAGATGTGCTGCACCACGGACAGGTCATGGCTGATGAACAGGTAGGTCAGGTTGAACTGCTTCTGCAGATCCTCCAGCAGGTTGATGATCTGCGCCTGAATGGACACGTCCAGGGCGGAGACAGGCTCGTCGCAGACGATGAAATCCGGGTTCAGGGCGATGGCGCGGGCGATGCAGATACGCTGGCGCTGGCCGCCGGAGAACTCATGGGGATAGCGATCCTTCTGATACTCATGCAGACCGCAGGCCTTCATGACCCGGGTGACGTAGGCGTCGATCTGATCCGCGGGCACCAGGCCATGCTCACGCACGGCCTCACCGATGATCTCGCCCACGGGCAGACGGGGAGACAGGCTGGAGTAGGGATCCTGGAAGATGATCTGGATCTTCGGACGGAAGGCCTGCAGCTCCTTGTGGCTGAGCTGATCCAGGTGAGTCTCCTCGTTGAAGATGACCTCGCCGCTGGTCTTGGGCGTCAGGTTCAGAATGGTCTTGCCGATGGTGGTCTTGCCGCAGCCGGACTCGCCCACCAGACCCATGGTGGTGCCGCGCTTGAGCTTGAAGGAGACGTTCTCCACGGCGTGAACCTGGCCCACCACACGGCCGAACAGGCCCGCCTTGATGGGGAAATATTTGCAGAGATCCTTGACCTCCAGCACGTAGGTGCTCTTGTTATCAGCCATTGCTGTCGCCTCCCTTGTCCTGGTCAAAGTACCGCCAGCAGCTGACGATGTGGGTGTCGGTGACGTGAATCTCCGGCGGGTACTTGCCGTCGCAGCGGTTCACGCACTTTTCGCACCGGTCGCGGAAATAGCAGTAGTCCGGCATGTTGATGGGGTTGGGCACCGCGCCGGGGATGGAGTACAGGCGGTCAACGGTCTTGTTGATCACAGGCTTGGACTCCATCAGGCCGATGGTGTAGGGATGGCGGGGATCCAGGAAGACCTCGTGGGCCAGGCCCTTCTCCACCACGCGGCCCGCATACATGACCACCACGTAGTCCGCCATCTCCGCGATGACGCCCAGGTCGTGGGTGATCAGCATGATGGACGCGTTGATCTTGCTCTTCAGGTCACGCAGCAGCTCCAGGATCTGCGCCTGGATGGTCACGTCCAGGGCGGTGGTGGGCTCGTCCGCGATGATCAGGCGGGGGTTGCACACCAGGGCCATAGCAATGACAATGCGCTGGCGCATGCCGCCGGACAGTTCATGGGGATAGCGGTTGTACACGCTCTCAGCGTCCGCGATACCCACCATCTTGATGGCGTCGATGGAGCGTTGCTTGACCTCCTCCTTGCTCATGGAGGGATTGTGCAGGGCGATGACCTCGTCCAGCTGGAAGCCGATGCGGAACACCGGGTTCAGGCTGGTCATGGGCTCCTGGAAGATCATGGAGATCACGTTGCCACGAATCTTCTGCATGGCCTCCAGGGGCATCTTGGCCACGTCGTAGGCCTTGTCGCCCAGGTTCAGGCGCATTTCGCCGGCCACGGTCTGGCCGGTGGGGCGCTGCACCAGCTGCATCAGGGACATGCTGGTCACGCTCTTGCCGCAGCCGGACTCGCCCACGATGCCCACAGTCTTGCCGATGGGCACGTCGAAAGACACGCCGTCCACGGCCTTCACCGTTCCAATGTCGGTGAAGAAGTAGGTGTGCAGATTGTCGAACTCCACCACGTTTTCGGGGTTCTTCATCTGGGTCAGGTACTCGGTTTCGGGGACGTTCTTCCGCTCGCGCTTCTTCTCGTATGCCCGGGTGATCTTCAGATTTTGCTTGCTGATCCTGCGGGACTCGCGCGCCGAAATATATCCGGATTTTTTCTTTTCGTTGCTCATTTCGACTGCCTCCCGCTTAGCGCTTCATCTTCGGGTCAAAGGCATCGCGCAGGCCGTCACCGACAAAGTTGAAACCAAGCACGGTGAGCACAATCAGCACGCCTGCGGGAATCCAGATGAACCAGAAGTTGGACATGACGTAGATGTTGCTGGCGGAGTTGATGATGGTGCCCCAGGAGGCCAGCGGGTACTTGATGCCCAGGCCCAGGAAGGACAGCGTCGCCTCCGTCAGGATGATGGAGCCCAGGGACATGGTGGCCTGCACGATCAGCAGGGGCATGACGTTGGGCACCAGGTGGCGGAAGATACGGCGGCTGATGCGCACGCCGGTCGCCTCGGTTGCCACCATGAAGTCCTGTTCACGCAGGGAGAGGATCTGGCCGCGAACCACACGGGCCACGCCGGTCCAGCCCATGATACCCATGATGCCCATCAGCATGAAAATACGCGTGTAGGGATTGACCTCGAAGGCGTCCATCAGGGAGCCGGCGATGATCATCATCGGGTAGTAGGGGATGGAGTTGAACAGATCCACAAAGCGCATCAGCAGCGTATCCACCCAGCCGCCGAAGTAGCCGGAAACACCGCCGATGATGATGCCGATGAGCATCTCCAGGAACACAACCACGAAGCCCACCATCAGGGAGATGCGGCCGCCGTACATCAGGCGGGTCAGCACGTCCATGCCGTGGTCGTCGGTGCCCAGGGGATGGGTCAGGCTGGGCGAGGCATACATGTCGATGAGCATAGTGCGCTGCATGGTGGACACCACGTAACCGTTGACGCGCAGCTCAATGGTATGCTTCTCCGTTTCGCCGTTTTCATTCACGTATTCGAAGGAAGTCTCCTTCGCGGCAATGGCGTCGGCCACCGCAGCCTTGTAGGAAATCGGCAGGAAAATGTCGTTCACGGGGTTGACGATCACGTTGGACACGTTGGCCACCATGACCTTCTCCCCGCCCTCCATCTTGTGGATGGTGGCGGTGGTCTCCGTCTCGATATCCAGGCCGTAGGTCACGCCGTCCAGTTCAAAGGAGGTTTCTCCGGCATGCATGGCGGTTTCGCTGGCCAGGCGGAAATCGAAGGAGGACACCAGGGTGCTGAATTGATTGTCGAAGGCGTCGTAGTTCAGAAAGGACGCCAGGGCGATATCCTCCGTGCCGGACAGGACGTAGCTCTTGGCCGCACCTGCGCTCAGCGTATAGGACACGCCGTCCACCTCAAAGCTGCTCTGCTTGCTGGTGGCTGCCTTGATGGCGGCGTTCTTCAGCTCGTCGGAGATCACCGCGTCGCCAATGGGCTTCACGTCGGCAATCTTGCCCAGCACCGTCACCGTGCCCAGCTGGGACGCCGTGCCGATGCGGTAGAAGTTGTCGTCCACCTTGGTGACGGAGTAGGTCACGCCGCCGGCCGTAAAGGTGGGCTCGTCTTTCTTCGCCGCCAGGTTGAAGGAAGCGCGGGCCGCGGCAGGAAGCTGCACACCCTCCTGGGTGACATAGCGGAACTCCGTGTTCACCACGGCGCCGGCGTATTCCTTGTTGGCATAGTCATACTTGTAGAAAACCTGATCCTGCGTATAGGGCGAAATCACACCGCCCAGGAAGGAAAAGGCAAACATGAACACCAGGATGCAGATACCGGCGATCGCCAGACGGTTGCGGATGAACCGCTTGAACACCATCATGCCCGGGGACAGCACCTTGACGCGGCGGCCGTCGTCCAGGGCGAGATTTTCCTTGTTCTGATTGTCGGTCGTATTCTGACTCATTTGCGTACTCCTCCTTCCCTCTTAATTCACGCGGACGCGGGGATCTACCACGGCGTACATGATGTCCGCCAGCATCAGGCTCACCTGCGTCAGCACCAGGCCGAACACCGAGTAGAACATGGTGAAGGGAAGGTCGCCGGCCACCATGGCGTCGTAGGCGATATAGCCGATGCCGGGGATCTGATACAGCGTCTCGGTGATCATGGAGCCGCTGAACAGGCTGGGCACCAGATAGCTCATGTAACTGACCAGGGGAATCAGGGTGTTGCGGAAGGCATGACGGTTGATGACCACCTTTTCCGACAGACCCTTGGCGCGGGCGGTACGGATGTAGTCGGCGTTGAGCACCTCCAGCATGTTGGTGCGGGTGTAACGGGTCAGACCGCCGATGTTCAGCATGGTCAGCGTCAGCACGGGCAGCACCATGTGCTTGCACATATCCATGATCTTGCCCCAGGTATTCAGCTGCTCGTAATAACGGCCCACAATGCCGTACAGGTCAAACCAGCCCAGCTTGACCGAGAAGGTATATTTCAACAGCGTTGCCAGGAAGAATGTCGGCAACGAGATACATAGCATGGCAAAAACGGTGATGCCATAGTCAAAGCCGCTGTACTGATGGCGCGCAGCCTGAATGCCCAGCGGAATGCAGATGGCAACCTCCAGCAGAATGGTGATGATGTTCAGCACCACGGAGTACCAGATAACGTCGTTGAACTTCTGGATGACCGGCACGCCGTACTTCCAGCTTTCGCCAAAGTCACCCTGGATCACGCCGCCCAGCCAGTTGAAGAAACCGGTGAAGACGTCGTCATTCATATGATAGGCTTCATTGAGCTTGTCCAGCCATTCCTGATAGCTGGCGCCGCCAGTGGTCGCACTGGCCGCAGCCCTTTCACGGGCAAGACCTTCCACAAAGGAGGTGGGCATGCAGCGCATCACGCCGTAAATGACAAAGGCACCGCACAGAATGATGAACAGGGCCAGGCAAATACGCCTGACTAAAAATTTCCACACTTGAGCATTTCCTCCCCACTGTGTTATTTCTCCCCCCGGGTATCAACGTGGCTCAGGCCACCCTCCGCCTTGCGACGAAGGGCGACCTGAGCGCTTATTGTCAGCTCATGGGGAGTTGATGCTTATGCAATTTGACGTAACTCCTGAGCCAACGGTTTTACTTGGTAGCCTCGACCATCTTCATGGTCTCCAGGTCAGCCAGCCAGCCCCAATAGGTGGTCACGTCGGGGGTCACAGTAGAGATGTCAACACGCTGAGTGCTGGCGATGACGATGTTCTGACGCTGGTAGGCGGGGATCTCCACGGCCCAGTCCATGATCTCGTCCAGAGCAGCCTTGTACAGCTCCTTACGATAGGCCTGGTCGGAGGAAGAACGGGCGTCCAGAATCAGCTGATCCAGCGTCGCGGACTGGATGTGGTAGTGGTTGGAGTCAGAACCACCCAGGCCGACGATGTTGGAGGAGTGATAGGTCTGGTACATGTCGGGGTCGATGGTGGAGCCCCAGGCAGCGGTCCACAGCTCATGGGTGCCGGCGTCCAGAGAATCCCACAGCACGTTGGAGTCAGCGGGGTCGTTGATCTTCAGCTCGATGCCGATGGTGGCCAGCGCAGCCTTGGCGTCGGTCAGGATGGCAAAGGAGGGATGATCGCCGATACCGTCAGCGGGAATGATGACCTCGTAGGACAGCTTCGCACCTTCGGGAGCGGCGGTGAACACACCGGCAGCCTCGTCATAGGTGAAGCCGGCAGCCTTCAGGAAGCCCTTGGCGGCCTCGATGGCGGCAGCGTACTTGTCCTCGGTGCTCATGTCAGCGGTGTAGATGGGGTTGCCGTCCACGTCCACGGAGAAGGCCACGCGATAGCCCTCGTCGGTCGGCTGGGGAGCAGCCCAGGAGGTGGTGGAGATGGGGTAGTTGATGACGGCCGCAGCATCGCCATAGTAGGAATCCATAGCGGTGTCGCGGTACACAGCCAGCACGGTGGCCAGAGCCTTGCGCAGGTTCTTGGAGGCCTCGGAGGCGGGCTCGCCGGCAACGTTCACGGTGTCGGCGTTAATGCCGATGTAGCCATAGCCCAGGTTGGCCACGGAGTAGGTGGTCACCACGTCGCCGGTCGCTTCGCCGTTGGAGTTGAAGGAGCGCAGCATCTCAAAGTTGGCCTTGGTGCCGTTCATCTCGCCGCCGTCAGCGGTGCCGGTCTGCACAGCGGTAGCCACTTCAGCAGAGTTGGTTTCCTTGTACTGGAAGGACTTGATGGCGGGTTCGCCCTTGAAGTAGTAGGGATTCGCCTCGTAGTACACGACGCGGTTCTCATACTTGACGAACTTGTAGGGGCCGGCGCCCATGGGAGCGTCGTTCTTGGCGGTCACAGGAGACAGATCGCCATAGGGATGACCGAAGTTGTTGGCTTCGTAGTCATAGGTGCCGTCGCCATAGTAGTGCTTGGGGGTGATGGACAGGCCGCAGATGCTGTACACAGCGGGAGCGGAGAAGCCCTGCACCTTCACTTCGACGGTGTAGTCGTCCAGCTTCTTGATACCGGAGATGTTGGGCACGCCAGCGGAGAGGTCAACACCGGCAGCCTCGGCCAGAGCGGCCATGGTCTCGGTGTTCAGATCGTCGGTGGTGGTGCCGGTGGCAGACTCGGTGCCCAGGTAGGTCTCGATGTCGCCGCCGTAGGCCGCGAAGGTGCAATCGAAGTAGTCGTCAACGGTGGGGAAGGTCTCAGCCATGTCGTAGACCTTGCCGTTGGAGTCGGTGAAGGTGCCGTCCTCGTTCACAGCGCCGAAGCCCCACAGAGCCATGCCCAGGGCGGTCTTCAGGCCGTCGGAGGCACCAACCTCGTCCACGGTCTTGCCCAGCGTAGCCTCAGCATAGTCCGCACCGTAGTTGTCGAACACGTAGTCGATGATGCCCTGCACGTCAGCCTTCCACAGCTCGGTCAGCTTGCCGTAGTAGGTATCGTACTGCTCCTGGGTGAACAGGTCGCCCTCAGCCACGGTGTAGCCGAAGCCAGCGGCCTTCAGGGCGTCCATCACGGGCACAACATCGCCCAGAGAAGCCTCGGGAATCTGGGTCATGTAAGCCTGCAGGCCGATGATGGGATAGCTGCTCAGGGTGGTGGAGCCGGTGTAGCTGGGATCCAGATACACATAGTAGGTGAAGATGATGTCATCCGCGGTGACAGGCTCGCCGTCGGAGAACTTCAGATCGTCACGGATCTTGGTGGTGTAGGTGGTGATGTCGTTCTCCTCATCGTACACCACGGAGATATCCGCGGGGCCGGTGTAGAGATAGTCGGTGCCGTTGTAGCTCACCGTCTCACCCTCGATGGCATTGTAGACAATGCCACCCACACGGTCGGTGGTCATCATGCCGATCTGGGTCAGTTCAACCACGTCCTGGTCGTAACCGGTGTCGGCGAAGAAGGGGCTGAACTTGGCGCTCAGCGTGGAAATCGCCACAACCAGGGGCGTGCCGGTAGCTTCCTCAGCAAAGGCAGCGGTGATGCTGGTGAGCATGCACGCAGCCAGCAGCAGAGCCAGCAGCTTTTTCATGGATTGTTCCTCCTTTTTTTGATCCCCGCGGTCCTTGCAAAATATTGCATACGCCTGCAGGGTCTATACCTTTGAATTATATCAACCAGTCCTTTCATTGTCAAGCCAATGCCCATGAAAACCCGAATATTTTTGCAGGACTTGCTCCCTTTTCATGAGGAATTTGCCTCTCTTTCCGACCATGCGCCGCCAATTTGGCAGTTTGGAGCAGCCGTTGCGCCATTTCAGCCGCAGACCCTTGGCAGGCGGTACGGGTTGTGGTATCATAGGAATCATTCAGGAATGAACCAAGTGGAAGGAGTCTTGTCCCCACCATGAAGGAACGCAAGTACAAGGAGGATTACCGCCTGGAAACGCGCATCACCGACCGCGGCAGGGAAAAGCGCGTGGCGGTTTATCAGGGCGAATGGTTTGCCCCCGCAGGCGCTGAGGACTGGAAGCAGGCCCGCCGCTTCAGCCTGGGCGGGCTGATCGGCTTTTTCCTGTTCTATGTGGCGTATATGCGCCTTTCCACCCCCAGCGCCTGGTGCATGTACGTGCTGCCGGTGGCGGCGGCGGGGCTGATTCCCGCGCTGTACTGGGGCATGGGGCTGTTCACCCTGCTGCGCTGCCCCTCCCCCATGATCCGCACCCAGCGGGAGAAGGGCGTCGGCCGGGTGATGCGCTCGGCTCTGGGCTGCATGGTGCTGCTGGGCATGGCTGCCCTGGGGGATGTGTTGTTCCTGGCCGTAGGCGGTCAGGCGCTGGCCGAGCTGCCAGGCTTTGCGCTGCTGGTATGCTGCGCGGCTATCAGCGCAGGGAGCTTTTTCCGGGTGAAGGCGGCGTACAACGGCATGAAAACCGTCCCCGCGCCGCAGGGAGGACAGAAGCAATGAAATGGTATACCAAGCTGCTTGTTTTCATTGGCATTGCCACGCTGGTGATGGTGATCGTGGGCATGGTGTATGTGGTCAGAGCCAAGTACCAGATGAATGAATATGCGCTGCAGACCGGCGCGGCCTTCAACGCCGCCACCCTGGTCAACGCCTCGGAGACCCACACCGAGGAGGAACAGGCCATCGTCGCCGAATACCAGGGCCGCCGGGCGATCATCACCCCGGAGAACTACAAGATCGTGCTCAGCTATCTTCGCCGCAGCTACGCCATGCCCTTCTACGCCCGTGTGGATAAGGACGCTGCCCTGCACCTGACCATCTGCGGGAGCAGCGAATGCTGGGTGGTGGGCGACAGGGACGGTCAGGGCGCGACGGTTCTGTTCGTCAGCGCAGGCAAGAGCTTCACCATGCACGTGACCGGCTCCGACCTGTGGCAGAAGCTGCTGGACGCCTGTCTGGACGGCACCTACAACGCGGAGAATCTTCCTCTTTAATTCAGCCTGCATCACATGAAACGGGGGCGCGGACGGCTTGTGTCCGCGCCCCTGCGCTGCTTCACAGCTCCGGCACAACAACGACGCAGCCCTGCGCCGCCAGGCTGAACGCGCTCCAGCTGCCCTCATACGGGGCTTCGGGATGGGTCAGGTTATAGGCTTCGATCCACGCACCCACGTCATGCGCGAAGGCCTCCGCCGCCTCCGCCTGTTCGAAGCGCAGGTTCACCGTTTCGCCCCGGCGCACCATGTTCTCCATGGCTTCATCGATGATTGCCCGGGCCTTCTCCGCATCCGCCGGGACGACCAGGCCGTTACGGGCATGCCAGGAAAGGCTGCCGTCCGTGCAGGGCAGGGCGAGGGTGTCCGCGTCGGGGGAATGATCCGCCGCCATCTGCGCGTCAGTCAGGTTGAAGTACCAGTGGGTGATCACGCCGGCCCTGTCCTGGTCGTTCCAGGTGGGGTCTGTCAGGGTGAAGGCTCCGCCGATGTACAGGACGCACCAGGTGTGCCTTTCCTCTGTGCCGCCGGTCTTCGCCGTACCGCTGACGGTCTGGCAGGGTATGCCCGCCAGGCGGCACAGGAGCGTCAGCGCCCGGGCGTACCCGCTGCACCCGGCCCGGCCGTCCACCAGCGCGCCATAGGCGGTATTCTGGTTGGGGGCATCCAGATCATAAACGGCAGCGTTGCAGAGCATGTCGTGCAGGGCAAGCTCCCGCTCCCAGGCGGAGCCCTCCGCCTGCGCGGCCATGGTCTTTGCTGCATTCAGGAGGATCGTCTGCGTTTCCAGCGGGCGGGCATAGGTCAATTCCACCCATTCGGCCACTTCGGGCTGACTGCGGGCGTAGGTGATCCGGTAACAGTCGTCCAGCGCGCACAGCTCGGGACATTCCGCGATCAGGAGATCCATGGCTTCGGTTGCCTCGTCATAGGCCATATGATCCGGCACAGGGACGCCCGTTTCGCCCCGGAGCGCCGCGGCATACGCGGCCCCGAACAGCGTCCGCTGCGTGTCATTCAGCATCGCGTACCCGGGAATGAGGTCCCAGTCATAGGCCGCTTCCGCCCGCGCCGCGCAGGGCAGCAGCATCAGCAATAATACAATCAACACTTTCCGCACGGTACGCGCTCCTTTCATCGATGGTTGTGGCTTATTATAATGTAGATAGTGGGGATTGTCCAGGGGGACGTCTGGGGCTCCTCGCCCCAGACCCTCGCCAAAGAGCCTTCGGCTCTCTGGACTCTCATTCAGGGGGGATCAGGCAGAGTCGAAGGCCCGGCGCGCAACGGGCGCGCCGGGCTTGCGGGGGTCACGCCTCGCAACGGGCGAGGCGCGACGCGGAACATGCGAGGCTCCCCCTATCCGTCACG
>JAXEEE010000040.1:0-26998 GCA_034104265.1 Eubacteriales bacterium | reverse complement strand
GCACGGGCTTCGCCTACCGCGCCGGCGAGGTCAGGGACGAAAGCACCATGCTCGTCACCCTCCGCTCCCCTCTGTCCGCCGAGCAGGAAAGCACTCTCCGGACATGGCTTTCCCGGCGGTATCCGCTGGTGGACAGTATCGCCCTTTCCCTGGAAAAATGAAGCTTCTGCCGGCGTCCCGCGTTATCCTCATTGCCAGGTCTGCGGATTCGGGCGTCGGCGGAGAATCCAGTTGACATTGGGTTGACCATGATCGGTTATGCTAAAGGCGGCTTTTCGCCGGAAAAGAGAGGTTTTACCATGCAGGATCCCGATTTTCTCTTGAGGGACCAGCTTCAGGCCATGTCCGATGAGGAGGCCGTCGCCTGGATCTACGATCAATCCCAGAAATTCATGCGGCTCATGGCCTACTACCGCTGCGCCATGATGGAGGTGGAGACGAAGTTCAACGTCCTCAACGAGGAGTTCTCCCTCCAGCACGACCGCAACCCCATCAGCAGCGTGCGCTCCCGGCTCAAATCCCCCCGCAGCATCCAGGAGAAGCTCAAGCGCAAGGGGCTGCCCCTGACCATTGGCGCCATTGAGGACAACCTGAACGACGTGGCGGGCGTGCGGGTCATCTGCTCCTTCCCGGAGGACGTGTGGCTCCTGGCCGATGCCTTCCTCAAGCAGGACGACGTGACCCTCATCGAGCGCAAGGACTACATCAGCAACCCCAAGCCCAGCGGCTACCGCAGCCTGCACCTGATCATCTCCGTGCCCATCTTCCTGGCGGATGAGAAGCGCAGCATGAAGGTGGAGGTGCAGCTGCGCACCATCGCCATGAACTGCTGGGCCTCCCTGGAGCATCAGCTGCGCTACAAGAAGGATCGGGAGTTCTCCGACCAGATGGCCGCCGACCTGGCCCTGTGCGCGAAGCTCAGCGCGGAGCTGGATCTGCGCATGGACAACCTTCGCCGCGCCATCGAGAGCGGCGATTACCAGCCCTACCGGGAGCCTGACGGCAGCGGGGAGGAACACGCTCCGCACCCGGAATGACCCCGGCCCCGCTTATGGAAATTGGATGATGTTATGATCAGACTGCTTGCCATTGATATGGACGGAACCTGCCTCACCTCCCGCAAGCGCATCACGGACAGCACCCTGTCGGCCTTATCCGATGCGGCGAAATCCGGCATGGAGATCGTCCCCACCACCGGACGGGCGCTGACGTGCCTGCCCCATCAGCTGGAGGATTGTCAGTTTTATCGCTATGTGATCAGCTCCAACGGCGCGCGGGTCACCGATACCCGCACCGGAGAGACGCTGCATACCTGCCTGATGCCCTGGGACAGGGCGCTCAGCATGCTTGCCGCCTGCGACGGCCCCGGCTTGGGGCTGACCGCCCATGTGGACAACGAGTTTCTCCTGGAGGGCCACGCGCTGGCGGCCATGGGGAGGATGGTCTACGGCCAGGACGCGACCCGTGCCCGCACGGTGCCGTCCCTGTCTGCGCTGCTGGCGGCGGAGCATACCGGCGTGGAGGAGCTGCAGCTGTTCTTCCTGCGCAGGGGCGCGCGCCCGCGGGTGAAGGCTGCACTGGCGGATTTCCCGGCGTGCAATCTGTCCTTCAGCGGGCGGTACGTGGAGATCAGCGACGGCGGCGCGAGCAAGGGCGCAGCGCTGACCATGCTGGCGAAGCAGCTGGGCATTGTCCGGGAGGAAATCGCCTGCATCGGCGACAGTGCCAACGACCTGACCATGTTCGACAGCGCGGGCCTGCGCTTCGCCGTGGGCAACGCCGTACCCGAGCTGAAGGCACGGGCGGATATCATCCTGCCCGACAACGACCATGACGGCGTGACCTGGGCCATCCGCCATCACCTGCTGTCCGGCGGGGATCCGGACAAACAAGCATAACGGCCTCCCCCCTGATTTCGGAGAGGCGCAAGGAGTGAAAAAAATGACGGGCTTATCGCAATGGATGAACAGCATGGAGCGCAAGCTGGGCCGCTACGCCATCCGCAACCTGATGACCATCATCGTCATGGGCATGGCGGCGGTGTTTGCCATCAACACCTTCACCCCGATGAACCTGAGCGGGCTTCTGGCCTTCAACAAGGCGGCGGTCATGCGGGGGCAGATCTGGCGGCTGATCACCTTCATCTTCATTCCGTCGGATTCCAGCCTGCTGTTCATCGTGTTCGCGCTGTATTTCGACTGGCTGGTGGGCAGCGCGCTGGAGAACCAGTGGGGCGCGTTCCGCTTCAACCTGTACTACCTGTGCGGCATGCTGGGCACCATCCTGGCCGGGTGCATCACGGGCTACGCCACCAACTACTACCTGAACCTGTCGCTGTTCCTGGGCTTCGCGCTGATGTACCCGGACTTCCAGGTGAACGTGTTCTTCATTCTGCCGGTAAAGATGAAGTACCTGGCGCTGCTCTCCGTCCTGGGGCTGGTGTACAGCCTGGTGGTGGGCACCATGGCCACCCGCATCGCCCTGTTGATGGCCATGCTCAACGTGGCGCTGTTCTTCGGCGGCGACCTGGTGACCCGCGTCAAGGACATGATCCGCCGCTACCGCTGGAAGCAGTCCTTCCGGAAATAATCCCCTGCAGCATGAAAGTGGCCGTACCGCAGCCTCCCCATGGAGACGCGGCGCGGCCGCTTTGTTTGTCCCTTCAGCATTGCTCCATCTGCGGGGCGGACATGGAGGCGGCTGCCCTTTGCGCCCTTCGGGCCTGCACCCAGTCCCGCAGCAGCTGGTAAATCACCGCGAACAGCGGCACGAACAGCAGCATGCCAATCACACCCATCAGCCCGCTGCCCAGGGTGATGGCCACCAGCACCCACAAGGACGGCAGGCCCACGCGCTTGCCCATGACCCGGGGATAGATCAGGTTGCCCTCGATCTGCTGGAGGATGATGATCATCAGCACAAAGCCCAGGGCTTTGCCCAGGCCGTCGCTGGCCAGGATCATGATTGCGCCTACAATCGCGGACACCCATGCGCCGATGATGGGCACGAAGGCCATGAGCATCACCAGTGCGCTGATGGCAAAGGCGTTGGGGAAGCGGAAGATCATCATGCCCACGAGCACCATGCTCCCCAGAATGAACGCCTCCAGCACCTGCCCGGTGATGAAGCTGGCGAAGATGCCGCTGATCTTCCTGCCCATGCCCAGCAGCCAGTCCGCCCGCTTCTCCGGCACGGCGGCGTACAGGAGAGCCTTGCACTGCCGGGCCAGGCGCTCCTTCTGGCTCACCGCGCTGAAGGCGATGATCAAGGCGAACACCATGCTGAACATCTTGCCGAACACCGAGAAGGCTGCGGAAATCACGCTGCCCGCCACCTCCCGGGTATCGTCCTGCAGGAAGGCGGTGATGCCCCGCTCGATGGCGCTCCAGTCGATGGTCAGTTCCTCGATGCCGTCAATCAGCTCCGGGGCATAGTCCCGGTAGGGACGCACAAAGGCCTTGATATCCTCCAGCAGCGCAGGCACCTGGATCACCAGGGTGTGCAGGCTGTCCACCAGGCTGGGGATCACCGCGTAAATGATGAAGCCCACGATCAGCGCCAGCAGCACGGTGCTCAGCAGGATGCTCAGGGGCCGCTGCAGCTTCCGCTGTCCCCGGAGCCACCGCGTTCCCCGGGGCCGGATCACATGCTTCTCCAGCACGCGCACCGGGATGCTCAGCAGGAACGCCAGCACAAACCCCAACAGGATCGGCGTAATCAGGCCGATCCCCTGCCGCAGCGCGCCGCCCACCACATTCAGGTGATTGACCGCCGCGTTGACGCACACGGCAAAGACAATCAGCAGCATGATTGTCCTTACGGGCTTCCGCTCCTTCTTCATGGCCTGCTCTCCGCAGCGATGGCTGCTTCGCCGCTGCCGGCGGCATGCTTCTGCCGGTTGACCCTGTACCCGGCAATGGCCACCGCCAGGGCTGCCACCGCGTCCACAATGATATCCTCCATGGTGTCCCGCAGGGCTTCCCGGCCCATGAGCGCAACGCCTTCCTCCGTCAGGGCCTTCTGCATGTTCAGCCCCAGCAGGGCATCGAAGCTGAACTCGTAGATCTCCCAGATGGCGCCCAGAGCCAGGGCGAAGCAGAAGGCGAACATGGACTCAAAGAAGGGGCTCAGGGACACCCGAACATCCGCGTTGCGGTTGAGCAGATCCACCAGGATGAACCCCAGCGCACTGAGCATCATGCCGGAAAAGCCGTGCAGAATGATGTCCCAGTGGGGTAAAAATAGTAGAAGTCGAAGACCTCCCCCAGGAAAATGGCGCAGTACAGGAAAATGTAGTACATGATGTAGATGCGCCTGGGAATGGGCACGCTCCACCGCCGGTTCACCACGGAGGGCAGCGCCATCACCAACAGGCCCAGGATGCACTGGGTCAGCATCAGCAGATAATCGCTCTTGACCTTCTCATGGGGCACACTCTCCGGGATGCTCACCGGCGCATGATACAGCTGGATGGCGGCGTATACCACCGACAGCGCCAGGGACACAAACAGCAGCGCGCCCGCTATCCGCTGCGCCCGGCTGCCCCGATCCTCCCTGTGCGCCCTCTCCGGCACGGGCTGTTCCTGCTTCCCTGCGTGAACGCTGTGTCGCGGCATCAGCACATCTCTCCTTTACTGCCCGGCTGCATCCGGCAGCCTGCTGTCTTTCATGATAGAACAAAACGACCTTCCCGTCACTGGTCAATGTCCTCCGCCTGTCTGAACAGCCGTCCATTTCCCGGCGGGATCATCCTCCTGTTCCCTTTTGGGACAGCTGCGGCAAAATGTCCATTGCCCCGGGGGCCGGATGGGACTATGCTTTGGATATATTCGGAAATTCCAGGGTGGCATGGCGCATCCGGCAGACAGGCAAGGAAGTGGTACAATGACCCAAAGCGTATCCTATGTGCTGATTGAAACCATCGTCCGCAGAGCCCTGCGGGAGGTCGAGTCCCATCCCCGGCGGGGCAGCCGGAATCTGGTGGACATGGCGGTGAATTTCTGCCAGGGGCATTTTCAGCAGCGGTTCTTCCAGCGTGCGCAGCATCTGCTCCGCAACGAGCGCAGCGCCTTCTATCCCCTGATCCAGGACGCCGCCACCCACGTGGAGCACGACCGTCTGTTGGCCTTCGGCATGGCGCTGGGGTACAACAGCTGCACCCTGGGAACGAAAAAAATCCGCGACATCGAGGCCCGGGAGCATTTCAGCATCCCTTGGACGCTGCAGCTGAATATGGACGCGCAGGCGCCGGCGGAGCACATGGACCGTTACCGCCGCCTGCTGGAGGAAAGCAAGGCCATGGGGATATACACCTGGTTTGTCTACGCCCAGGGCGGCGTCCGGCAGATGCTGCCGCTCCTGGCCGGGCATCCCGACTGCGCCTTCCTGCTCTTCTGCACCCCGGAGGAACTTGACGATGACCTGCTGACGGCGTTGTCGCCCATCCGCAGCATCATGCTGGTGGTGGATATGTCCCCGGGCGCGGCCCAGGCCTGCCGGCGGCTGCGGGAGCGGAAGCTGCTCTATTCCGTATGCATCCGCTACAGCGACGATAACCTCTGCGATGTGCTCAGCGACAGCCTGATCCGTCAGGCGGAGGCCCTGCACGCCATCTTCACCGCCTTTCTGCCGGAGGCGGATTGCTCCGCCCTCACCCGGGAGACCGTGTACGACTATGTGGTGAAGTCCCGGGCTGCCCAGCAGCACAGCACCATCCCCTGGGAAATCCGCAGCAACAACCTGCTGGTGGACAGAATCGTCTCCGGCGACCGCTGCTCCGCGGGCTTTGCCAGGAACGGCGCGCTGCTCCTCTACGGCCGGGACGAGCCTGCGGATCGCTACAACCTGTTCACAATCCCCCTGCGGGAGATCCTGCTGGGCGCGCTGCCCCGCAAGGCCGCCCGCTCCTCCATCCGGCTGTAGAAAGGACAAAACGGAGTCTGACCCATTGTGTCAGGCTCCGTTTTCCGTATGCTCCATGGTCACATAATCGTTGCTGATGCTCATGATGACGGATTGGATCATGCGCAGGAATTGCTCCGGCGGCATGCAGTCCTCTTCCCGCAGCCAGCGCACCAGCGCGGCCAGCAGCGCATCGGTGGCAAAGTTTACATAGAACTCCATGGCCTCGCCCTCCAGCGCCTCAGCCATGCGGGCGCGGAAAATGGGCTCCGTCACCTCCAGCAGATGCTCGCCGAGGGAGTTCTGCCCCTGGTAGGACAGCGCCTTGCGGTAGAAGGCACGGTTGTCATAAAAGCAGCGCAGAATCTCCAGCAGGAAGTCCCAGGTGTCCTTGTCCCGCTCCCGCTGCACAATGGCAATGAACTCGTTGTCGAAAATCCAGTTGACCAGGTCGTACTTGTCCTTGAAGTGATCATAGAAGCTCTTTCGGTTCATGTGGCATAAGTCGCAGATATCCGAAATGCTGATCTTCTGAAAGGACTCGGTTGTCATCAGCTCCATCAGCGCAAAGGAAAGCGCCTTTTTGGTCATATTGGAATCAGGCATGCGGACGTCCTCCTTGCTCAGCGCGCGGGAACCGCCCATCCGGCCGGGAAGCGCTCCCGGAACGCGGACTGCGCCCGGCGCTGCCGCGGCGAATTCCCTGGCGCCCCTTATCATTATACCAGCAAGGACATTCCCCTTTCAAGCCGGAGCTCTGCCCTTCCCATTGGACAAAACAACCCTTTTGTCCAATGAACCGCCCCCCTGCACAAGGCGCATGAACGCAGCAAAGCCCCGCCGCATGGCGCGGCAGGGCTGGATGGTTGCACGAAGCAGGGAAATTGTACGATTACCGTACGCTCAGGGTGAACACCGCCATGGGATCGTCGTAGTTCTCGTTGGACACCCACAGGGCCGTCCTGTCCGTCAGATTGTAGACCACGCTGTGCACCGTGCAGCCGTTGCCGTCGTCGTTCTTCCAGCTGCGGCGGCCCACAATGGCCAGAATGTCCATGGCAGCCTGCTCGTCTGCCACCACGCCGTTCGTCCGGGCCAGCTCCTCATAAATGCGGTCGTAGCGATCCTCGCCCTTCTTCTCCTCGGGAGCAACGCCGTCGTAGTAGCCGGGATTCACAATGAAGTTGGTGATCCACTGGAAGCTGCTGGATGCCTCCCGCACGCCCACATAGTCGTCCTCGTCATTGTAATGCACCACCAGCTGCCGGGCCGCGCCGTCGTTGTCGGTGGCGTCGTTGTCCCCCACCCACTCCAGGATGGCGCTGCGGCCGCTGGCGTCCGCCACCATGTAGTGGTAGGAGGTTCGTGCGGAATCGTGCAGGTCATAGCTGGAGGCAATCTCCACGGCCTCCTCCACGCTGTCGGCGTAGTCCAGGATCAGCCGCAGGAGCGTGGTGGAGGTGAAGTCCGGCTTGTCCGTGTCCTGGTTGGTGGCTACGGTCTTCTCCCCGCCCTGATAGGTCATGTAGATGCCGCAGGCCACGCCCGCGTCGTTCACGCCGTCCAGGGGCGCGTAGGGCGCGGCCAGGCAGATGATTTTGCTCATCAGCCCGTCCGGATCCTTGTCCACGTCAATGCCCAGGAACTGCAGATCCACCGTGGACACGGAGGCATGCCGCCCGGGATTGGCCTGGGTGGTTACCAGCATGGTGTTGGTCTTGGAGAAGTCATAGTTCCGGCCGAAGAGCGCATCCCCGTCCGCCGTGGTGGCCGTGAAGGAGGAGCAGCCGATCTCCGGGTCGCTGATGGTCATGGGAATCAGCCCCTTGGCAATCTTCCCGATGATGAAGCTGATCAGCTCGCTGTCGCTCTTCACACCGCCCTGGGCCACAAAGTCGTCCAGGTAGAAGCCGCCCTTCACCTGCATCGTGTACACCGAGCCGTCCAGATGCGCATCGTTGCGCCCCCGCACCTGGCTGATGCTCATAAGCGTCGCCAGCTCATTCCCCCACAGGCACCACACCGTCACGCCCAGGGCAATCACCAGCACCAGCACCACCGCCAGGCAGCCCAGCAGGATTTTCTTCCATGGTTTCATCCGTCTGTCCTCCTTTTAATGTTGATGTTTCAACATTCCGCATTATACAGGCGGATTGTTGTTTTGTCAACATCTTTCCGGAGGATTCTTTCCTGGCATGGCAAAGGCGCGGAAGCCTTCCCTTCCGCGCCTTTTGTTCAGGCAAACCCTGCCGTTACTGCCACTGGCCCAGCAGCTCCCGCATCCACTGGTGCACGTCCATGCCGTAGACGCGCTGCAGGTTGTCCGGCATCAGCACATCGTCCATGAGGCCCCGGGCCACGCACCGGCCCTCATGCATCAGCACGGCATGAGTGCCGTACTTCCGGGCCAGGCTCAGGTCGTGCACCACGGACAGCACCGCCCGCCCGGGCTGCTTCAGCCACTCCCCGATCAGGGAGAAGATGTGCTTCTGATACACCAGATCCAGGTGGTTGGCGGGCTCGTCCAGGATGAGGATGGACGGATCCTGGGCGAACACCTGGGCCAGGAAGGCCCGCTGCATTTCGCCCCCGGAGAGGGTCATCATGCTGGCGTGGCGCAGCCCCTGCATGCCGGTGATGTCGAGGGCCTGCTCCACCTTGGCCGCGCCCTCATCGTCCCAGCCCGACAGGAATCCCGCCGAATAGGCGTAGCGGCCCAGGCCCACCACCTCCTCCACCGTGTAGGCGTAACCCACGCTGTGCTGCTGGGACAGCACGCCGATCCGCCGCGCCAACTGCGCAGGCTTGTACGTGCGCACGTCCCGGCCCTCCAGCGCAATCCACCCGGTATAGGACACGCCCTGGGTGATGGCGTGGATCAGGCTGGACTTGCCCGCGCCGTTGGGGCCGATGAGCATCAGCCACTGGCCCTCCTCCAGGCGGAAGGACAGATTGTCCACCACGGTATGGCGGTCGTAGCGGACGGTGACGTTCTCCGCTGTCAGCATACGATCACCTGGCCTTTCTTGTGCGGTAGAAGATGACGACGAACGCCACCGCCCCCACCAGCGACGTGACCACGCCGATGGACAGCTCGATGGGGCTGAGCAGCGTGCGGGCCGCCAGATCCGCCAGGAGCAGGAAAATCGCCCCGGAGAACATGGAGGCCGGCAGCAGCCTGCGATGGTTGGGCCCGGCCACCATCCGGGCCATGTGGGGCATCACCAGACCCACGAAGCCGATGGTGCCGCCAATGGACACGCACACGCCGATGAGCACCGACACGGCGATGAGGATCATCAGCTTCACCCGTCTGACGTTCACGCCGATGTGCCGGGCGTGATCCTCGCCAATGGCGAAGGCGTTCAGCTCCCGCCCGAAGCGCAGGATCACTCCGCCGCACACAAGCAGCGCCACCCCCAGACAGCCCGCCTGCCGGTAGCTGGTGCCGGACAGGGAACCCATGGTCCAGAAGGTGATGGTACGCACCTTGTCCCCGGCGAAGGAGATGATCAGCGACATGACGCTGGAGGCGAACATGGAGAAGATCACGCCGATGAGGATGATGCTGCCCGTGGACAGGGAGCGATCCAGCACATAGGCCATGGAGAGGATCAGCGCCAGGGACAGGAAGGCGAAGACCATGGCCAGGAGCATTACGCCCCCGGCCTCCACGCCGGGGATGCTCACCCCGAAGGCCAGGGCAATCACCGCCCCCAAAGACGCGCCGGAGGACACCCCTAAGGTGGAGCCGTCCGCCAGGGGATTGCGCAGCAGGCCCTGCATGGCCGCGCCGCACAGCGACAGCGCCGCCCCCGTCAGGGCCACGTTCAGCACCCGGGGCAGGCGCACGTTGAGGATGATGTTCCGGGACATGCCCGCGGCTGTCTCCGCGCCCGTCAGCGCGCTCCACAGGACGGACACCGTATCCCCCAGGGGGATGGATACGCTGCCCACGCAGACGCACAGCAGCATGGTTCCCGCCAGGGCCAGCAGGAACAGCGCATAGCCCCGCCAGGTCAGGCGTTCATGTTTTGCGTTCATTTCGTACTCTCATGCGGTCGGAAGAAAATGGGGAGCCCGCCTCACGGGCTCCCCGGGAACATGCGGTGGATCAGGCAGCGGGGGCTTCCTCAGCGTCCGCACCGTTGATGAAGTTGTACAGCTCGATGGCCGCGTCCTTCAGCCTGGGACCGGGACGGGACACGGCGTTGGAGTCTGCGTTGAGGATGTCGCCGGCGGCCACGGCCTTCAGTTCAGCCCAGCCCTCGCGGCCCATGATCTCCTCCACGGGGGTGGGGCCCTCGCCGTAGTACATGGTGATGGTCACGATGTAGTCGGGGTTGCGCTCCAGCACCTGCTCCTCGCTGATGGCCGCCCAGCCCTCCACGTCCGCAAAGGCGTTGGTCAGACCGCACATGGCAGCCAGCTCATCCATGAAGGTGCCGCTGCCCGCCGTCCACAGGCCCCACTGCAGCGGGGACACCTCGAAGTACACGGTCTTGCCGGTATTCTCGCTGGCGGCAGCAATCTGGTCGAAGGTGGCCTGCATGTCGCTGACCAGGGCCTCCGCCTCGGCATCCTTGCCCATCAGCGCGCCGATCATGCGGATGGCGGTGTAGGTACCGGCAATGTCATTGGCATCGCTGATGACGACCTTCACGCCGTTCTGCTCCAGCAGATCGACCGTTTCCTTGCTCTGGGCCATGTCGCTCATGAGCACCACCTGCGGCTCCAGGGCCAGGATCTCCTCCAGGTTGGTGTCCGCGCCGGACTGCATCACCGGCACGTCCAGAATGGATTCCGGATAGTCGCAGTACAGGCCCCGGCCCACCAGGGCGTCCTCGCAGCCGATGGCGCAGAGGATCTCGCAGTCCGCCGCCGTCAGCGCGACCACGCGGGTGGCAGGCTCGGTCAGGGTGATTTCCCGGCCATACATGTCGGTGACGGTGACGGCCGCGTCCTCAGCCATGGCGGCGGTCGCGCCGACGGCCATCAGCACGGCCATCAGCAGAGCAATGATTTTCCTGGACATTTCAGTTTCCTCCTGATTGTGCAGAATCAAATGAATCAGCGGAAGGCTGCTGTTTTCACAAAAAAACAGCGTTCCTCCCTGAGGAACACTAATAAGACCTGCGGCCATGCCGCCAGTCTGCATAGCATATCCCACCCCCAGGGGAATGATTGGTTTCACGGTGTAAACAGGTCTCCCGGCTTGGCCTCATCCTACTCGCCCGCCTTCCCGCTTGCGCAGTGGCTTCCATCGCTTTCGTCCGCTTCACGGTTACTGGGATAGCCCGGAATTCTCATCCGCGTTCCCATGACGCGCCCGTCCAGTGGGCGCGCCGCGCGTTGCCGCGCAGATACACCGGCTATTCATTTGTCCTAATCATTATAGAACCTTCCGGCTGCTTCGTCAATCGGTTTTTCCTGTCTGCCCGTCCGACTGCCTGACCAGCGCCATAATGTCGCCGTAGCGGGCAAGCACCCGGTCGTAGTTTTCCCGCAGGTGGGGAAAGGTGCACCCGGAGCAGTCCTTGATCCCCTCCTCGGTGTAGCGGCAGCTGCCGCCGCAGCGCTTCCCCAGGGCATACAGCGGGCAGTAGCAGAACAGGCAGCTGAAGTCCTCCTCCGGAATGCCCGGGTGGCAGGGAAAGTATTCACACGCCCGGTGCTGGAAAAAGCTGAAATTGCGCGGATTCTCCATGGTTATCCTCCCCCGGCGGCACAACCGCCCATGCTGATGATACCCCTTCCCCGCCCATGCGTCAAGCCAGACCTCTGCGGCATTGTGCTTTCCGGCGCGCTGCGGTATAATGGAGACAGCAATACCGCCAAAGGAGACAGCATCATGATGGAAACCATCCGCCTTCACGGAACCGACCTGACCGTGTCCCGCCTGTGCATGGGCACGGTGAACTTCGGCGCGGCGCTGAACCAGCAGCAGGTCAACGCGCATCTGGACGCCTTCACCGCCCACGGCGGCAACCTGATCGACACCGCCCATGTCTACTGCAACTGGCTGCCCGGCGAGAGCAGCTGCTCGGAGAGGGCCATCGGCCGGTGGCTGAAGGATCATCGGCGGGAGGACGTGATCCTGTGCACCAAGGGCGGACATTTCGACCTGCCCACGCCGGAGATCAGCCGCGTCACGCCGGACAACCTGCGGCAGGATCTGGAGGAGAGCCTCCGCTGCCTGCAGACGGACTACATCGACCTGTACATGCTGCACCGGGACAATCCCGCCCTGCCGGTGGAGGTGATCATGGACTGCCTGGCCTCCTTTGTGGCCGAGGGCAAGGTGCGCTATCTGGCCTGCTCCAACTGGTCGGCCAGGCGGACGGCCCAGGCCAACGCCTATGCCGCAGAACGCGGCCAGCCGGGCTTCGTCGTCAACGAGCTGATGTGGAGCATGGCGCGGATCAACCGGGATACGCTCCCGGCGGACTACGTCATGATGGACGAGGAGATGATGGCCCTGGGCCGGGAGACGGGGCTGAGCTTCATGGCCTTCACCGCCCTGGCCAAGGGCTACTTCACCCGCCGGTGGCGCGGGGATCCCCTGCCCGAGGGAATACAGCGCACCTACGGCAATCCGGACAACGATGAGCAGTTCCGCCGGCTGGAGCATTTGGGCGGCGCGGCGGAGGTCACGCAAGCGTCGCTACGGTATTTTGCCCGGCAGAGCGTGACCGCCATCCCCATCGTGACCTGCTCCAGCATGGCGCAGCTGGAGGAATGCATGAGCGCATTTGAATAAAACAGCAGCCCCCGCCGCCACCACAAACGCCAGCGTCACCCCCCCCGGATGCCGCATCAGCATCCTGCAGAAGCGTTCCATCATCCGCGCTCCTCCCCCTCGCCGTTCAGGCGAAAGCCCGCCTTCAGCGTCAGAGACAGCCGCTCCGGCAGCAGCACGCCCGCCGCAGTATAGGGAATCGTCTGCAGCAGGGTGCACAGCAGCCCCCGCAGTTCGCACTGTCCCCCGGGCTCCGGCGTGCCGGTGATGCTGCTCCGCGTGTCCAGCAGGGTCATGACCCCCTGGCACCTTCCCTGCTCGCAGTCCAGCGACAGCTGACCGCGCCTGTCACCATGGGATGTTTTTATGATGATGGCATAGGCGTATCGCGCCATGCGCATTCCGCCTTTCCTGCGTTTTCGCCCTCAAGCATAGCGCGGCTTTCCTCCCGATACCACGGTCAGATCCGGCCACGTGTGGGACAAAGGGACATAATGACCCGCATGCAGCTGGCGGAGGCGCTGAAAAAGCGCATGGCCCGCAAGCCCCTGTCGAAGATCACCGCCAGCGAGCTGGCCGGCGACTGCCACATAAACCGCAAGACCTTCTGCTATCATTTTCAGGACATCTACGCCCTGTCCAAGTAGATGCCGGAGCAGGCAACCATCGAGGGCATCAGGCAGTTTGCCATGCTGATCGACAGCATGGCCCGGCAGCAGGAGGTCACCCTGGCAGAACCCTTCCGGGCCTTCCTGTGCGACTTCTTCACCGAGGCCCTGGCCAGCGTGCTGCTCTCCTGGGTGCAGCCCAGCACCATCACCCGGGACGAGGAATGGGTGCCGAACTGCATGGAGCACCTGCTGCAGACCGCGCTCCCGGCGGCCATCCAGAGCGCGAAGGACAAGGGTGCAGGCTATGTGGCCGGGTGAGCGCCGGAATCCGGAACGGACATGTATACCCATAGAAAATGGTGGGGCTTCCATGAAGCTCCGCCATGCGTTATTCCTGCGGGAACAGAATGTGTGCTTTTGTCCCCTGATACCAGTACTCGGCCTCCAGGGGCAACCAGTCAAGAAAGGTATTGGGATTCCATACGCCCAGGCTGTGCAAACGCCGCTGAACCGTTTCCTCGGGGGATATCCCGTCATCCGCATCCTCGACGGGGCGGATATAGGAAAACGCGAAGGATCGCCCCGTTTCGTCATACCCGCAGTGGCGCGCGAGGGTCGGCGCAAGGATCGGATCGGACATATGATAGGTGATGCTGCAGCCGTTTTCGTCCAGAAGGCTCCATGCCGCGAAGATCTGATCCTTTTCCCCCTCTGTCAGGGACGTCCGGGCATACCGCCAGTCATCCTTGCTCCAGCCGTGGCCGAAAACGTGCAGTCTATAGTCGCCCTCCAGCACCAGTGCGTCCAGCTCCGCATAGTGCGACCAGAGCAGCGCTGCGGCGGCGTCGATTTCGTCGAAATGTGCCTGGAACAACTCCTGCGCTCTCGCCTTCGTTGGCAGTGGACGCTCCTCGAACCGGCAGCCGCCCAGGAGGATCACCAGCATCAGCAGCACAGCAAAGCATGCGGCTTTTTTCATGCACATGACCTCCATTCATGGGTTGATGGGCCAGAACGCCAAGGCACCAAACCCTTCCATGTCCGAACCTAATTCCTGTTTCTGCAAGCATTGAAGGCCGCCGCATGCGGAATGCCCGCAGGAATCACAATGCCTCGCCCTTCAAGTATCATTATACCTGCATTCTCCAGAGTGTCAACCCGGATCAGCGAACCTATCAGTACCATCAGCGCTTCTGTCTGCACAACAAGGCGAGGCTGTTGAGAGAAGCACAAAGGTTAATCTGCACCCAAAGCAGATTGACCTTCTGTTTTCTATACGTTGGAGATCGTATGCATGCCGCTTACTTCTGCTCATCCACCGGTGGCACCATCTGCGCGTACTTTTCCAGCAGCTCCGGCGTGCTGGTGTAGTAGCGGACGTTCCGGTTCAGCGCGGCGATCTGCGCCATTTCCTCCTCCGTCAGGGCGAAGTTGAACAGGTTCAGGTTGTCCCGGATGTGCGCAGGATTCTTCGAGCCGGGAATGACCACGTTCCCGTCCTGAATGTGCCAGCGGAGGATAATCTGCGCGGGGGATTTGTCGTACTTTCGGCCCAGCGCGGCAAACAGCGGCTCCTCCAGCAGCGCCCTGTCCCCATGCCCCAGCGGATACCAGGCCTGCGGCACAATGCCGTTTTTCCCAAGCAGCGCCTTCAGCTGCCGCTCCTGATGATAGGGATGCAGCTCGGTCTGCAAAACGGCTGGCTTCACCGTGCAGACGCTCATGATCTCCTCGATCTGTTCAACACCAAAGTTGGACAGCCCGATGGCCCGCACCCTGCCCGCCTGATAGGCCCGCTCCATCTGCCGGTATCCGGCCAGATAGTTCCCGGCAGGCTGGTGAATCAGCAGCAGGTCGATGTAGTCCGTGTCCAGGCGCGCCAGCGTTTTTTCCACGGCGTCCGGCTGCTCGTAGAACGCGGGCCACAGCTTCGTTTCCAGGAAAATCCTGTCCCGGGGGACGCCGGACTTCCTCATGGCCCGACCCACGGCCTTCTCGTTCACATAGGCGTTGGCGGTGTCGATCAGCTGATAACCGCCCTTCAGCGCACTGAGCACAGAGGCTTCCGTCTCGTCCGGGGTCAGCATGAAGGTGCCGATGCCCGCCATGGGCATCCGGACGCCGTTGTTCAGTGTTACATATTCCATGTTATTCATCCTTTTCTTCATGAGGGTTATGCTTTTGCCACGGGTGTTCCGCCAAAAAACCGGCGACATGTCCATGCCTTCCAGCGCCCGGTCGATGGCGCTGATATCCTCGGCGGACAGCGCAATGTCCGCGGCTCCTGCGTTCTCCCGCAGCCGCTCCGGCCTGCGCGTACCGGGGATGGGTACCAGGTACGGCTTTCTGCACAGCATCCACGCCAGGGAAATCTGGGCGGGGATCGCGCCCATGTCCGCCGCAAGGTTGTTCAGCAGCGAGAGCAGGGCCTGATTGCGGTCGATGCTCTCCGGATGGAACTGGGGCATCACACTGCGGTAGTCGGTCTGCGAGTCGAAGCGGGAGGTTTTGTCATACCTGCCGGAAAGGAAGCTGTTGGCCAGGGGCGAGAACGCCACATAGCCGATGCCCAGCTCCTCCAGCACGGGGAACAGGCTCTCATACCAGCGGGCCATCATGGAGTAGCGGTTCTGCACGGCGGTCACGGGGCAGACGGCGTGGGCGCGGCGGAGGGTGTCCTCCGTGACCTCCGACAGGCCCCAGTGGGTGATCTTGCCCTCGCGCATCAGCTGCTGCATCACCCCCGCCACGTCCTCGACGGGCACCCGGGGATCCTGCCGGTGCTGGTAGTACAGGTCGATGTGGTCGGTGTGCAGCCGCCGGAGCGACGCCTCCACCGAGGCCCGGATGATCTCCGGCCGGGAGTCAGGCAGCAGGGGCTTGTTGGCAGCGGGGCTGGACGTATCAAATCGGATGCCGAACTTGGTGGCGATGACCACCCGGCTGCGGAAGGGCTTCAATGCCGCGCCCACCAGCGCCTCGTTGGCATGGGGATCCTCCGGCGTGCCGTAGACCTCCGCCGTGTCAAAGAAGGTGTAGCCCATGCAGCCAAGGCCCACGGCGGATACGGTCAGGTCTTTGCCCAGTGTACGGTACTGCATGTTACACTTCCTTGCCCAGCGTTGCCGCTTCCTGCCTGCTGGTCGCCATGCCCATCCAGGTCATGCCGTACAGGGAAGCGAAGCGCTTCATGGTGTATTCGCCGGCCTCCAGCATCCACTTTTCCGGGCCCGCGCCCTGGAACACGAAGAACAGCCTGCGCCCGGCCAGCGCGCCCTTTTCCACCCGGCCGTAGAACCGATCCAGCACATTGCGGACGCTGCCGCAGAGATTATACCAATACACCGGCGAGCCGATGACGATGGTGTCTACTCCCTCCATGGCGGCATGACGGTATCCAGCCCGTCGCCGGGAAGACTCTGGCCGTAGATGCCGATGGTCAGGTCGGTCCGATTGAGGGTGTCGTAGGGCTTGCCCCGGAGCAGCTCCGATGCCAGCGACGCGGTGTTGCCCTGTTTGTTAGGGCTGCCGTTGATGAGCTGTATGCGCATGATGCTCGCTCCCTTACACGTTTTTGCCCATGGTATAGGCATCGACCATGGCGGGCAGGCCCTTCACCCGGCCCGGCTCGTACACGCCCCCGGCCACGATCACGCCCTTCTCCACCGCGCCCTCCACGCAGTCCGCGTAGCCCCGCAGGCAGGCCAGGGTGGTGTCGGCGGAGGCGGGATCCTCGTCCGCCATGGTGACGATGTAGTAGAACTCCTTGTTCTTCACCTCCAGCCAGGGGCCACCGTGCGGTCAATCACCGCCTTGAGCTGCGCGTCGATGGCGTAGACGTACACGGGGCTTGCCAGCACCAGCACATCCGCGTCGATCATCTTCTGCAGCACCTCCGCCATCTCGTCCTGATGGACGCACTGGCCGTGATGCTCCCGGCAGAAATAGCAGCCGGAGCAGGGCGCGATCTTCTTTGCCGCCACGCGGATTTTTTTGACTTCATGACCGCTTTCCGCCGCGCCCCGGGCGATCTCAACGCACAAAAGGTCGGAATTGCCGCCCCTGCGGGGGCTGCCGGAGAGAATCAGGACTTTCTTGCTCATGGAATTACCTCCGTTTCATGATTTACCTGCATGCCAGCAGAATCCCGTAGATTTCCTCATGGGTCAGCTGTTTGCAGCAGCCCGTGGAAATGCGGCAGGACTCCGCCACGGCGCGCAGGTCGGTGTCCTCGGGAATGCCCAGCTCTGTCAGCGTCGTGGGCAGGCCGACCTCATGGATGAACGCCGCCAGCGCCTCCACCCCGGCCTGGGCGGTTTCTTCCTCCGTGGCCCTGGGCGCAATGTCCCATACCCTCTGCGCGAAACGGGCAAAGCGCTGCACATTGTCCAGGCAGATGCGCCGGTACAGCGCGGGATGCAGCACCGCCAGTCCCCTGCCGTGGTTGCAGTCGGTGTACGCGCCCAGCTGATGCTCGATGTGGTGGCACTGGAAGTCCGTCACCTTGCCGATTTTCAGCATGCCGTTTTCCGCCATGGCGGAGGCCCAGGCCAGCTCGCTGCGTGCCTCATCACTCTGCGGTTTCTTCATCAGCACGCGGATGTTGCGGGTGACGCTGCGCATGACGGCTTCATTGATATCGTCGGAGAGGTTGTTCTCCTCCGGCCTGCCGAAGTAGGTCTCCATGGCGTGGCTCAGGGTGTCGAAGGCGCCGGAAATCACCTGAACGAAGGGCACAGACATGGAGCAGGTCGGGTCGAGGAAGGCGAAATCCGCCTGCGCACCGAAGATGCCGGTCTTGATTCTCTTCCCCTCATGGGTAATGACCGCGCCCGCGTTCATTTCCGAGCCGGTACCGAAGGCTGTGACAATCACGCCCAGGTGGATGAACCGGCTGGGGTAGGTGTGCCTGGTCATCTCCATGCCCCAGAGATCTTCGTCCAGCATCGCCTGCGCCGACACCACCTTGCAGCAGTCGGACACCGAGCCCCCGCCCACGCCAAGGATCAGGTCAACGTGATGATCCCGGGCCAGCCGCGCGCCCTCCTGCACCTTGGCGTAGGTAGGATTGGGCATGATGCCGGGGAACTCCACCACGGTCTTGACCGCTGCCCGCAGGATGCCCGTCACCTCGTCATACACGCCGTTGCGCCTGACGGAGCCGCCGCCGTAGGCCAGCATGACGGTGCTGCCGTAGTGGCCCCGCAGGCACCCCAGGTATTCCTTCACGCCACCTTGCCGAAGTAGACCTTCGTCTTGTTCTCATAGATGAAATTGTTCATGGCTCCGCTTCTCCTTTGCTCTGCTGCCTTTCCCAGAAGGCCACAGCGTCGTGGATCCATCCCTCCGCCACCGTGCCTGTGCCCAGACCAAACCCATGGGACAGCCCCGGGTACACGTGGAACTCCGTGTCCGTGCCCAACGCGGCGATGGCTTCCAGCCGCCGCTGCATCACGCGCCAGGAGGCAATGCCGTCGCTGTCGCCCACGCAGGTGTAGGTGGGCGGATCAAGCGGGCTGTACTCGCTCATGCCGGTATACTGGATGATGACCGCCGCCGGACGGAGCAGTTCTTTCTCCCCGAAGGCCGCCGTGCCGTAGGCGCCCACCCAGGCCGTCATGCGTCCCCCTGCCGAGCCGCCCCAGAGGGAATACCCGGAGGTGTCCACCCCTTACTCCTCCGCGTGGTCGAAAATGAAGCGGATGGCTCTGGACAAGTCCTCGCAGGCGGTCTGCGCTCCGGGACGGTAGCTCAGCGCGAAGGCGTTGCAGCCCATCCGGGACAGCGTCAGGGCATGGGGGAAGCTGTCGTGCATGGCCCCCACATAGGCGAAACCGCCGCCCGCGCTGCACACGGCGAACCGTGCGCCCGGCTCCCCCCGGAAGAAGAACAGTCCCGTGTCCCGCTTGTCCGGATCGGCGGCCTTCTCCGCCTCGGTGTAGATGTCGTAGAACACGGCTTCTCCTGCCTGCGCGCGGGCTTTCAGGCTGTTGACAATATCGACGGTCATGTCCGGGTCGATGTGGCTGTACCAGGTCAGGCGCAGGCTGCCCAGCGTGTCGCCGCCATAGCACCCTTCATCCACCGGGAAAAGCAGCCGCCCGTAGGAACCGAAGGCCGGATCCTCCATCACTGTCCGGATGGGCGTGGCCGGTCAAAGGGCTGCTCCGCCCGGGCATATCCCATGTCCAGCAGCAGGCACAGCACGCAGCACATCAGCCCGATACCGATTTTCTGCATCATGGTTTCACCCCTTTCACGCTTCTGCCTACAAGTATAAAAAAAGCGGGACTTCCTGAGAAGTCTCGCCTGGTTGCAGGGTATATACCTTTGGGATATAGCGGGTCAGCCGTAGAATTCCCCGGCCACCTCCCGCACGGCCTGCAGGAAACGCTGCACCGTGGGGCTTGGGTCGGGTGCATGGAGCATGCCGTAGTCCCATTCCACCGGAATGACCCGCTGCAGCGCATGCACATTGGCCCCACCCGCGGATGGCCAGCAGCACGTCGTTGGAGTTTTCGCAGCGGTTGAACACATCCATGCTGTAGAAGTCGAAGTCCACAATGTGAATCTGCGGGTGGTGCTGCCACAATTCGTCCCGCAGCTGATCCACATAGTGGCTCCAGCCCCGGTGCATCATCAGCAAGTTTTCCCCGTAGAGATCCTCGATGCGCAGCTTCCTTTTTCCCGCCAGCGGATGCTGCACCGACACCGCGCAGCAGAACGGCCCCCGGCACAATTCCAGCCCCGCGCAGCCCCGCAGCGTCAGCAGGGTGTCGTCAAAGATGCCGCCCACCACGTCGATGTTCCGGCCCAGGTTCCCGAGAATCTCCCGGGCGTTCTCCGGCGCGTTGTCAAAGGGGACAAACTGGAATCGGACGTCCGGGCAGCGCTCGTTCACCCGGGACCACAATTCCATCAGCAGCTGCGCGGGGGTCATGGGCGATGAGCCGATGTGGATCACGCTGCCCTCCTCTTGCATGGCGTTTTTCGCCCGGGTCACCGAGTCCCGGCAGTACTGGATCACATAACGGGCGTCCTGATACAGGCTTTGCCCGGCCTTCGTGAGGGTGAGGCCCCGGTGGCTGCGGTCGAACAGCTTCACCCCCAGGGATTCCTCCAGCAGGTTGATCTGCTTGATCACCGCCGTGGGCGTGATGTACGCTGCCCCGGCAGCCTTGCTGAAGCTGCCCGCGTCGGCCACCCGGAGGAAGGTTTCCAGCTGGGATTGTACACGGGGCATCACGCTCCTTCTGCTGGCGGACATGGCAGGCACCGGCGAATGGCTGGCGGGCCACCGCTTCACCTCCTACGAAGAGGAGGACGAGGTGCTGGACTGGGTGCGGGAAATGCAGCAGGCGGCAAGCTGGCAGGAAATCCTTCTGACTGTTGGAGAGCAGCAGCTGCATGGCGTGCTCTTTGGCAATGAAACGGCGCGGCTGTTTGCGGAGATGCTGCCGCTGAACGTCGAACTGTGGAACCCCGCCCCCGGCTTTGCCAAGGCCTTTGATCTGCCGGAAGCCATTCCTGACATCGAGCCGCACACCCGCGCCTATGAATTGGGCAGCTTGGCTTACTGGTATCCCGGGCCGTCGGTGGCCATCTTCCACAGCATTCATCTGGAAGAGACCATTGTGCCCGTGGTGACCATCGGCCGCATCACGGATGATGTTGGCTTCCTGGCGGATTACGAGGGCAGCCTGTCCATCTCGCTGGCCCCGTGAATCATCCGCCATTTCAGCAAAGGAGGTTCCAGCATGAACCGAATTTTCACCGCACTGCTGGCGGTTGCCGCAACTCTGACCCTGTCCGCAGCGGCCCACGCCGATGCAGCATTTCAGCCCAATGCCCGGGATATTTTGGAAACCCTGCCCCGCATTCCCGAGGCCTATGCGCAGCCGGCTGAGCAGCAGGGGCAGCTTGTCCGCTTCGACTACGACACCTGGGAGTCCTTCACCTACGATGAGCACATCCAGCGGCTGACCAAAACAGCCTGGGTCTACCTGCCCTATGGGTACACCCCCGACGAGCGGTACAACATTTTCTACTGCATGCACGGCGGCTGGAGCAACGAAACCAGCACCCTGGGTACCGACGCGCAGCCGACGCCCTTCAAGCACGCCATCGACCACGCCATCCAGGACGGGCTGATGCAGCCGATGATCATCGTCTGCCCCACCTACAACAACTCCTCCGGGGGGTACAGCGGCAACTACAGCCTTGCGCTTCAGCTGACCGACCGCTACCACAACGAGCTGGTCAACGACCTGATGCCCGCTGTGGAAAGCCGCTACAGCACCTGGGCCGAAGCCACCACCCCCGAGGGCCTGCGGGCTTCCCGGGATCATCGGGGGTTCGGCGGATTTTCCATGGGCTCCGTCACCACAGGGCACACCTTCCGGTACTGCCTGGATTACTTCCGCTATTTCATGCCCATGAGCGGCAACATGGGCGACGGCGGCTGGGCTGCGGAGGTGGTGCGGGCATCCGGCTGGACGCCGGAGGACTTCTTCATCTTCACTGCCACCGGTACGGAGGACTTCGCGGGCGCGGCGTTCACCATGCAGATTAACAGCATGGCCACCCGCTACGGCGACGTGTTCCGCCTGGCCGATAACAAGCGGGACGGCAACCTGTCCTTCCGCCTTCGGGAGGGCGGTACCCACGGCGGCCGGGACGCCATGGATTACAGCTTTGCGGAGCTGTGCTGGTTTTGGAATGACGATGTGCGATCATCGCGCTGACGTGTTGCAGGAAGCGCCCCATGCCCGGCCTGACGGCATGACTGCAGTTCTCCCGCGCCGCATCGGGATCATTCCTTATTCCTCCAACCTGTCATGGCTGACACTGTTCTTGTCGGGAAGCAGCCTGCATGCTTCAGCCTTCCCCGGCACACAATGCCCGCCTTGCCTACGCTGAGGCCAGGGCACTGATCGTGAACGCGCTTGTGGCTGACGCCTTTGTCGGTCTATCCTCCCGGGAGCGCAGACATTTTGTTCCTGCATTGCGCTCCGGAGCTGCCTGATCAGGAGAATGGCTGCAGCGCTGTTCAGCGGCGGCCAAAGCATCGACGCCAAAGGCGGCATGGTGGAGGGCACATCCGCAAACAGCGCCAGAAGATACACACCCCCACAGAATTTCCGTTCAATGGGAGCGGCGGAAAAAACGAAAGAGGCTCCACGGTGGCCGTTTCAGGATCACCGTGGAGTCTGTTTTCGGTCAAGGGTATCGGAAAGCCCCCGGAAACAAGGACTTATGCAAAAACCGGACACCTGCTTCGATACGCAATGTATCAAAACTGGTGTCCGGTTTGGTGCGGGAAACAGGACTTGAACCTGCAAGTGCGTACTGCACACATGAACCTGAATCATGCGCGTCTGCCAATTCCGCCATTCCCGCAAGGTGTGGGCAGGGGTGGATTCGAACCACCGAAGTCAGAGACGGCAGATTTACAGTCTGCTCCCTTTGGCCACTCGGGAACCTACCCATATGAAGTTTGGTTCCTCCATTGTCCAAGGAGGATGGAGCTGGTGAAGGGACTTGAACCCGCAACCTGCTGATTACAAATCAGCTGCTCTGCCAATTGAGCTACACCAGCATGTAGTCGCTTGGGGGGGAATCCAGAACAAGTCCCAAGGAAACAATGGCGACCCGGAAGGGGCTCGAACCCTCGACCTCCAACGTGACAGGCTGGCGCTCTAACCAACTGAGCTACCGGGCCACAGGCGTGGGCCTTCAGGGACTTGAACCCGGGACCAACCGGTTATGAGCCGGCCGCTCTAACCAACTGAGCTAAAGGCCCAAGAAGAGAGGAAATGGTGACCCCGTCGGGATTCGAACCCGAGTAGCCGCCGTGAAAGGGCGGTGTCTTAGGCCTCTTGACCACGGGGCCACGGATTGGGTAGTTGGTCTGGTCGGGGTGAAGGGATTCGAACCCCCGGCCCCATGCTCCCAAAGCACGTGCGCTACCAGACTGCGCTACACCCCGGTCTGTTTCCATCTCCCGGCAGGTCGTGTCCCGCAGGCGACGATATAGATAATACACGATTTCCCCGGTTTTGTCAACACCTTTTTCAAACTTTTTTGAAGTTTTTTTGCTTCCTGCAGTCCTCATGTGCGGCAAAACCAGGAAAATCAAGGCTTTCCGGCATTCGATCAGTCCCGGAAGAAGGCGTCCAGCTGCCCCTGCGCGTTGTAGCACACGCCCTGCCAGCCCGCCGTCAAAGCAGCCTCAATGTTGGCCGGGGTGTCGTCGATGAACAGCGTGCGCTCCGGCGCCAGACCATAGCGGTCGATCAGCGTCTGATAAATATCGGGGTTGGGCTTCACCTGCCGCTCGAAGGCGGACACCACCAGGCCGTCAAACAGGCTGAAGAAGTCGTAATGCTCCTCCACCCACCGGAAGGCCTCCATGTGGTAGTTGGACAGGACATACAGCTTCTTCCCGTGGGCCTTGCAGGTTTTGAGGGCCCTGACGCCCTCCTCCACGGGCAGCTTCAGCTTCAGCCACTGGCCCATGAAGCGGCGGATGGGCTCCTCCAACGCCGTGCCCCGCCTCCGGCCCACCATGGCCTCCACGGCCTCCTCCAGGGTGACGGTGCCGTGATCCAGCATGAGCCAGTAGGGCGTGCGCACCGTCCTGTTCAGCACCGCCCGGTGGATCTCCGGCTGCTCCGGCAGGATATCCGCCACCGCCTGCTCCGGCCGGAAGGCCATCAGCACATTGCCCACGTCGAACACCACCGCGTCGATTGCCTCCCAGGGCATGGATTCATATTGATCGTCAAGGCTCAGCCGCATGTTGCAGGCACCTCCAGCTTTTGTTCCCCACCAGCATACATGCTTCCGGCGGAAAAATCAAGCTTTTCATCCACGGGAAAATGGTGTACAATAATTGCAAGGAGGATGACGATATGAAGCGCGTTTTTCTGACGGTTCTGGACGGCGCGGGCGTGGGCTATCTGCCCGACGCGGCCCAGTATGGCGACGAGGGCTCCTGCACCATCGGGCATGTGGTGGATCGCTGCAAGCCCTCCCTGCCCAACATGGCCCGGATGGGTCTGGGGCATATTGAGGGAACCCACTATCCCGCTGATCCCGCCGCCGTGTGCGCCTATGGCCGGGCCATGGAGCGCAGCGCGGGCAAGGACACCACCACCGGCCACTGGGAGCTGGCTGGGCTGACGCTTTCGAAGCCCTTCCCCACCTTCCCGGACGGCTTCCCGGCTGATTTTCTGGAGAGGTTTGAGGCCGCCATCGGCCACAGGGTCATCGGCAACAAGCCCGCCTCCGGCACGGCCATTCTGGATGAGCTGGGCGCGGAGCACATGCAAAATCACACGCCCATTGTGTACACCTCGGCGGACAGTGTGTTCCAGATCGCCTGCCATGAGGACATCTTCAGCGTGCCGGAATTGTACCGCATGTGCGAGATTGCCCGGGAGATGCTCCAGGGTGACCTGTGCGTGGGCCGCGTGATCGCCCGGCCCTTCGTGGGCGAGCCGGGGCATTTCACCCGCACCAAGGCCCGGAAGGACTTCTCCGTGCCGCCCTTCGGCCTAACGCTGCTGGACGCGGTGTCCGGCGCGGGCATGACCTGCCTGGGCGTGGGCAAGATTGAGGACATCTTCGACCATCGCGGGCTGACCGGCTCCAACCACGCCGCGGGCAACCCCGCCTGCATCGACGCGTGGATGGACTACATGCGCCAGGACTTCACCGGCCTGTGCTTCACCAACCTGGTGGACACCGACATGCTCTACGGCCACCGCAACGACCCCGAGGGCTTCGCCAGGGCGCTCGAGGAGTTCGACCGCCGCCTGATCGAGATCATCCGCCTGCTCAAGGAGGACGACCTGCTGATCATCACCGCCGACCACGGCTGCGACCCGTGCGACGTGTCCACCGACCATACCCGCGAGTACGTGCCGCTGATGGTGTGGGGCCTGGGCATCAACGAGGGCGTGAACCTGGGCGTGCGCAAGACCTTCGCCGACGTCGCCAAGACCACGCTCGAGGCGCTGGGCGTGCCCAACACCATGCCGGGCACCTCGTTCTATCGCCAGCTGATCGAGGGCATGGACGACTGACGCGCAAAGCGCAAACCGACTGGGAAGACTGAATTCGGTCTCCCCAGTTTTCTTTTGCCGACGTGTTTTGATGCCAGTTTACGCCAGCGGACAAAGCCGCATAACGTCTTCCCGCGGAGGATACGCTAGAAGTATGATTTTTGCGGGAGGAATGGACGATGTGGAAGAAGCTGGTATGCCTGGCGCTGTGCCTGACGCTGTGCCTGACGCTGTGCGCGCTGCCCGCGGGGGCGGCGGGGCTGTCCGAGGGCGCGATGGAGGAAAAGGCGCCGATGACGCTGCCCTGCGTGTCGGCGATGCTGCTGGAGCCGGAGAGCGGCCAGATCATTTTCGAGGTGAACGCGGACGAAAAGCGGCCCGTGGCCAGCGTGGTCAAGATCATGACCATCCTGCTGACCGTCGAGGCGGAGGAGGCGGGCAGGCTCAGCCTGACCGACCCGGTCTCGATCAGCGAGAACGCGGCCGGCATGGGCGGCTCGCAGGTGCTGCTTGACCCGGGCGAGACGCAGACCGTGGACGCGCTGCTCAAGAGCGCCATCGTAGGCAGCGCCAACGACGCGGCGGTCGCCCTGGCCGAGCACATCGCCGGCTCTGTGCCGCTGTTCGTGGATCGGATGAACGAGCGCGCTTCCCAGCTGGGCATGAAGGACACCTGGTTTGTCAACGCGACCGGCCTGCCCGCCGAGGGACAGCACACCACCGCGCGGGATGTGGCGCGCATGGCGGCCGAGCTGGTGAAGCACCCGACCTATTTCCGGTACTCGACCGTCTGGCTGGACGAGGTCGTGCACAACAGCGGCCGAACCACCACCCTGACCAACACCAACCGCCTCATCCGGCTCTATGATGGCTGCGACGGGATCAAGACCGGCTCCACCAAGGAGGCGGGCTACTGCATGGCGGCGACGGCGGTGCGCGGAGGCATGCGGCTCATCGCGGTGGTGCTGGGCGCGCCCAGCGGGAGCGAACGCTTCGACGCGGCCAGGCAGATGCTCGACTACGGCTTTGCGGGCTACAGGCGCTATCCGGTGGCCGAGAAGGGCGCGCGCATACGGGGCGAGCTGCCGGTTCGCGGCGGCAGGGCGGACAGCGTGGCGCTCGAGCTGGGCGAGGATCTGACGCTGCTGCTCAAGAAGGGCGAGGAGAGTCTGGTGAGCCTTGAGCCGAGCCTGCCCGAGGCGATCGACGCGCCCGTTGACAGGGGCGAACGCGTGGGCAGCGTGGACGTGCTGCTGGGGGAGCGGCTGGTGGCCAGGCTTCCGGTCGTGGCTGCGGACGAGGTACCCGGGCAGAGCTTTTGGGACGGCTGGCGGCGTGTAAAGCAGAACTGGTTTTACGAAAGGTAAAATGTTAACGCGCAGGGCGTTGTAATGTACGCCGCGACAGGCTATAATACGCAACATGGATAGAATCATGGAGCGGTTTGTCTGGCCGGAGGGGCGCCGGCGGGTGCTCGTCGCGCTGTCCGGCGGGGCCGATTCGGTCGCGCTGACCTGCCTTCTGCGCGAGCTGCCGGGCGGCCCGGAGCTGGTCGCGGCGCACTTTGAACACGGCATACGGGGCGAGGAATCGCTTGCCGACGCGGCGTTCGTGCGCGGACTGTGCGCGCAGTGGCGCATTCCCCTGGTCGAGGAGCGCTGCGACGTGCCCGCGCTGGC
>JAXEEE010000039.1:0-57901 GCA_034104265.1 Eubacteriales bacterium | reverse complement strand
GGAAAACTTTCCTTACAGCCTCGAGCGGCCGGGAGCGAAGCGACCAGCGAGAGGCTGCCAAACTCAAAAAAGTGGCCCGCAGGCCACTTTGTTGACGCGCCTCGTCAGAGCCGCTTTGCCGCCGCTTTGTCGAGAAGGAAGATCACGTCCGGGTGCGTCCGCAGAATGGACGCCTGAACCTGGGGCGTCACGTCGCCGTGAATCGCCTCGTATACCGCGTCCGCCTTGTCCTCGCCCGTGGCAATCAGCAGTACCTGCCGCGCGTTCATGATGCTCCCGATGCCCAGGCTGATGGCGCTGCGGGGTACGTCCGCCTCGGAGGCGAAAAAGCGCTTGTTCGCGTCAATGGTGCTCTGGCTCAGCTTCACCTCGTGGCAGCCGTAGACGAAGCTGTCCCCCGGCTCGTTGAAGCCGATATGGCCGTTGCGGCCAATGCCCAGCAGCTGCAGGTCGATGCCCCCCGCCGCGCGGATGGCCGCGTCGTAGGCCACGCCCTCCACGGCCAGGTCAGGGGCGTTGCCGTTGGGGACGTGTACGGCCTCCCGGCGGATGTTCACATGGTCGAAGAGCTGCTCGTTCATGAAGCGGTGGTAGCTGCACTCGTGCTCCTCGGGAATGCCCACGTACTCGTCCAGGTTGAAGGTGGTCGCCCGGGAGAAATCCACCACGCCCTGACGGTGGAGCGCGATCAGATGCTGGTAGGCGGGAATGGGCGAGGAGCCCGTGGCGAGGCCCAGAACGCTGTCCGGACGATGGATGAGCTGCGCGGCCATCAGCGTTGCCGCCGCCTGGCCCACCTGGGCGGGTGAATCATAGACACAGATCTGCATGGCGCACCTCCGCAAATTGTCAGATGTATTGATACAACTTGTTTCCAAACCGGCGGAAAAACCGCGCTGTTTCAGTTTTTCCGCAGCATGTTGTATTGATTACATTATAGCCCCGGAGCATGGGCTTGTCAACCCTTCTTCCCGCTCTTTACCCCCGGGGCCGGGCGTGGTATAATGGGTGCAATACCCCGCCGGAGAGCATGGCGGAGGAGGAGGATCGGCCTGATGAAGATTGCCAAGCGCGATGCGCTGATGTGGTTCGACTTTTTTGCCCAGCTGCCGGAGGAGGAGACGCTTTTCCCCCGGCAGGAGGAGATTGTGTACGCGGTGTTCGCGCAGATTGAAGCGGCGGAGGAGCGCCGCCAGCAGGAGCTGATGGCGCAGATTCCGGGCCTGAAGAGCCTGCAGGGCCGCACATATTTCGTGGGTCCGGAGGAGAAGTTCTCCCCCGGCTGCCGCTCCTGCCTGACGGGCACGGGGCTGAGCGCCATCCGCAAGACCAACCGCTGCAACATCCAGTGCAAGTTCTGCTACAACTACGGCGAGCTGGACTGCCAGCCCCCCATCGGCGAGGGCATGTGGGAGATCGGCGGCAGCAAGTACCGGGAGGAGGACGTGCCGCTGCTGCTCTCCATGGGCAACCAGCCCACGGGGGTGTCCTACGTGTACCTGGAGCCCTTCATGGAGATTGAGAAGTACTACGGCATCATCCGCCGCTTCCGTGAGGCGGGCGTCCACCAGCACATGTACACCAACGGCACCCTGGCCACGGAGGAGAACCTGCGGGCCCTGGGCGAGGCGGGCCTGGACGAGCTGCGCTTCAACCTGGGGGCCTCGGGCTGCGCGGACAGCGTGATCCGCCATATCGCCCTGGCGAAGCGGTACATCCCCACCGTGGGCATCGAAACCCCCATGACCCCGGAGTTCTTCGAGGCGTTCATGCGCAAGAAGGACACGATCCTGGCCACGGGCCTGGACTTCATGAACTGTGCCGAGCTGCACCTGAACCCCAACAACATCGACAACTACGCCGGGGAGAACCTCTACATCTGCCGCCACGGGTACATTTCCCCCATCTGGAGCCGGGAGCTGACCCTTCGCCTGATGCGCACGGCGGCGGAGGAAGGGTGGCCCATCCTGGTGCACGACTGCTCCAACCGCACCAAGTTCGCCCGGGATCTGAACCTGAAGGCCCACGAGGGCGGATGGTTCGGGGCCAGCGGGTACGGCTGCGAATTCGACCGCACGCCCTATGCGTACTTCCTGCCCATTCTGGAGGATGAATCCTTCCCCTTCCTGGAGGAGGAGCCGCTGCCGGAGGGCTACCGGCCCGGGGAACTATTGTACTGACATGAGCGATGTGATGCTGCGCGCCCTCCGGCGCAAAGACCGCCTGCACGACAGCGGCTATCCCGGGCAGACGGAGGTGATCTCCGCCCTGGAGGAATGGACGCTGACCAGGCCCGTGACCATCCTGTGCGGGGACAACGGCACGGGCAAGACCACCCTGATGGAGCTGCTGGCCACCCTAACCCGGGCGGTGCGCATCGACGGGGGCGCGGGGGCCAAGTCCCCCAAGCAGCAGGCCTGCCAGAGGTGCGCGGGGGATTTCCAGACGATCTTCGGCCAGCGGCCCAAGCGGAGCTTCTTCTTCCAGGCGGAGGACTTCATCCGCTACCTGGATCGGCTGCGGGCCATGCGGGAGGATGCGGAGGACGCCCTGGACAGCCTGGATCGTGACTACGCGGGGCGCTCGGCCTACGCCAGGCAGCAGGCGGCCATGCCCCACGCCGCCACCCTGTGGGAGCTGAACCACCTCTACGGCGGGCGCATGGAGAACCGCTCCCACGGCGAGGGCTTCCTGGACTTTTTCCGGGCGCGGCTGCAGCCCGGGGGCCTGTACCTGCTGGACGAGCCTGAAGGCGCGCTGTCCTACGTGAATCAGATGGCCATGCTGATCCTGATGCAGCAGGCGGTGGAGGCGGGGTGCCAGTTCATCCTGGCGACCCACTCGCCGGTGCTGGCGGCCTGTCCCGGGGCGGCGCTGCTGGAGCTGCGCCACGGGGAGTTGCGCCCCTGCACCTACGATCAGCTGGAGAGCATCGCCTTCCTGCGGCGGTTCCTGGCCGCGCGGGACAGCACGCTGGCCATGTTCGGCGTGGAGACGGAGGGGTAAGGGGGCAAACGGCTGAAGCGACGGGGACATCGGGCGGCTGTGGCCTGAAGGGCGGCCTTCGGGCACACGGCCGCTTTTTTGCTGCGGATGGCCCGGCGGCTGCGACGGGGCGCACGATTTTTTCCGCCGGGGAAGCAGGAATTGTCCCCCGGCCCCGGAAGCAATACAGCGGGGGATTTGCTTCGTCGGCGGCTGCGGCTGTCAAGGCGGCGCAGGACGACGCCCGGCACACAACCGGGACAAATTGGACGGCGATCACGCCGGGGAGGACTGACCATGCACTGCACCATTGCCATTCAGTCCGGGGACAGGGCCTTCTTCCGCAACAACGCTGCGTATTGCGTGGGCACGGGCCGCATGGGCCTGGCATTGCACAGGGAGTATCAGGAGCAGCTGGCGCAGGTACAGCAGCTGGCAGGCTTCCGGCACATCCGAGGCCACGGCCTGTTCTGCGATGACATGGGCATTTTCCAGCCCTACGCCGACGCGGAGGGCGCAGAGCACGACGCGTACTGCTTCACCTACCTGGACCGGGTGATGGACGATTACCTCCGCCTGGGGGTGCGGCCCTTCCTGGAGCTGGGCTTCATGCCGGAGAAGCTCGCCAGCGGCAAGCAGACCATCTTCTACTGGAAGGGCAATGTGACCCCGCCCGCCGACCCCGACCGCTGGGCCGCGCTGGTGAAGGCCACCCTCGCGCACCTGAAGGAGCGCTACGGGGAGGCGGAGGTCTCCGCCTGGCCCTGCGAGGTCTGGAACGAGCCGAACCTGGACTGCTTCTGGGAGAGGGCGGACAAGGCGGCCTACCTGCGGCTGTACGAGGTCACGGCACGGGCGGTGAAGGAGGTTCTGCCCGGGATGCCCGTGGGCGGCCCGGCCGTCTGCGGGGGCGAGGGCTCCCAGGAATGGGTGCGGGACTTCCTGACCTTCTGCCGGGAGAAGCAGCTGCCGGTGGATTTCGTCTCCCGCCACGCCTACATGGGCCTGACGCCCTTCTACCGGGGGCGGTACCTGTACCATGAGATGCGCACGGTGGAGGACATCCTGGCGGAAATGCGCGAAACCCGGGAGATCATCGACAGCTTCCCGGCGTACCGGGGCCTGCCCATGCACATCACCGAGTTCAACACCTCCTACAACCCCTTCTGCCCCATCCACGATACCAACCTGAACGCCGCGTACATCGCGGGGGTGCTCAGCTGCCTGGGGGACGTGGCGGACTCCTATTCCTACTGGACCTTCGGGGATGTGTTCGAGGAGAGCGGCGTGCCCTCCCGGCCCTTCCACGGGGGCTTCGGGCTGATGGCGGGCGGGCTGATCCCAAAGCCCACGCTGTGGACGTTTGCGTTCTTCAACAATCTGCGGGGGGAGGCCGTGCACCGGGATGAGCGCAGCGTGATCCTCCGCCGGGAGGACGGCAGCTGGGAGGGCGTCCTCTGGAACCTGTGCCGGGAGGAGAAGGCGCCGCTGACGGTCAGCCTGTCCCTGCCCGGGGAGGGGGAGATGACCCTGCTGACCCGCACGGTGGACGAGGCGGGCTGCAATCCCCTGGCCGCCTGGCACATGATGGGCGAGCCCGCCAGCCTGAGCCGGGAGCAGCTGCACTTTCTGCGGCAATCGGCCCAGCCCCGGTGCGGGGCGCAGACAGTGCAGGCGGAGGACGGGCGGATCCGGGCGGAGATCACCCTGGGGATCAACGGGGTGACGCACTTCACCCTGACGCCCCGGCGGCTGCAGACGGACTACGGCTACGACGCCGCCTGGTACCAGACCCATGTGTAATCCCATCCGATAGGGACAAAAAAGACCGGCGCGACGGTGCAAGCCGCCTGAGCCGGTCTTTTCACTGGGCGATGTTTGTGCTATACTATGGGAAAAGGAGTCGGATCGTCCATGCGTCAGCCAGGGGCCGGGGGACAGGCCGCGCTGCCTGCCCATCTCAAGGAAATCAACCGCCAGAGGATCCTGCGGGTCATTCTCTCCGGCAGGGTGCTGACCGTGGGGGACATCCACGCGGAAACCAGCATCAGCCGTCCCACCGTCATGCGCGCCCTGCAGGACTACATGCGCATGGGGGTGGTGCGCTCCCTGGGGCCGGGCAGCACCACCAGCGCGGGCGGCAAGAAGCCCGAGCTGTTCTGCTTTGCCGATGCGCGGCGGATCCTGTGCATCAACCTGTGGCCGGGGAACGTCACCCTGGCCCTGAGCGGGCTGATCGGCGACGTGTACGCCATGGACAGCACGCCCTGCCCGGCGGGGATTTCCCTGGAGGAATCCTTCGCCCTCCTGCGCCGCCTGACTGCCGAATATCTGGAGAAGCAGGGGCTGACCCTGGGCGATCTGTACGGCGTGGTGCTCAGCGTCCCCGGCACGGTGGATTACGCGTCCAAGACCCTGCGCTACAATTCCCAGGCGCCCTCCTGGGGGGTGAACGTCCCCCTGGCGGAGTACCTGCGGGCGCTGTTCGGGGACGGGCCTGTGTACATGATTGACAACGCGGGCAAGGCCGCCGGTCGCGCCGTGCTGACGGAGCATCCCGACTACGCCGCCAGCCGCCTGATGACGCTGTTCACCACCTGGGGGGTGTCTGCCTGCATGATGGAGCGGGGGCACATCCTCAACGGCCGGGACAGCCTCATCGGGGAGATCGGGCACATGGTCATCAGCGGCGACGGGCCGGAAACCTGCGGCTGCGGCAAGCGGGGCTGCCTGGAGAGCCTGGTGAGCCTGCGGCATGTGCGCCGCCTGCTGGCCCGGGCGGGGGATACGGACGACCTGTCTGCCCTCAGCTACCGGGAGCTGTTCGCCCGCTCCGCCGCGGGGGATGACAGGGCGCAGGGTGTGGTGCGCCATCTGGCCCGGTGCTTCGCCGCCGCCCTGCACAACCTGTCCCTGACCTACGACCAGGACGCGGTGGTGTTCCAGGGGGAGTTCGCCTGGGCGGACGAAACCTTCGACCGCTGCCTGAAGGAGGAACTGCGCCAGTTCCGCTACTACCCGGAGGGCCAGCTGTTCTCCATCGCCTACGACCGGCGGGAGCTGCCCATGCTGGCGGCCCGGGGCGGGGCGGAGCTGATCAAGCGGCAGTACTTCGCGGAACTGGGCGGGGAGCAGGGGTGATGGCACATCCCGGGCGGCGGGATGCTGACAGGCCGGGTGCAGGATTTCGCCGCGACGGCTTGAAGGAGAGCAGCGGGACGCTCCCGGGGCTTCCGTCTGCTGATCAGCCGGGCAGGCTCCTGCGCCGCCGGGCGCGAGGCTCCGCCATCATGATACGGAAGGGCTTGATTGGCATAAACGGGCGGCGGGGTGCTGATCAGCCGGGCAGGCTCCTGCACTGCCGGGCGCGGGAACGGTTCGGGAGGATCGGAGGGAGACCGGCGGGGCTTACCCGTGATGCTTCCGCCATACCGCCGCCATGGCCTGGGCAGCGGTGCGGATGTCCTCCCCGGTGGTGTGCCGCCCGATGCTGATGCGCAGCACCTGCCGGGCTTCCGCCTCTGTCAGCCCCATGGCCCGGTACACGTGGCTGGCCTCTCCCGAGGAGGCCGCGCAGGCCGCGCCTCCGGATACCTGAATCCCCAGACTGTCCAGGGCGGCAATGGCGACCTCCGACGGCAGCCCCGGGAAGCGCACCGCCATGATCCCCGGCAGGCGCGCCGCGCCCTCGCCCAGGAGGGTCACGCCGGGAATGTCAGCCTGCAGCAGCCCCAGCAGCTCCCGCAGCAGCTGACGCTCCCGCTCCGCCCGGGGCAGCATGTCCTTGAGGGCCATGTCCGCCGCCACCCCCATGCCCGCGATGGCCGGGACGTTCTCCGTGCCGGAGCGGCGGCCGCCCTCCTGCCCGCCTCCGGCCAGCAGAGGCTTCACCGGCGTACCCTGGCGGACGTACAGCGCGCCCGCGCCCCGGGGGCCGTAGAACTTGTGGGCGGAGAGGGACAGCATGTCGCAGCAGGCAACGTCCACCGGCACGTGGCCCACGGCCTGCACCGCGTCCACGTGGAAGGGAATCCGCCGGGCCCGGAGCATCCGCCCGATGGCTTCCACGTTCTGGCGCACGCCGGTCTCGTTGTTGGCCCACTGGACGCTGACCAGCGCGGTATCGGGCCGGAGGGAGGCTTCGACGGCCTCGGGGGGAACCAGCCCCCGGCTGTCCGGCTGGACAAGGGTAACGTCCTTCGCCCACAGCCGCGCCGCCTCCAGCACGGAGCTGTGCTCCACGGCGGAGACCACCGTGTGCCTGCCCGCTGCCAGGCGCAGGGCGGTGCTGTTGCTCTCCGTGCCGCCGGAGGTGAAGACGATCTCCGCCGGGTCGCACCGGAGCAGCTTTGCCAGGGTCCGCCGGGTCTGCAGCAGCATCCGCCGGGCCTGTGCCGCCCCCTGATAGGTGGCGGAGGGGTTGGCCCAGCAGTCCCGCATGCAGGCAGTGACGGCGGCGATGACCTCCGGCTCCGGGCGGGTGGTGGCGGCGTGATCCAGGTTGATGACGGACATGGCGGTTTCCCCCTGCGTGGTGTTGGTTCCTTCATTATAGCACGCATCCTGTTTTTCGCCCACCCCCTTGACAGAAGCACCGGTATGCTCTATCATGGAACCAGGTTATAAAACGTTCTTGCAAAACATGATTACACATGATGAGGAGGATCTGTCATGAACCGCGAACAGGCAAGGCAGAAGGCTGAAGCGCTTGTCAGCCAAATGACGGTGGAGGAGGCTGCCAGCCAGCTGCGCTACGACGCGCCGGCCATTGACCGTCTGGGCATTCCTGCCTACAACTGGTGGAACGAGGCGCTCCACGGCGTGGCCCGCGCCGGCACGGCCACCATGTGGCCCCAGGCCATCGGCGTGGCCGCCAGCTTCGACCCCGCGCTGGTGCAGGAGCTGGGCGATGTGGCCGCCACCGAGGGCCGCGCCAAGTACAACGCCGCCACCCGCCACGGCGACCGGGACATCTACAAGGGGCTGACCTTCTGGTCGCCCAACATCAACATCTTCCGCGATCCCCGCTGGGGCCGCGGGCACGAGACCTACGGCGAGGATCCCTTCCTCACCGCGGAGCTGGGCAAGGCCTACGTCCGGGGCCTGCAGGGCGACGGGGAAACGCTCAAGTCCGCCGCCTGCGCCAAGCACTTCGCCGTGCATTCCGGCCCGGAGAGCCTCCGGCATGAGTTCAACGCCGTGGCTTCCCCCAAGGACATGGAGGAAACCTACCTCCCCGCCTTCGAGGCCCTGGTGAAGGACGCGAAGGTGGAGGCCGTCATGGGCGCATACAACCGCACCAACGGCGAGCCCTGCTGCGGCAGCCAGGCGCTGATGGTGGAGCTCCTGCGGGGCAAGTGGGGCTTCGAGGGCCACTTCACCTCCGACTGCTGGGCCATCCGGGACTTCCATGAGCACCACATGGTCACGGCGACTCCGGAGGAATCCGCCGCCCTGGCCCTGAAGATGGGCTGCGACGTGAACTGCGGCAACACCTACATCTACATGATGAAGGCCTACGAGCAGGGCCTGGTGACGGAGGAGGACATCCGCACCGCCGCCATCCACCTGTTCACCACCCGGTATCTGCTGGGCATCATGGAGGGCAGCGAGTTCGACAGTATCCCCTACAGCGTTGTCGAATGCCCCGAGCATCTGGCCAAGGCCCATCAGGCCACGCTGGAAAGCTGCGTGCTGCTCAAGAACGACGGCCTGCTGCCCCTGGATCCGAAGAAAATCAAAACCCTGGCGGTTATCGGCCCCAACGCCAACAGCCGCCACGCCCTCATCGGCAACTACTACGGCACCTCCTCCCGGTATGTGACCGTGCTGGAGGGATTGCAGGACGCCCTGGGCGAGGGGGTGCGGGTGCTCTACTCCGAGGGCTGCCACCTGTTCAAGGACGTGACCCGGGGCCAGGTCATGAAGGACAATCTGATCTCCGAGGCTGTGACCGTCACCGAGGAAGCGGACGCCGCCGTGGTGGTGGTGGGCCTGGACGAGACCCTGGAGGGCGAGCAGGGCGACACCGGCAACGCCGACGCCTCCGGCGACAAGCTGAACCTGCTGCTCCCCGCCAGCCAGCGGCGGATGCTGGACGCGGTGCTTTCCGTGGGCAAGCCCACCGTCATCGTGCTGATGGCGGGCAGCGCCATCGACCTGGGCGACGCCGCCGACAAGGCGGATGCGGTGATGCTGGCCTGGTACCCCGGAGCCCGGGGCGGCAGGGCCGTGGCGGAGCTGCTGCTGGGCAAAAAGTCCCCCTCCGGCAAGCTGCCCGTGACCTTCTATCACAACAGCCAGCTGGACGAGATGCCCGCCTTCACCGATTACGCCATGCAGGGCCGCACCTACCGCTACTTCCCCGGGGAGCCTCTGTATCCCTTCGGCTACGGCCTGACCTACGGCGATGTGGCCGTCACGGCGGCGGAGGCTGAGCAGGCGGGCGATGTGATCCGCATCCGCGCCACGGCCCGCAACGCGTCCGGCGTCCCCACGGACGAGGTGGTGCAGGTCTACTGCCAGAACGAGGGCAGCGACAACGCGCCGCGCAACCCCCGCCTGGTGGGCTTCCAGCGGATCCACTGCCCGGCGAATGCCGATGTGGACGTGGAGATCGCCGTGCCTGCCGCCGCCCTGCGGGTGGTGGACGAGGACGGCAACCGCGTGGAGGAGGGACAGTGCGTGTTCTTCGTGGGCGTGGGTCAGCCCGACAGCCGTACCCAGGCCCTGACCGGTCATGCCAGCGTCCGGGTGACGCTGTGAGCATACATCCTTGACGGAACAGGAGGTTTTCCCCATGAAATACTTGCTTGGTATTGACCTTGGCACCTCCGGTACCAAGACCGTGCTGTTCGACCAGGCGGGCGCAGCGGTGGCCAGCGCCACGGTGGAGTATCCCCTGCTGCAGCCCAGGAACGGCTGGGCGGAGCAGCGCCCCGAGGACTGGTGGAACGCGGCGGTGAGCACCATCCGCACGGTGCTGGAGAAGAGCGGCGTGGACAGGGCTGATGTGGTGTCCCTGGGCATCAGCGGCCAGATGCACGGCCTGGTGCTGCTGGACGAGGGCGGCAACGTGCTGCGTCCGGCGATCCTCTGGTGCGACGGCCGCACCCAGGAGGAGTGCGACGAGATCACCGAAACCATCGGCCGTGAGCGGCTGATTCAGCTCTCCGCCAACCCCGCCCTCACCGGCTTCACCGCCGGGAAGATTCTCTGGGTGCGCAAGCATGAGCCGGAGATCTGGGCGAAGGTGCGGCACATCCTGCTGCCTAAGGACTACGTGCGCTACATGCTCACGGGCGAACTGTACGCCGAGATGAGCGACGCCAGCGGCACCAACCTGCTGGACGTGCCGAACCGCTGCTGGTCGGCGGAGATCCTGGACAAGCTGCACATTGACCCCGCCCTGCTGCCTCCGCTGCTGGAGAGCTGCGACAAGGCCGGCGAGGTGACGGCAGAAGCTGCCGCCCTGACGGGTTTGCAGCCCGGCACCTGTGTGGCCGCCGGCGCGGGCGACAACATGGCCGCTGCGGTGGGCACGGGCGTGGCGGTGGCCGGACGGGCCTTCACCACCATCGGCACCAGCGGCGTGGTGTTCGCCCACAGCGACAGCGTGCAGATTGACCCCCAGGGCCGTGTGCACAGCTTCTGCGCGGCGGTGCCCGGGGCGTACACGGTGATGAGCTGCACCCTGGCGGCGGGCCTGTCGCTGAAGTGGTTCCGGGATACCTTCTGCGCGGCGGAGATCGAGGCGGCGAAGGAGATGGGCGTTGATCCCTACAACCTGATGAACCCCGAAGCGGCCCAGTCGCCCATCGGCGCGAACCGGCTGATCTACCTGCCCTACCTGATGGGTGAGCGCAGCCCGGTGCTGGACAGCAACGCCCGGGGCGCGTTCATTGGCCTTTCCGCCATGCACACCCGGCGGGATCTGATCCGCGCGGTGATGGAGGGCGTGATCTACTCCCAGCGGCAGAACCTGGACATCCTGCGGGGTATGCACGTGGTGCCGGAGACCATGCTGGCCTGCGGCGGCGGCGCGAAGAGCCCCTTCTGGCGGCAGATGATGGCGGACGTGTTCGGCATGCCGGTGCAGACGCTGGAGAACAGCGAAGGCCCGGCCCTGGGCGCGGCGATTCTGGCGGGCGTGGCGGCAGGCGTGTACACGGACGTGCCCTCCGCCTGCGAGCAGGTGGTGCGCCGCAATGAGCCCCAGATGCCCGACAGCGAAGCCTCTGCGGCCTACGAGCCCTTCTATCAGCTTTACCGCGGCCTGTATCCGGCCTTGAAGGAATCTTACGCTGCGCTGGCGAAATTGTAATCAGCAGATTTTTCCTGCCGGTGCGGATGAGGCCGCATCGGCGGGCGCATATCCCCCTGAGACACACAAGGAGGCGTGAATCCCATGGAGATTCTGTCCGTATTCTCCCCCGAATTCCGGGCCTATGGCCGGGTGGTGGAGGGTTATCCCGTGAAGGGCCTGCTGGATGCGCTGGCCCAGACCCCGCTGACCGACGGCGTGGTGTACGTTCCCCGTGAGCCCCTGCTCCATGCTGCTCCCGAGGCCCAGGCCATCGGCGAGGCCCTCTACGGCGGCATGCCCTTCCAGCTGGGCTGGTGCAACGGTCACAACACGAAGCTGAACTGCCTGGAGTTCCACCGCGACAGCGAGTTCAACCTGGGCACGGAGGATTTCATTCTGCTGCTGGGCCTGCAGGGCGACATCGTGGACGGCAGGCTGGACACGGCCACGGTGAAGGCCTTCCGCTGCCCCGCGGGCGTGCTGATTGAGGTGTACGCCACCAGCCTGCACTACGCCCCCTGCCACACGGATCCCGCCAAGGGCTTCCGGGTGATGGTGGCCCTGCCCGAGAACACCAACACCGACTACCGGCCCGAGGGCGGCGCGAACGTGATGGACCGCATGCTCTGGGCGCGGAACAAGTGGCTGCTGGCCCACGCGGAGAGCGCTGAGGCTGCGCAGGGCGCGGTGGTGGCGCTGGACGGCGTGAACATCGACATCGCGGCGGAGCTGTAAGGCGGCGCCGGGGCGGACTGCAGCGCGGCATGCAGCCTTCCCCTCTGGGGAAGGTGGCCGAGCAGCAGCGAGGTCGGATGAGGCCGTTCCCCCGGCATCCTGCATGGCCCGCCGGATAAGGTCGCTGCGATTCTGCTTGCGCCCCCTGCCGTCACCCATGCGGGCGAATTGCAGCGCGGCACGCAGCCTTCCCCTCTGGGGAAGGTGGCCGAGCGGCAGCGAGGTCGGATGAGGTCGTTCCCCCGGCATCCCGCATGACCCGCCGGATGAGGTCGCTGCGATGCTGCTTGCGCGAAGGTGCCGTTTCCATCGCGGGCGGACTGCAGCGCGGCATGCAGCCTTCCCCTCTGGGGAAGGTGGCCGAGCGCAGCGAGGTCGGATGAGGTTGTTCCCCCGGCATCCTGCACGGCCCGCCGGATAAGGTCGCTGCGATGCAGCTTGTGCGATCCTGCCGTTTCCATCGCGGGATGCAGGGCATCCCGCCCGGAAACTCCGGTTTTGATGGAAGGGGGGACGCTGGGCTGCCGCCCAGACCTGCGCCGGGGCGAACGCCGCCCCTGCCCCCCCGCAAGGGGCATCGCCCCTTGACCCTTTTCCGCTGGCGCGTTCCCTTGGAGGGGTACTATTCTGTTTCCCCATGGTAAGTACCATTGACTATACATTTGCAAAGGAGAGGATTTCCCATGATGCAGAACATCCCTGTCGTCAAGCTGGGCCTGGTGGCCGTGTCCCGCGACTGCTTCCCCATTCAGCTGAGCGAAAAGCGCCGCGCGGCCATCGCCGCCAAGTGTGGCCAGCGTGAGCTGAACGTGGTGGAGATCAAGACCACCGTGGAGAACGAGAAGGACATGCTCAAGGCCGTGGAAGAGCTCAAGGCCAACGAGTGCAATGCCTGCGTGGTGTTCCTGGGCAACTTCGGCCCCGAGACCCCCGAGACCCTGATCGCCAAGAACTTTGACGGCCCCTGCATGTTTGTGGCGGCGGCCGAGGGCGACGGCGACATGATCAACGGCCGCGGCGACGCCTACTGCGGCATGCTGAACTGCTCCTACAACCTGGGCATGCGCCACCTGCGCGGCTACATCCCCGAGTATCCCGTGGGCACCGCTGACGAGCTGACCGACAAGATCGCCGAGTTCATCCCGATTGCCCGGGCCATCATCGGCGTGCAGAACCTGAAGATCATCACCTTCGGCCCCCGTCCCCAGGACTTCTTCGCCTGCAACGCCCCCATCAAGGGCCTGTACGAGCTGGGCGTGGAAATCGAGGAGAACTCCGAGCTGGATCTGCTGGTCTCCTACAGGGAGCACGCGAACGATCCCCGCATCCCCGAAGTGTGCGCCGACATGGCCGCCGAGATGGGCGAAGGCCGCTTCTATCCCGAGCTGAGCGAGCGCATGGCGCAGTTTGAGCTGACCCTGCTGGACTGGGCCGAGAACCACAAGGGCGCCCGGAAGTACGTGGCCTTTGCCGACAAGTGCTGGCCCGCCTTCCCCTCCCAGTTCGGCTTTGAGCCCTGCTATGTGAACTCCCGCCTGGCCGCCCGCGGCATCCCGGTCTCCTGCGAGGTGGACATCTACGGCGCGCTGAGCGAGTACATCGGCGCCTGCATCACCGGCGACGCTGTCACCCTGCTGGACATCAACAACTCCGTGCCCCAGTACATCTACGACGAGGACATCAAGGGCAAGTTTGACTACAGCCTGACCGACACCTTCATGGGCTTCCACTGCGGCAACACCCCCTCCTGCAAGATGTGCGCCGATCGCGCTGTGAAGTATCAGCTGATCCAGCACCGTCTGCTGGAGCCGGAAGGCAGCGAGCCTGACTTCACCCGCGGCACCCTGGAGGGCGACATTGCGGCCAGCCCCATCACCTTCTACCGCCTGCAGTGCGACAGCGAGGGCGTTGTGCGCTCCTACATCGCCCAGGGCGAGGTGCTGGACGTGCCCACCCGCTCCTTCGGCGGCATCGGCGTGTTCGCCATCAAGGACATGGGCCGCTTCTACCGTCACGTGCTGGTGCAGAAGCGCTATCCGCACCACGGCGCTGTGGCGTTCGCCCACTGCGCGAAGGCGCTCTTCGAGGTCTTCAAGTATCTGGGTGTGAAGGACATTGCCTACAACCAGCCCGCGTCCCTGCCCTATCCCACCGAAAACCCCTGGGCGTGAGGCTTCGCCCCTTTTCGCGCGCACCAGCTTGAACCCCTTCGGTCATGCTGAACACGCGTGGGGGCTTCGCCCCTTTTACGCGCGATTGGGTTGAGCGACTCCGTTCATACTGAACACGCGTGAAAGTGTCCCGCTGCTTGACTGCGAGGCCCGGCGCGCGACGGGCGCGCCGGGCTGCGGGGTCACGGCGCACAAAGGGTGCGCCGCGACGCGTAACATGCCCAAAAGCCTCCTGCCCTTCGGCAGGAGGCTTTTGTCGCGCTCCCCGGGGGGCTGTCAGCCCCCCGAACCCCCTTGACCGGGGGCCATTGGCCCCCGAACCCCCGGGCCAGGGGGACACAGGCCCCCCGACACCCCCCGGGGCGCGGACCTTACAGACCCAGCTCCTCCGGCGTGGGCTGGGGATCGGCAAGCTCGTAGGTGCGGCCGTCCGGGGTGCGGTTCAGAAAGTGAAAATCGTACAGCTCCCGCCGCAGCGTCGCCGGGTTGCGGAAGGTGTGCCAGGCCAGCAGCACCTCGTTGACCTCCCGCTCCGTGTAAACCCGGCCCGGCGCGAATTTCCCCGCCAGATACTGCAGCACCGCCAGCTGCTTCTTCCGCCGGGCGGGAAAATGCGTCACCCGGCCCTCCGCGTCCAGAAAGCCCCGCAGCATGTCCTGCGTCATTTGGCCTCAGCCTCCTCCGTCCGCCAGTAGCCCCGCTGATCCCGCGCCATCAGCCCCTCGGAAATCATGTCCCGGCGGATGGTGCAGAAGTCGTCGTGCACATCGGCAATCATCAGGTTGACCTCCCGCTCGGGGTAGATTCTCCCCGGCTCGAAGGCCTTGACGATCTCCTCCAGGATGATCCGCTTCTTCTTGCGCTGGGCGGGGATGGATTTCAGCTTCCCGTACTCGAAGAAGGCGTCGATGGTCTTCTGCCGGTAGGCCGCGTCCCGCTGGGCCTGGGCGTCCGCCTCCTCCGATTCCTCCCGGAGAATGTCGATGATCCGCGCGCTGAAGGTTTCGGCCCGCAGGGCGTACATGGTGTAGTACTGCGTCTTGCAGGAGGTCACCGCGCCAACCTCCGCCAGCTTCTTCAGGTGGAAGGACACCGTGGCCGCGCTGAGCCCCAGCCGCTCCGCCAGCCGCTCCACGTACATGTCCTCCGCCGCCAGGGATTTCAGAATCTGCAGGCGGGACTTGTCCGCCAGGCACTTGAACAGCGCAATCGCTTCCGCGTCGGTCATGCCTCTCCCTCCCGGATGTGCTCGAAGGCCCGGCGGACGTCCTCCGCCATGTCCAGCTTGATTTGCTCCAGGTACGCCCGGGTCTCATCCCCGTGGGCAAGGGCCTTCTCCCGTGCCTGGGCCCAGGCGGAGGGAATCTGCTGCATCCGCTGGCGGAAGAACCCCGCCGGATCCGCCTGCTGCATCGCGGCCTTCAGCACCGCCTCGCTCAGGGACAGCACGTTCCCCCGGATCTTCTCAAACACCGCCTCGTCCGCCCGGCCCTCTGCGGTCAGGGCGTTTTCCCTGGCCTTGCAGGCCGCCTGCGTCTGGCTGAAATATGCCTGCATCCGCTGATATCGCACGTCATTCATGCTGATGTTCCTCCTCCAATCTTCTCCTACCCAGGAACAGCATACTATAATCAAAATGTATTGTCAATAACCGATTAGACAAATATCGAAATACATGCGCCGCAAAAGAGGAAAGGGAATCCCCCTCGCCATGGCGAAAAGTAGAAGCAAAGGAACAACTTCACCATCCGCAAGGAGGAATCGCTATGAGCATGGCCCAGGCGCACCAGGCCTTTGTGCAGCCGGGGGACGAGTACACGCCCATCCCCTTCTGGTTCTGGAATGACGAGCTGACCGAAACCGAGCTGGCCCGGCAGATCCACGATTTTCACGACAAGGGCGTGGCGGGGTTCGTCATCCACCCCCGCAAGGGCCTGCCCCGGAGCATCCCCTACATGTCGGAGAAATACCTGGGCTTCGTGCGCTTCGCCGTGGAGGAGGCCGCCAGGCTGAACATGCGCGTCGTGCTCTACGACGAGGCCATGTACCCCTCCGGCTCCGCCCATGGGATGGTGGTGCGGGAGAACCCTGCCTATGCCTCCCGCTGCCTGCGGATGGAGATCACGGCGGAAGCCGTCCCCGCCGGGGCGGACATGGTGGCCGTGTGCGCCGCCCGGGTCGCGGAGGGCCATGTGGCCGACGCGGAGGCCGTCCATCCGGCGGAGGGCGTGTACCCCGTCCCCGGGGACGGGCGGGTGCTTGTGTGCTTCCGGGAGGGGTATTCCGGCGGTACCATCCGCGGCGTGCATGAGAACGAGGACGACGGCGAGCCCGACGCCCCACTCTCCGCCGACCTGTTGAACCCGGAGGCAGTGCGGGCCTTCATCCGCCTGACTCACGAGGTCTACTGGCGCGCGCTGCAGGAGCACTTCGGCAAGACCGTCATCGCCGTGTTCACCGACGAGCCGGACATCACCGGGCGCAACGCGCAAAAGGGGTGCATGGCCTGGACGGCGGGGTTCCTGGCGGACTTCCTGGCCCAGGGCTGCGCGGTCACCGACCTGCCCGCCCTGTGGCTGGACGCGGGCCCGGAGACGGAGCAGATCCGCCGCCGCTACCGCCGTGCGGTGAACCGCCGCCTGAACGGGGCCTACTACGGTCAGCTGGCGGACTGGTGTGAAGCCCACGGCGTGGCGCTCACCGGGCATCCGGCGAAAAGCTGGGACATGGGGCTGCTGCGGGCCTTCCAGCTGCCGGGGCAGGACGTGGTGTGGCGGTTTGTGGGGCCGGGGCAGGGCGTCACCGGGCCGGACAGCGTGCTGGCCAAGTGCGCCTCGGACGCGGCGCGTCACGCCGGGCGGGCGCGCAACGCCAATGAGTGCTTCGGCTGCTGCGGGCCGGAGGGGATCCAGTGGGCCTTCACCATGGATGACATGAAGTGGTACATGGACTGGCTGTTCGTCCGGGGTACGAACCTGCTCTACCCCCATGCGTTCTTCTACTCCCTGCGGGACGACCGGGGGGAGGAGCGTCCGCCGGACGTGGGGCCGAACAACCTGTGGTGGCCCTGGTACGGGCAGATCGCCCGGTACATGCGGCGGATGAGCTGGCTGATGACCGGCGGGGTGAATCAGGCGGAGGTGGCGGTGCTCTGCGAGGAGGATCGCCTGCCCTGGGAGGTCTGCGTGCCGCTGTATGAGCATCAAATCGAGTTCAACTACCTGCTGGATACGGATCTGCCCGCCTGCCGTGTGGAGGACGGCCAGCTGTGCCTGGGTCAGCAGCGGTATAACGTGCTGATCACGGAGGAAACACCCCTGGACGAAACGGTGTGGAAGGCCCTGGGGCTTGAGTCCTGCCTGCTGGCCATCGGCGAGGAAGGGCTGTATCTGGCGGATAAGGACGACACCGCTGCCGACGCCCGGGGGTTCGGGGGGACCGCTGTCCCCCCGGAGAGCGCGGCAGATTCCGCGTCGCGGCGCGACCGAATTCGCGCCGTGACCCCGCAGCGCGGCGCGCCCGTTGCGCGCCGTGCCCTGCGGACAAGCAGCGGGACAGCTGCACGCGCATGCAGCATGACCGAAGGCGCGCAACTCAATCGCGGGAAATGGGGCGAAGCCCCCGAAGCCCCCTCGTGTAGGGTGAGCTGGATCAGAAAGGAAGGCCTGGAGTTCTTCCTGATGGTCAATGAGGGCGAGGAGGAAATCCGCTGTATGATCACCCCCGCTGCCCGGGGCGCGGCGGAATGGTGGGATCCTTGGACGGGCCGCACGGAACAGGCCGTCGCCGATCGGGAGGGCCGGTTCGCCCTGTCGCTCCACCGGCGCGCAAGCCTCATCCTCTGCGTGGATCCGGCGGGAGAGCCGGCTTGTGCCGAATCCGCCGTGCCGCCCTTCGGCCGGGTGGAGTACCCGGCGGAGCATCCGCTGGCCGGGCAGGCATGGCGCGTCACGCCCATGGCCGGGGATACGCTGTCCTTTACCCTGACCGCTGATGACGCGGGCTGCCTGCCCTCCTGGACGGAGCAGCCCGGTATGGCCCTGTACTCCGGCTGGGTCGCCTATGATACCGAGCTGTCCCTGCCCCGGGAGGCGCTGCTGACCCTGGGCGAAACCCATGCCATGAGCCGCCTGTTCCTGGACGGGCAGGAGGCCGGCATGTGCATGTGGTCGCCCCATCAGTACCTGATTCCCGCCGGAACCCATGCCCTGCATCTGGAGGTCTGCAATACCCTGGCCAATGCCTGTGAGGGCAAGCCGCTGCCCTCGGGCCTGATGGGCCCTGTGGCGCTGCGCTTTGCCGGGGAGGAATCCGCCCGGTAATCCGCTGCGCCGTGCTTGGGTGAATGCATAGAAAAACGCCCCTTTTCCCGCGCTGCCTGCGGGAGAAGGGGCGTTTGGTGTATGGCGGAATCAGCGGAAGGCGCAGCCCTCCTGCACCACGTAGGGCATGTCGTGCCCGTCAAAGCGGATCAGCGCCCGGGACAGCCGCCAGGTTTTGCCCTTGTCGTCGCTGCCCTGGTAGAACAGGTGGTACACCCCATTGTCCTCGAAGATGTAGGGGTGCCCGGATTCGCTCTCGTTCCAGCTGCCGGCAGGGCCGCTGGGCAGCAGCGGGGTGGTGAAGAGGCGGGTGTAGTGCAGAGCATCCGTGCTCACCGCACAGCCGATCTGCTGGGGGCAGCAGTTGTAGGCCCCGGCGTAGAACAGGTAGATTTTGTCGTGATAGACGCAGGCTGCGGGGGCCTCGATGCACAGCTGCTCCCAGGGCAGCTCCGGCTGCAGGATGGGTGCGTCCATGTCCAGCTGCGTCCAGCAGCCGCGGGTGAAGCAGCTGTCAAGCGGCGCGGAAGCCACGCCCAGCAGCTGCTTTTCCAGGGCAGGGTCGCGGGTGGCGAAGTACATCAGCAGCCTGTCGCCCCAGACTACCACGTCCGCGTCGATGGCGCGGCCGCAGTTCCACTCGCCCTGGGGCTGGAATACGGGATTGCCGGGATCCCGGTCGAAATGCACGCCGTCGGTGGACGTGGCGTGGCAGATGTAATCCCGGGGGAACTGGCCGTAGCTCTGGTAGAACAGGTGAATCACACCGTCCAGCACAATGGCTCCCGGCGCACAGATGCCGCGGCCCTCGCCGGGGGTTTCGCTGGTCAGCATGCCCAGAATGTCGAAGTGCGTCAGGTCGTCGGAGACGGCAATGCCGATGCCGTGCAGGTCCGTCGCCCGGTCATATTTGGTGTAGTACAGGTAGTAGCGGCCCTGGAAGGCCACCACGCAGGGATCCTTGGCAAAGGAAGACGCTGCGCTCTGGCAATCCTCAAACAGCATGGGAATGGCTCCTTTCGGTGATGGAATGGGTCAGGAAGGCTTCATGTTCTGCCGGTAGGCGCTGGGCGATACGCCGTAGACGCGCCGGAAGGCCTTGTAGAAGGAGTTCAGGCTGGCATACCCGCAGGCCGTGCAGATGTCCGCCAGGGTGGCCTCATCCTGCTGCATCAGGGCGATGGCCTGGTTCAGACGCAGCTCCTCAATATCGGCGGCCAGGTTGACATGCCCCTCCCGCTTGTAGAACTGGGAGAGATACTTGTCGTTCATGTTGAAGGCGTCCGCAATGCTGGCCAGGGACAGGTCGGGCTCATGAAAATGGGCACGGATGTACTGGCGGATGTCCTCATAGAGGCGATGTGCGCTGTTTTCCCGGTAGGCGGTGATCTGCCGGCAAAGCATGCCGAAGATGTTCAGCGCCTCCTCCATCAGCTGATGCCAGTCCTCGTGGTTAGGCAGGGAATTCACCGTGCGGGCCAGGGCGTCCATGGAGATGCCGGCGGTCTGCTGCTGCAGCTGGATGAACAGGCTCCGCAGGTCATAGGCCAGCTGCGCGGTGTCCTGCCGTCCGGGGGCGTAGTGCTGCACCTGCTCGTCAAAGAACTGGCGGAGCACCTTCTCCAGTATGTCGTAGTCCCCGGCCTGGCACAGGCTGATGAGCCGGTGCCGCAGGGCGTCGGGCAGGTGCCAGACGGATTCCTGCCAGGCGGCCTGCTCCGCGGCCTGGATTACCTTGCCCTGCCCGGCCTGATCCATGGCGTAGTAGGCCCGGCGCGCCTGCTGCAGCGCATCGGGCAGCGCCAGCAGGGAGGATGCGCAGGGCCCTGCCACCAGGGTGACAATCAGCTGGTACTGCTGGCGGATTTCGCTCAGCGCCGCGCCCAGCTGACGGTTGAGGGCGGGCTGATCCTCGGGGCTGCGCAGGGCGTAGATCAGCGCGTAGGAGCTGCTGGACATGGGATACACATGCATCAGCCCGGGCACCACACGGCCAAAGACCGTCGTCAGCACCAGATGCGCGCCGGAGCCCTCCAGGGCCTCGGGGGAGGTGAAGTGCAGATACGCCGTGCCGTACCAGGCGCCATCAGGCATGATCTCCGCCTCGGAGAGTGCCTCCAGGACCTTCTCCTCCGAGCGGAAGCCGTAGGACAGCAGCTTGGCAAACACCATGTTCCGCTGCAGCGCCTGGTAGCTCTTCAGCTCCGCCTCCATGCGGCTGCGGTCCTGAAGCATCTGGCTCAGGGAGGCGTTCAGGGCCTGAAACTCGTTCCCGCCGCTGCTGTCCACATGGGCCAGCTCCGCCAGGTGCAGCACGGGCCGGGCGTTGTGCCGGGCCAGCACCCATGCCAGCACCGCCGCCAACGCAATGGCCGCCATGGTCACCATCAGGCTGGGCTTCTGGCTGTCCAGCGCCAGGGTGTTCAGGTAGGCGGCGGGAAGTGCCAGCTGGTAGCAGCGGCCATCCTTTCCGGCCTCATAGCTGAAGAGAATCTGATCCCTGCCATAGGTGATCTGCTCGCCCTGGGGCACCTCCTGGGGGAAGAAGGCCCCGTCATCCTCCGCCAGGGGATAAATCTGCGTGCCGTCCCTAAGGACAATGCGGAACCGGGCGCCCGCCTCCTCGTACTGCGGGAAGGACAGATACTGCAGCGCCTGCTCCATGTCCAGCAGGATGCAGACGCTGCCCTCCGTCCGGAAGTTGGACAGGGGGCTGAGGGACACCGGATACATCAGCTGCGTCCGCTCCTGTCCCGCCATCATCAGCTGCGCCATGGTCAGCGCATGGGTCTGGGCGGCGGGGAACTCCCGGGTGAAATAGACGTCGGGCGACAGGCCGTTGATGCGGTAGTCCCGGGAGGCCGCCTCCAGCAGCGCTGCGTCCAGAAAGCCTGCCTCCATCCACAGGCTGCCGCTGCGGGGGAACCACAGGAGCATGTCGTCAATCAGGCCGTTGCTCTGGTAGTTGGAGCGGACATCCTGATCCAGCTGGTACAGCATGGCGTACTCGCTGATGGACAGCTGCCGGGCCCGGCTGACGGAGGTGACGGAACCTGTCTGGGCGATGGAATAGGCGCAGTTGTCCAGCTCGGTCAGGCGGGTTTCAAACAGGTCGGCGGATTTCTTCAGCTCCTGCATGGCCTGCATGGATACCTCGCCGCGCAGGATGCCGGCGTAATTGGAGCTGACGGCAATGCTGCCGATGATGAACGCCAGGATCATCAGCGCGTTGGAGATCAGGAACTGCGTCGTGACGGATATCCGCTTTTCTCTGTGCTTTCTCAATCCGTGCAGCCTCCCTCTTCTCCGGCGCAGGCCTGCCTGACGCCTGTCTTTCAGCATTATAGAGAAAGAGCCTCCGAAAGTCAACAAAAATCGACCAAAATAGACATTTTCAAAGCCGGACGAAAATTTCACTATACCCCAAATGGCGAAAAAGTGACCAATTTCTCTGCTCGGCGAATCTTTCAGCTTGCGGGAAAGGACGCTGCCATGCTATGGTGCATGCAGAAACCGGGCATACCCGGAGCGTGCGGAAAAGCACGCGCAATGAAAAAGGAGGTACCCCTCATGAAAAAGGTTCTGGCCCTGGTGCTGGCAATGACGCTGGCCCTGACCTCCGCCGCGGCGCTGGCGGAAGGCGCTGTGAACGAACCTGGTCAGCTTCCTATTGTCAATGAACCCATTACCCTGACCGTCGGCGTGGAACAGAGCGCTGTGATCGAGGACTGGGAAACCAACCTGCAGACCCTTCTGATGGAAGAAAGGACCGGCATCAACCTGGAGTTTGTCCAGTACCCCGCCAAGGAGATGGGCACCAAGCTGGAGCTGGCCATTGCCGCCGGCGGCGATGATCTGCCCGACATTCTGCTGGGCGGCTTCAGCCAGAACCAGATCATGCCCTGGGCCGAGGCCGGCATGATCATCCCCCTGACGGAGTATTTCAACACCCTGTCCTACTGGCCCGCCCAGTCCTGCGCGGTGTCCGACAGCCTGAGCCCCGAGAAGGCCCTGTCCTACATCACCAGCTATGACGGCGAGATCTACGGCCACTACCGCTGGAACGGCTTCGGCAACAATGAGGTTTCCGGCAACCGCCTCAACTTCTATGTGCCCTGGCTGGAGAAGCTGGGCCTGGAGAAGCCCACCACCCTGGAGGAGCTGTACAACGTGCTGGTGGCCTTCCGCGACCAGGATCCCAACGGCAACGGCATCCAGGACGAGATTCCCCTGACCGGCTATGCCGACCAGGTGGGCAACCTGCGCAAGGTGCTGATGACCCCCTTCGTCTACACCCAGAACGAGTACTGGACCAACACCGACGGCAGGATCGGCGTGTGCTTCAACACGGACGAGTGGCGCGAGGGCCTGCGCTTTGTGCACAAGCTCTTCGCCGAGGGCCTGGCGGATCCCGCCATCTTCACCCAGGATCAGAACGCCATGACCATCACCCTGTCCCAGGATCCCCAGGTGGTGGGCGCCTTCAACCGCTTCTCCTCCACCTGCATGTCCGCCGACGACCCCGACCGCTATGAGTGGGATCGCCAGGACTACTTCACCGACTTCAACGGCGAGACCGTCACCTCCCTGAACCCCGCCCTGCCCAACATCACCGCCCTGATCACCAAGAACTGCGAGAATCCCCAGGCGGCCTTCATGCTCCTGGACTACATGACCAGCTTTGAGATCTCCACCCTGACCCGCTTCGGCTTTGCCGAGGAGGTCGGTGACGACTCCGCGCGCTATCAGCAGTATCTGGACTTCTGGCAGAACGAGGCCCGCTACAACTATCCCGAAATCTACTACGGCGATGATCCCGAGAACCCCGAGTACATCCTGCTGAACAAGTACAACTATGACGCCTCCAGCTGGGGCACCCTGCAGAACACCTGGCGGGCGGAGATCGGCCCCCAGATCCTGCCCGCGGAAACCATGGCGCTCTTCGCGGTGGGCGGCAACATCGGCACGGAGATTGAGAAGCTGTCCTACGTCAACGAGTACCGCGCCCGTCACGCCATGCTGGACGCCCTGTCCCACGCGGACGAGAGCCAGGTGGTGGCCGGCCTGATCTACACTGCGGACGAGCAGGAGGTTATCACCGACTACTACGCGGAGATCAAGTCCTTCGTGGAATCCACCTGGGCCGCCTACGCCATCGGCACCCTGGACATTGAGGATGACGCTGCCTGGAACGATTACATCAACCAGCTGGAGCGCATGAACCTCGCCGAGTGCGTGGAAGTCACCCAGGCCGCCTTCGACCGCCAGCAGGGCAAGTAATTTCGCCTGCGCGCGGCAGGGAGGGGCAGGCACAGCTGCCTGCCCTTCCTTTTTTCCGGGCATGATGCGACAAGGAGGAAGTGCGTATGCTGCAAAGGCTTCGCAAGCGGTATGGCAACTGGTGGCAGCTGTATCTGTTCCTGCTCATTCCGCTGGTATACATCATCATCTTCAAGTACGTCCCCATGGCGGGCCTGCAGCTGGCCTTCCGCAAATACAAGATTCAGGGCGGCGTGTGGCACAGCCCCTGGGTGGGTCTGAAGAACTTCGAGAAGTTCTTCAACTCCTACCAGTTCACCAACGTGGTGACCAACACCCTGAAGCTGTCCGCCTATTCGATTTTCGTCGGGTTTCCCTTTCCCATCATTTTTGCTCTGATGCTCAACACCGCCGAACGCGTCTGGTTCAAAAAGACGGTGCAGACCATCACCTACATGCCCCACTTCATCTCCACCGTGGTGCTGGTGGGCATGATCCTGCAGCTGTTCAACCCCAACTATGGCCTGTACGGGCAGCTTGTCCGCCTGCTGACAGGCTCCAGGGCCGTGGACCTGATGGCCACCACCGGCGGCTTTACCAACATCTATGTCTGGTCGGGGGTATGGCAGAGCTTCGGCTGGGACTCCATCATGTACCTGGCAGCGCTGACCGCCGTCAGCCCCGAGCTGCATGAGGCTGCGCAGATCGACGGCGCCACGCGCTTCCAGCGGGTGCTGCATGTGGACCTGCCCGCTATCCTCCCCACCATTACCATCATGCTGATCATGCGCATGGGCTCGGTGATGAGCATTGGCTTTGAGAAGGTCTACCTGATGCAGAACGACCTGAACATCGCCGCCAGCGAGGTCATCTCCACCTACGAATACAAGCGCGGCCTGGCCAACGCCGGCGCCACGGACTTCTCCCTGTCCACGGCCATCGGCCTGTTCAATTCCACCATCAACCTGATCATCATGACGCTGGTCAACGCGCTGTGCCGCAGGCTCAGCGATACCAGCCTGTGGTAAAGGAGGACGAACGACCGTGAAAAACGCTGCGCATGCCTCCGCATCGCCGGTGAAAATCCGCCTTGCGTCCTCCGACCGGATGTTCCGCGCGGTGACCACGGTGCTGCTGGTGATTCTGACGCTGATTGTGCTTTATCCGCTGGTGTATGTGCTGTCCGCGTCCTTCTCCTCGGCCCACGCGGTGTCCACGGGGCAGGTGTATCTCTTCCCGGTGGAGTTCTCCCTGGACGGCTACCGGCGGGTGTTTGAGTACGACCGGGTTCTCACGGGCTACAGGAACACCATCCTCTATACGGTGACCGGTACTGCCGTCAACGTGGCGATGACCATGCTCTGCGCCTATCCGCTGGCCCGGCGGGGCCTGCCGCACAAGGGCGTGTTCACCTTCCTGTTCTCCTTCACGATGATTTTCGGCGGCGGGCTGATTCCCTCCTACCTGCTGAACAAGTCCCTGGGGCTGATCAATACCTTCTGGGTGATGATTATTCCCGGGGCCATGGCGGTCTATCAGATGATCCTGGCGCGTACCTTCATTGCCAGCACCATCCCGGAGGACATCATCGAGTCCGCCAAGCTGGACGGCTGCAGCGACTTCCGCTTCTTCTTCCAGTTTGTGTTGCCCCTGTCCCAGGCGGTGATTGCGGTCATTGCCCTGCAGTATGCCGTGGGCCACTGGAACTCCTACTTCCACGCGATGATCTACCTCCAGGACAGCGAGCGGTATCCCCTGCAGATTTTCCTGCGGGAGATCCTGGTGATGAGCCAGATGGACGCCAGCGACTTTGTGGACGAGGAATCGGCGGTGGCCATCCAGGGCATGGCGGAGCTGATCAAGTACGCGCTGATCGTGGTTTCCACCGCGCCGATCCTGTGCCTGTATCCCTTCCTGCAGAAATACTTCGTCAAGGGCGTGATGATCGGCTCGCTGAAGGGCTGAGCCTTCCGCCGGACAAGTGAAAACAGCGCCCCTTCTTCCGGCGAACGCGGCCGGAGGGAGGGGCGCTGCTGTATATCCGGGTGCGCTGGGCAGAGCGCGCTGCGTCAGGTTAGTGTGAGGGTGACCTCCCGCTGGCCAAAGCCCTGGATGTCAAGCGTCAGGTGAACCTCGCCCGCCGTGTGCCCGGCTTTGACCAGCACCAGCAGGTGTCCGTTGCAGGTGGGGCAGGCCGTGCGCTCAAAGGGCTCCGTGTCCCAGGCGCTGCCGTTGTCCATCAGGATGGTCGCCGGCGCGCCCGTGGCGGTCACGCGCACCATGCGGTCCTCCAGCATGCAGCGGCGGTCGTGACGGTCGTTGATGACCAGGTCCAGCATGGCAACGCTGCTGCCGTCGGCCGGGAGAAGCTGCCGGTCCACGGTCAGCGCCAGCTGCGCCGCCTCATGGTCGGAATACAGCACGTCCTCCGCCACCTTCACACCGCCGCGGAAGCCCTCCGCCCGAAGCACGCCGGGAGTATAGGGCAGGTAAAAGTGAACCATGCCGTCGGGATGCTCCCGCAGCTCGCCGCAGCGCACGGTCTGGCTGTTCTGATACAGCAGCACCTTGTCGCAGTTGGTCATCGCCACCACATGGAGCACCTTTTCAAAGCAGCCGTACTTCCAGTGGGAGCGCATTTGCGGAAAGCCCCACAGCCCCCGGGCGCCGTCCCAGGGTTCGGATTCATCGTATACGCAGAGCTTCAGCACCGGCTCTGTGCGGTACTGGGAGGCGATGTACCACGCCCGCAGCTTCCAGTCGCCGGTGGAGTCCAGGGGATTGCCCGTCCAGCCACGCTGCGGCCACAGGGTGGACTCGCCCAGGTAATCCACCCCGGCCCAGATGATGGCGCCGCAGACCCAGTCGTACCGGCGCACGATGGCATAGGGGGATTCCCGGCTGAGCTGCACGCTGTTCAGGGCCAGCTCATCGTTGCGGTAGAGCATGTGGGTTTCCGCGCCGATGATGGGCTTGCGGATGCCGTATTCCCGCATCTTCTCGTAGTAATGCTCCATGTAGTTGCCGCACACCACGTCCACCAGGTCGGCATAGCGCTTGAGCGCGGACAGCTTCACGCCCATGGGGGTGACGTCGTTGTAGTCCCGCAGGACGCAGCTGATCAGCACGCAGGTGACGGCACGGGTGGGATCCAGCGCGCGGGCGGCGTCGGTCAGCTCCTTCAGATCGGCATAGAACGCCTCCGAAAACTGGTGGCTGATTTCATTGCCCACGCTCCAGAGAATCACGGAGGGATGGTTGGCGTCCCGGCGGATCATGGCGGCGAGGTCCTGGTGGCGCTCTGCCCAGCAGCGGTCGAAATACATGCCGCAGCCCTGCCACTTGTCCATCAGCTCGTCAATGCACATGAGGCCCATTTCATCGCACAGGTCGTAGAAATAGTCCGGCATGGGGTGATGAGCGCAGCGCACGGTATTCACGCCCATCCGCCGCAGCGATGCGAGCCGCCGCGCCCAGATTTCCCGGGGTACGGCCGCGCCCACCGCGCCGCCGTCATGATGCAGGTTCACGCCCCACAGCTTGGTTTTCACGCCGTTGAGCAGGAAGCCGTCCTCCGTGTCAAACACGGCGCTGCGCACGCCGAAGGTGCTCTCCTGCACATCGCTGTCCAGGCACACCTGCGCGCGGTAGAGGCAGGGGGAGTCCGGCGACCACAGCTGCGGCCGGGCAAGGGTGAACGTCCAGCGCACCTGCGCCCGGGCGTCCTGCTGACCTTCATAGACCATGCTGCCGTGCCGGTACAGCATTTTCCGCCGGGTGCAGGGCAGGCATTGTCGTCAGAAGGGTTTGGCAATTCGCTTGACAAAAAAAGAAAGACCCTGATTTTCCTGAGAAAATCAAGGTCTTTCCTGAATTATAACGCAATTTTTGATACGGGTTGCAGGCGGTTGCAAAGTTGCATTAAAATGCAACCGAACATAGGGACGCAACTTTGGATTATTTATACTGATAATGTTTTCTTCCTAGCAACACACAACCAGAAACGCCGAACACCTTGTTTTCAGGATGCTTTTTATAATCAATATAAGGCGTTCCGCAGTGTGGACAATTAAAGGAATTATAATATCGGAATACTTTGCCTTCGGTTTCGTAAGACCAGCTTTCTTTGTCAATTTCATAGGCTTGAATCTCGCAGCAATCCAACCCATCATCGGAGTAGGCGACATCGCTTTGCCTCATATAGAAAGCATATCCGTGGAAGCAGAAGGATTTACCGCAATCGGGGCAAACGCCGATCAAACGAATATTAGAGGGAGTGGTGTAACCCTGATATTTCAGTGCCTTCATAGGAAGATCCTGACCTCTATTCATTTCACGGCGCTGAACAACTGCATCACCACCACAAGCGAGAAAATGTCCTTCAAAGCGGTAACCGACATCGTTCAGTGTTATCTTACGTTCTTCGGGCGTATCGGAAACAAAACCGTCAATTTGAGCAACAGGTACTGCAGGGTTTCCGTGAATACCAAGTCGAACAGAAATCAAAAAGAATTTTCCGGTAAAATCCTCATCATCCTCTGTTTGTAATACGTATTCCCTTGTTTTTATCCCGTCCTCATAAAGATAAATGGTAGGCTCCTTTTCTCTCAACGAAATAGCACCGCAAAATTCATATGCAGAGCGTTGGACTTGGCTTTTTAAATATGCCATAAAAGCAGCGGAGTCAATATGAATGGTGTTTCCGTCTTTAATAGTGACCGGTTCACGCGGGGGAGTAGGTTTTGCGGGCTTTAGCTGGTTGGGGATGCCGAAACTGCGGCGAATAAGGGTTTCTATATAGGCTGTTGCAATTTTTTTATTCTCTAATGGTAAAAGCAACTTCATAATTTGGGTTCGGTTGTAGAAAATTACACTTACGAAACTTTTTAAGGATTTGCTTTGGCCGAAAATTTTTGCACAGCCGCGTTCTCTTTCCCATTCCGAGGAATTCTTGCCCGTTTTTCTGCCCTTCAAATAGCTTTTGGTGATGTCGGTATAGGTATCAAAGTCTCCAACTGATATATTAATGGGTTCTTTTTCAAGGTCTTGTGCGAACAAGTAGTCAACTGAGTCACGAATATAGTCCCACCCGTAGCCATCCGTAAGGCGGAAGGTGTATAAAAAGTGCTTACCGTTTCGAACAACCGAAACATCAGTGATAAAAGATGTATCATCCAGCATTTCATCAGGAAGTTTTATGTTGTATGTGGGTGTACCTTTAGTGAAGAATCCGGTTCGAAGAAACAGAGAGCCCATAAGGAAAACCATTCCGAAGCCATAACCTATTATGGCGGGGATAAAAAGTGGCTCGAATTCTAAAAAGCCGGATGCAAAAATCAGGATCAAACATACTATGGCCAAAACAGAACCAATTTTGCAAAGGGTGTTAAAGAAAACCGAGTGTGACAGCTTGTTCTGAACGGATGACGCAAGGAAGGCAATAGAGAAGTTGTTGCGACCAAATATCAAGAGTCCGAGTCCGCTGGCGCCAATTACGCCGATAACCACAAAATCTCCTACATCAATAGTGTTCTTAATAAGACCGACAATAACAGATAAAAGGGCAAAGGCTAAAAGAATAGATCCACCGATAGTCTTTCCCTTATCAAGAGTGAATGATGCTTCGGGATATAACTTTAAAAATTCCTTTTTAGCTTGGACCGTTTTTCCCTCAATTATTTTGGGGTTTACGGGGGAAATATAATTGTTTAATAGTGTTCGAAGCTCGAATTCTTCGATCATGATATAGGCTTTTTTTCCGTTTTTAAAACGAATAGTGTGCTCTCCAAGATGACCGCCTATATTGTATATCCAAGCGAACTGATCGTAGGCTACTACTGAGCCGGTTCTTTTGCAGAAAAAAGCCTTTTTGCCACAGTATATTTTAGCTTGCGTAAATGTGGGGGTGGTCAAATCGATATCATCTAAATAGTGCTCACAGCCGCTTTCTTTTAAGATTTTAAAAGTGTGTCCAAACCAAAAAACTTAACAAAATATGTTATAAAAAAGGTGATCGACAACCAAAAACTCAATAATGCAAGCGGACCGGCGAGGTCGGGTGAGTGCGAAAAAGAAAAAATGCATACAAAGAACAAAAAAAGCGAAAAGATTGCTATGGACAAAAAAATACGACAAAAGAACTTTTGCTTTTGAGCATATTTTTGCATAAAAAGCACCTCATTTATAAAATGTTTGCAACTTACTATATCACAATTAATAAAGCACTGCAATAAATTTCCATGAATCTAATCTCCATCACGGTGAAACTTTTCCTCCCACAATGAAACTAATCTCGTCGACAACGAAATTATTCTTTTGAGAAAAGTTTCATTGTGATTTGTGAGTGTAAAAACAGGTAGGTTGGAGTCACTCAACTTCAACTTGTGGGTGGTCAATTTTGATACAATGAAACTAATCTTTTGCATCTAAGCTGTATAAAGCCCTATATTACAAGGCTTTGCAAACATAGAAAAAGAACGAAAGTTGCAATACCAATGGTATCATAACTTTCGTTCTTATTTGGCGGAGAAGGAGGGATTTGAACCCTCGCTGCGCTTATCGCACACTACTCCCTTAGCAGGGGAGCCCCTTCGGCCTCTTGGGTACTTCTCCATGTCAAGCGATGTGCGGTTGTCAGGATAGCTGGCGGAGAGAGAGGGATTCGAACCCCCGGTGCCTTTCGGCATCACTGGTTTTCAAGACCAGCGCCATCAACCGCTCGGCCATCTCTCCATCGTAGAACCAGCCTGATTATTATAGCATGCCCCTTTCCCCTTGTCAAGGGCAAAACACATGGCCATGCGATTTTCCTCACCGGGGAACGCCCCACGGCGGCAGGAACGCTTCCGCCCCGCCGCCGGAGGCAGCGCCTTACTCGTCGGACTCGTCGCCGTCCACGGGGGCGTCCTCGTCCTCCTCCAGCTCGGGGAAGACAGGCTTGCCGCAGGCGGGGCAGAGATAATCCTCGTCAAAGTCCACGTCGGAGGCGCGGAACTGCAGCTCGTGGCCGCAGGAGGGGCAGGCGTAGGAGATCAGCTCGTCGTCCTCGTCATCCTCGCCGTCCTCATCGTCCTCGTCGTAGACGGCGTCCTCGTCCTCGTCACCGAAGAGGGTCTCCTCCAGGTCGGCCAGGTCGTCGTCAATGGACTCCACATACTCGTTCAGCTCATCGTGGGCGTCGGTCATGGCCTGCATTTCCTCGGCCATCTCGCCCATGGCATTCAGGATCTCCAGGATGAGCTTGTTGGAGTCCTTCTCCATGTTCAGCTTCATGCCGGCGGCCAGGCCCTTCAGGTAGCTTACCTTATCGGTCAGTTTGCTCATGGTGATAACCTCCTCACGATTGTTGTTCTCCGGGTATCGGAATGCAAACCACCCGGCGGAGGCAACTCCGCCGGGCAGCGCGATCACATGAAAATGGACGTTCCTGCCGCTTACGCGCGCTCCATGTACTCGCCGGTGCGAGTGTCGATGCGGATCATGTCGCCGGTGTTGATGAACAGCGGCACCTGCAGGCTGTAGCCGGTCTCCAGGGTGGCGGGCTTGTAGGTGTTGGAGGCGGTGTCGCCCTTGAAGCCGGGCTCGGTGTCGGTCACCTGCAGGGTGACGAAGTTGGGGGCCTCCACGGAGAAGGGGCTGCCCTTGAAGAAGCGCACGGTCACGTTGGTGCCTTCCTTCACGTAGGGGATGGCGTCCTCCACCTTGTCCAGGGACAGGGGAATCTGGTCGTAGGTCTCCACGTCCATGAAGTAGTACAGCTCGCCGTCATTGTAGACGTACTGCATTTCCTTGGTCTCGATGATGGCCTTGGGCATCTTGTCGGTGGGGTTGAAGGAGCGCTCCACCACCGCGCCGGTCATCACATTCTTGATCTTGGTGCGCACAAAGGCAGCGCCCTTGCCGGGCTTGACGTGCTGGAAGTCCACGATGGTCCACACGCCGCCGTCCCACTCAACGGTAATGCCCTTACGGAAATCGCCAGCAGTAATCATTGATTCATTCCTCCATGAATTTTGAAGATAGGATTTATTTCAAAACCACATCCCCGCCGCTGGCGGAAAAGTGATGGTGAAACCCTTACAGGATGATGAGCTCCTTGGGCGCGGTGGTCAGTGCCTCGCAGCCGTTCTCGGTGACCAGGCAGGAGTTCTCGATGCGCACGCCGCCGATGCCCGGCAGATACACGCCCGGCTCCACGGTGATGACCGTGCCCGCCGCCAGAATGTCGTGGCAGGAAACGGACAGACGGGGGTTCTCGTGGATGTCGATGCCCACCGCGTGGCCCAGGCCGTGGCCGAAGCGGCCCGCGTAGCCCTGGCTGTCGATGTAGTCACGGGCGATCTTGTCAATGTCGAAGCAGCACACGCCGGCCTTCAGCGCGCTCTCGGCCATCTCCTGGGCCTTGAGGACGGTGTTGTACACGTGCAGCATCTGCTCGCTGGGCTTGCCCAGGGCCACGGTGCGGGTCATGTCCGCGCAGTAGCCGCCGAACTTGGCGCCGTAGTCCATGGTGATCATGTCGCCCTGGCGGAGCCTGCGCTGACCGGGGATAGCATGGGGCAGGCTGCCGTTCTCGCCGGAGGCGATGATGGTGTCGAAGGCCAGCTTCTCGCCGCCCAGGCGGAACATGGTGTAGTCCAGCTCCAGCTGCAGCTCCTTCTCGGTCATGCCCTCCTTGATCTTGGGCAGAATTTCGTCGAAGGCCTGGGAGGTGATCTGGCAGGCGCGGCGGATGGCGGCGACCTCAGCCTCGGTCTTGATCACGCGCAGGGTCTCGGGGGCTTGATCCAGGGAGATGCAGGCCACGTCGCCCACGGCGTCCATCAGGGTGCGGAAATCCGCCACGGTGAGGAAGTCGTCCTCGTAGCGCAGGACGGTCACGCCCTCCTGCTGGCACAGCCGGGCGATCCACTGGCTGTGGGTCAGGCTCTTGTTGGTCATGACGACCTCAAAGTCCGGGGCCTGCTTTTCCGCCTGCTCAGTGTAGCGGAAGTCGGTGACGATGACCCGGCGGCGGGGGGAGATGAAGACGACGCCTTCACCCGTGTAGCCCTGGGTCAGGTAGAACATATTGGAGGGGTTATGTACCGCAACGGCGTCCGTGGCGGTCAGATGAAGCTGCTCAACCAGCTTGTCGGAAGCGGTCACTGCTTAATTCACTGCCTTTCCCGGATGGTCACGTCAAGAAAGGTGGACACATCCGTAGACCATTGTACCACAAACCATGCCGCTTGAAAAGCATTTTTTCTCCGAAGCCCTGCAAAACCTGGCGCCAGGGCGGCGAAAAGCTGCGAAAGGGGCTGCGCCGCCCCGTCCCGCAGGGGGCGGGAAGCGGATTTCCGGGCTGGACAAGCCGCCCCTGTGCAAGTATAATAAATAGACCAGTACAACCATCCGTCCCTCCGGACGGCATAAGGAGATAGGACCATGGAATTTACGACTGCCTGGCTATCCGATCCCACGGTGTTTGCGGTCAACCGCCTGCCTGCCTGCTCCGATCATGAGATCTACGCCTCCGCCGCCGAGGCCGGGCTGGAGAACAGCTCCCTCGTGCGCAGCCTGGACGGCGTGTGGCTGGCGCACTTCGCCATGAACCCCGCCGAGGCCCCCGACGCGCTGCTGCGCGACGCCTCCTGCGATGACGCGCTGCAGGAGATCACTGTCCCCTGCGAGTTCCAGCTGGAGAACCCCGAGTGGGATCCGCCCCACTACGTCAATACCCAGTATCCCTGGGATGGCCGGGAGCCTCTGGTACCGCCCCAGGTCAGCGAAACCTACAACCCCACCGTTACCGCCATCCGCCGCTTTGACCTGTCCGACAAGGATCTGGACTGCGGGCGCATCGTGCTGACCTTCGGCGCGGTGGAGGCCGCCGTGGCCCTGTACGTCAACGGCAGCTTCGTGGGCTATGCCGAGGACAGCTTCACCCCCCACCGCTTCGACGTGACCCCCTTCGTCCATGCGGGCGAGAACCGCATCGCGGCGCGGATCTTCAAGCGCTGCACCGGCTCCTGGGTGGAGGATCAGGACTTCTGGCGCTTCAGCGGCATCCACCGCAGCGTTACCCTGACCCTGGAGCCCCGGGTGCATCTGGCGGATATTTTCGTCCATACGCCCCTGACGGAGAACTACACCCGCGCCTCTCTGGTGGCGGAGATGAAGCTGGACCGTCCCGAGGGCAGCGTCCGCGTGACGCTGACGGACGCCCAGGGCAAGGTGATCGTGGACGAGACCCGTCCCGCCGCGGCGGAGGTAACCGTTTCCGCCGACGCCCCCGGCGTGTCCCTGTGGTCGGTGGAGGCGCCCGTGCTGTATCAGCTGACCGTCACCCTGACTGATGCGGCGGGGCTGGTCAGCGAGGTCTGCCGGACGGAGGTGGGCTTCCGCGCCTTCGAGATGATCAACAGGATCATGTGCCTCAACGGCAAGCGCATCGTCTTCCACGGCGTGAACCGGCATGAGTTCAACTGCGACGGAGGCCGCGTGATGACCCGCGAGCTGATGGAGCGGGACGTGCGGGACATGAAGCGCATGAACATCAACGCCGTGCGCACCTGCCACTATCCCAACGACAGCTACTTCTACAAGCTGTGCGACCGCTACGGCCTGTATGTCATTGACGAGACGAACATCGAGAGCCACGGCTCCTGGGCCCGCTCCGGCAACGACCGCAGCATGGCCCTGCCCGACGACCGTCCCGAGTGGCTGGAACTGATCCTGGACCGCGGCCGCTCCATGCAGGAGCGGGACAAGAACCATCCCTCCATCCTCCTGTGGAGCTGCGGCAACGAGTCCTGGGGCGGCAAGGATCTGTTCCTGCTGTCCGAGATGTTCCGCCAGAGGGATCCCTCCCGCCTGGTGCACTACGAGGGCGTGGCCAACGACATGCGCTACCCCGACACCACCGACGTGTACTCCCGCATGTACCACAAGGTGGCCGACATTGAGAAGTACCTGAACAATAATCCCCAGAAGCCCTTCGTGAACTGCGAGTACACCCACGCCATGGGCAACTCCTGCGGCGGCATGGTGCTTTACACCGAGCTGGAGGACAAGTACCCCATGTACCAGGGCGGGTTCATCTGGGACTATGTGGATCAGGCGCTGCGCACCGTGGCCCCCAACGGCGAGGAACGCCTGGCCTACGGCGGCGACTACGGCGACCGGCCCACGGACTATCACTTCAACACCAACGGCATCATCCTGGGCGACCGCACCCAGACCCCCAAGTGCCAGGAGGTGCGGACGCTGTTCTCCGACATCCGCCTGATCCCCGATGAGAAGGGCGTGACCGTCAGCAACCGGCGGCTGTTCACCGACCTGAGCGACCTGGTGCTGGTATGGGACATCATGCAGGACGGCGGCGCGGTGTCCATGGGCGAGAAGGAAATGCCTGCCATCCAGCCCGGCGAGACCGTGCATGTGGCCCTGCCCTACGACCTGAGCAGCCTGACGGGCGAGGTGGTTGTCACCTGCACCGCCGCGCTGAAGGAGGAGAAGCTCCTGATGCTGGCCGGGGACGAGATCGCTGCCGGTCAGGCGGTGTTCCACCTGGGCGAAAAGCCCGCGCCCGCCGCGCCCTGCGGCCCCGTGCCGGTGCTGGGCGACAGCAACCTGGGCGTGCACGGCGAGCATATCAGCACGCTGTTCGCCAAGCCCTACGGCGGCATGATCTCCCTCAAGGACGCCATGGGTGATGAAACGGTGCTGCGTGCGCCGCAGCTGTCGCTGTTCCGCGCCCCCACGGACAACGACCGCGGCAACGGCGATGCGGTGCGCCAGGGCATCTGGCACCTGGTCAGCTCCCACAGCTTCGTCACCTGTTACGAGCCCGTGGTGCAGCCTGGCTCCACCAGCATCACCTACCACTACACCAACTGCGCCCTGAAGGACTTTGACGTGACCGTGACCTACACCTGCGACAGCGAGGATGCGGTGAAGGTGACCGTGGCCTTCCCCGGCGTTCAGGATCAGCCCGACCTGCCCGCCCTGGGCCTGTCCTTCCAGCTGGACAGCCGGCTGGATCAGGTGACCTACTACGGCATGGGCCCGGACGAGTGCTACTGCGACCGGTGCACCGGCGCGCTGCTGGGCGTGTACGAGTACGGCGTGGAGGACGGCTTCACCCGCTACTGCAAGCCCCAGGAGAGCGGCAACCGCATGGGTGTGCGCTGGCTGACGGTGACGGGCGAGGACGGCCACGGCGTGCGGGTGGAGAGCGTCGACGCGCCGCTGGAGATCAGCGTATCGCCCTGGCTGCCGGAGGAAATGATGAACAAGTGGCATCCGGATGAGCTGGTAGGCTCCTGCCGGACGATTCTGGACGTGGCGATGTTCCGCAAGGGCGTTGGCGGCGACGACAGCTGGGGTGCGCCTGTCCTGCCCCAGTACACCTACCCCTCCGACAGGCCCTACACGTTCTCCTTCCTCATCAAAGGCATCTAACGCGCTGGCGCGCGTTCAAAAAAGTGGCCTGCGGGCCACTTTTTTGAGTTTGCACTCGCTCACTGGTCGGGGCGCGTTGCGCCCCTCCCGGCCGTTCGCGAGTGTAAGGAAAGTTTTCCGCGGAGCGGAAAACGACCCGCCCCGGCGGCGGAGCCGCCGGATACGATTGCAGTCCTGCGGACGGCTTTTGGCTGCGCCGCCTGCGGCTGAGCTGCCTTCGGATGCGGATTGGATGTGATTGCGGGTTTCGGCGGGGGCTTCGGCCCCCTCCGGGCCTCCCCCGGCGGGGGCCGAGGGGGGATGGGCGTCCGGATGGTTCAGACCGTCCGGACGTTTTGTTTGCATATACGTTCTTTCCTCTGTCCTCCTGCCGGGACGGTTGAAAAACGTTCGGGTTTACGGTATACTGGTGCATAACAGGATATTTTCGGACGCTGCACAGCAAGCGAGCGAGGAGCAGATGAAATGAATAGCGTTCCCTTTACCGTACTCATTGCGGACGATGAATCCGCCATCCGCAATGGCCTTCGTGAAATCATTCCCTGGGGGGATTACAACGCCGTGGTGATCGACGCGGCGGCGGACGGGCTGTCGGCCCTGGCCTCCATCCGGCGCAACCGGCCCGATCTGGTGATCATGGACATCAAGATGCCCGGCATGGACGGGCTGGAGGTGATCCGCCAGGCCCGGGAGGAGGGCATCCTCAGCCGGTTCCTGATCCTCAGCGGGTACGACGACTTCAACCTGGCGCAGAAGGCCATCCGCTACGGCGTGAAGGCCTATTTCCTCAAGCCCCTGAAGATGCAGGAGTTCGAGGACGAGCTGCGCAACCAGATTGCCGGGCTGATGGCGGAGCGCAACATGCGCGGCAGTGACGCGGTGATGACCTCCATCCTCAAGACCTCCCGGCTGTTCCTGCTCAACCAGCTCATTGCCAACGACCTGCACAGCCAGGAAGATCTTGACCGGCGGGCGGGCATGCTGGGCTTGCAGATCGACCCGGAGCAGCCCTGCGTGTGCGCGGTGGCCATTCCCCTGTCTACGGGCGGAGGACGGCCTGCGCTGCTGCGCGGGCGTGGGCTCCCGGGTGGCCACCCCGCTGCACGCGGCGGAGAGCTTCAGCCTGGCCATGCGCGCCTCGGCCTACGAGCTGTACCATCTGCCGGGGGATGTGTACGACTGCAGCGTGATCTGCGCGCAGATGCCGCCTCCCGTCACCACGGAGGGCGATGTGTACGACAGGCTCATCGAGGCCATCGAGACCCGGAGCATGGATGATCTGGCTGCCCTGACCGGCGCGTACATCGACCGGCTGTTCTTCGTGCCAATGCCCCCGCCGGACTATGTGCGGGGCTGCTGCACCGCGCTGATCCACGGCGTGTGCGAGCGTATGAACAACCGCCATCCCGACGAGCCCCGGCTGATTCCGCCCCCTGCGGAGGCCGCCAAGCAGCTCCATTCGGTGGAGACGCTGCGCGCCTGGCTCCTGGACACCCTGGGCCAGTATGCCGAGCAGCACCACCGCTCCCGCCGCATGGCCGACCCCATCATTGAGGCGGCGAAGGAGTACATCCACCAGCACCTGAGTGAGAACATCAAGGCCGGCGACGTGGCTGTATGCGTCAACCTGAGCGCCTCCTACTTCACCACCTATTTCAAGCAGAAGGCCGGGTGCAACTTCCGCGACTATGTGCTGCAGGAGAAGATGCGCTACGCCAGCGAGCTTTTGCGCCGGCAGGAGATGAACGTCAGCCAGATCGCCTACGCCATGGGCTATACGGACTACCGCTCCTTCTCCCGCGCCTTCAAGAACGTCACCAACCACGCCCCCTCGGACTATCAGCATTCGGAGAAGAAAAAGCCGTGATCACATCCATCAAGCAGCGCGCGGCCCGTCTGGATCCGCGCACCCACCTGATGAGCCGCATCTGGCTGCAGATGGTGGTTTTGATTCTTGTGGTGGCCATGGTGCTGCTCCTGCTTCTGCACCTGCTACTGAGGGACTATTTCCTCTCCAAATCCCTGGACGACGCCCAGGTCAGCGCCTCGGTGGCCTCCACGGCCCTGCATGACAACTATGAGCAGACCATGCTGGGCTTTGTGGACATCTGCGGCACGGAGGACTTCGAGAAGCTGCTGGCGGAGAGCGTCACCGCTGACCGCGCCGCCCAGACCCAGCTGAACATCAGCCTGCAGACCACCCTCAACGCCATGATCCGCCGCAATCCCCTGGCGGTGTCCGCCCTGATGGTCAACCGGGAGGGCGTATGCTTCCAGCCCCTGTCCCAACGGCTGCAGGAGGCGACCCTCCCCATGGATCTGGGCTATGACCATGGGCTGATCGGGGGCGTGAGCTTCCTGCCGCAGCGGGACAGCCCCATTGTGGGCCAGCGGACGGTGGTGCCCATGGCCTTCCCACTGACCGTGCTGCCCGGCAGCACCCGTCCCATGATTGCCCCGGACTATGATAGCGCCCAGGCGGTCATGTACCTGTTCCTTGACACCCAGGCCCTGCGTACGCATTTGCGGGCCTACGCCAGCCAGGGCATTTGCGGGGAAATGTACCTGCTCTCCGCCGACGGGCAGCTGCTCACCGACGATCCTGACATTGAGGAGGCCGCGCTGCTCTCCCGGGTGAAGGACGCGGACGACTCCTCGGAGCAGCAGGGGATCATCGTCCAGGACGGGCAGTACCTGCTCTGGCAGTACTGGCCGGACGCGCGGATCTTCGTGGTGAACCTGGTGCCCGGCTCCCAGCTGCTGGCTTCCCTGAACCGCATCACGCAGATTGTCCCCTTCTTCGGCCTGGGGTGCATCCTGCTTCTGTCCCTGCTGATGCTGCCCATCTCCCGCAACATGATCCGCCCCGTGCGCAAGCTGCACAAGACGGTTCTGGCTATCGAGGAGGGCGCCTACGACGGCCGGGAGGCATTGCACATGCAGGACGAGCTGGGCCAGCTCAGCCATGCCATCGCCTCCATGTACCGCACGATGCAGCACCAGATGGTGGCCCTGAGGCAGGAGGAGGAGGCCCGGGCCTCGGCGGAGATGCGCGTGGTGTCCGAGCAGATCAACCCCCACTTCCTCTACAACACCCTGGAAGCCATCAACATGGAGGTCTACGCCGGACACACGGAAGGCGCCTCCCGCATGATCCAGTCCCTGGGCGAATTCCTGCGCATCGGCCTGAGCTTCGGGCAGGACATGATCACCGTGGAGCGGGAGCTGGAGCATGTGCGGGCTTACATCAGCATCATGAACGTGCGCTTCAGCAACCGGCTGATTTTCACCAGCACCGTGGACGAGGGGTACCTGCAGCACCCGGTGGTGAAGGTTATCCTCCAGCCCCTGGTGGAGAACTCCATCCGCCACGGCTTCCACATGGACAGCAGCCGGCAGATGCTCAACGACCAGTTCATCGAGGTGGCCGTCCATGCCGTGGGGGAGGAGCTGCAGCTGTCCGTCATTGACAACGGCGTGGGCATCGACGTGGAGCACGCCCGGCAGGTGCTGCATACCAGCCCCGCCCAGCAGAAGCACGTGGGGCTGAACAACGTCTACCAGCGGCTCGTCATGCAGTACGGGGAGAAGGCGGACATCACCTTCGAGTCCATCCCCTACTACCGCAACACCGTCTGCATCCATATCCCCCTGGATCCCGCTTTCCCCCGGAAATGATGGAAAGTGTTGTGCAAATCATGAAAACTGCGCTTCTTCCGTCCGGGCGGGTATGCTATAATGGTCAAAACAACGCCATTTTTGGCAAAAGGAGCAAAAGCCATGTTTGTATACAACGCATCGGTTACCCCGACCAACTGTGAGCCCGGCGTCACCCGCCGCGTGCTGGCCTACAACGACAAGACCATGATGTGCGAGATCCGCTTCGAGAAGGGCGCGAAGGGCAACATGCACACCCATCCCCACACCCAGGTGACCTACATCGTCAAGGGCAGCTTCGCCTTCACCGTGGACGGGGAGACGAAGGTCGTGAACCAGGGCGACACGGTGCTGATGCCCTCCGGGAGCCTCCACGGCTGCGAGTGCCTGGAGGAGGGTATCCTCTGCGACGTGTTCACCCCCATGCGGGAGGATTTCATCAAGTAAGGCGTCTGGGAAGGAGGGCCTGTATGCAGGAGTACGTTGAGCGCTATCTTGCGCCGAGGATTCAGGGCGACGGCGGCTGGGTGGAGTATGTGTCCCTGGAGGGGAATGAGCTGAAGCTGATTTTCCGCGGCGAATGCTCCAAGTGCCCGATTCTGAACCGCTGCACCGCCTGGATGGAGGAAATGATTCAAAAGGATCTGGGGCAGACCGTCCGGATCCTGCCGGTGCGGGTCAAGCCGTATTTCCAGGACACCTGAGGCAGAGGGAAAGGAGATCGACGATGGCACACGTAAAGGTCGTCCGCCGCAGCATGCGGCCGGAGGAATGGACGGAGCTGCGCTTTGCCTGGCTGCAGCGCGGCATCTATGACGAGAAGTTCGAGATCACCGACCTGTCCATCCGGGATGCGCGGCAGATCAGCGAGAACGAGTACGAATACTACACGGAGGACTACCGCCCCCTTACCAAGGGCGACATGATCTTCACCCCCGACGGTACGGCCTTCATCAAGGGACATGTGACCATCCCCGAGCATCTGCGGGGGAAGAAGCTGTACTTCTCCCTGCACACGGCGGCGGAGATGATCGTGAAGATCAACGGCGCCTATGTGGGCGGCGTGGATCCCAACCGGGAGCTGATGCCCCTGCAGCCCTACATCGGGGATGCTGTGGAGCTGGACATCGAGATCGAGGCCTACAACCGCTCCAAGCCCGATGACGAGCGCAATCCCTCCGCCATTTCCTCCCGGGGCTGCCGGCAGGTCTTTGATGGGGCGTACCTGGCCACTGTCCGGGAGGACGTGCAGAGCCTGGTGTACGACTACATCCTGCTGATGGACATCGCCCACTGCGAGTACTTCAACGAGGATTACCGCAAGTTCCTCTTTGTGGAGCTGAGCCACGCGCTGGATCTGGTGGACTTCGACACCTTCGAGGGCATCCGGGACGCTGCGGATTATGTGGAGAAGCACATCTACGCCAACACCGACTACAAGGGCACCGGCGACGTGGCCCTGGTGGGTCACAGCCACCTGGACATCGCCTACTACTGGCGGCGGATCCACGCGGTGCAGAAGAACGCCCGCACGATCCTGATTCAGCTGCGGCTCCTGGATCAGTACCCGGAGTTCCGCTACACCCACACCCAGGCCTACACCTATGAGACGCTGGAGAAGTACTACCCCGAGCTGTTCCGGGAGCTGCAGCAGAATGTGGCCGAGGGCCGCTTTGAGCCGGTGGGCGCCATGTACGTGGAGCCGGACTGCAACGTGCCTGCGGCGGAGAGCCTGATCCGCCAGCTGCTCTACGGGCAGCAGTTCTTCCGCCGGGCCTTCGGCAAGACCATCGACAACGCCTGGCTGCCGGACGTGTTCGGCAACAGCTGGATCCTGCCGCAGATCCTCAAGAAGAGCGGCGTGGACTACTTCGTGTCCAACAAGATGTCCACCTGGAACGACACCAACCGCTTCCCCCACAACAACTTCCTCTGGAAGGGCATCGACGGCACCAGCGTGTATGCCTGCGTGCCTCCCACCCACTTCATCACCTGGAACATGCCCAGCCAGATTCAGGAGAACTGGGAGAGCTACTAGGACAAGCAGGTGGGCGGCCAGACCCTGAGCATGTTCGGCTACGGCGACGGCGGCAGCGGCTGCACCCCCGAGATGCTGGAGGTGGCCCGTCGCTTCAGGAAGCTGAGCATCATGCCCAAGACGGAGATGACCGGCGGCGCGGAATTCCTGCACAAGAACCTGGAGGGCAACACCGACCTGGCCACCTGGGACGGCGAACTGTACCTGGAGATGCACCGGGGCACCTTCACCACCAAGAGCGAGCTGAAGCGGCTCAACCGCATGCTGGAGTTCAAGCTGCGGGAGGCGGAAATCCGCTGCAGCCTGGCGGCCCTGTCCGGCAGGCCCTATCCCGCCGATACCCTGCGGGAGTGCTACAAGAAGCTGCTGCTGAACCAGTTCCACGACATTCTCCCCGGCAGCCACATTCATCCCGTGTACGAGGACGCCCTGGCGGACTACCGGGAGATCAGCGACAAGCTGGACGCGATCCTGGCGGAGACGGCGGGGGATGTGTACTTCAACACCCTGCCCGTGCAGCGGGACTTCATCACCTTCCTTAAGGATGAATCCGGTGAGGAAATCCGCCATGGCGAGCGGGGCTACTGGGCGATTCCCGGCCTGCCCGGCTTGACGGCGGGTGCGGTGGCGAAGCCTGCGGGCGCGGAGAACTGGCTGCAGGCTGCGGCTTCCGGCGACGCGCTGCGGGTGGAAACGCCCTTCTACCGCATTGCCTTCAATCCCGACGGCAGCATTGCCAGCCTCTACGACAGGCAGCTGGAGCGGGAATGGGTCAAGGAGGGTTGCGGCTTCAACAAGCTGCACCTGTATGAGGATCGCCCCGGCAACTATGACGCCTGGGATATCCTGCCCAACTACAAGGACGTGGAGCGGCCCATCACCGTGGCGGAGCCCCTGCACCTCGTGCGTCAGGACGGCGTGAGCGCGACCTTTGAGACGGTGCTGTCCACGGGCCGCAGCACATGGCGGATGCTCATCCGCGTGTATGCCCTGAGCCGCGCCATCGAGGTGGAGCACATCGTGGACTGGGACGAGAAGCACAAGCTGGCGAAGATCAACTTCGGCCCGGAGGTGCTGACCCGCGAGCTGGTCTGCGACACCAGCGCGGGCTTCATCCGCCGTGAATTGACGAAGAACACCACCTGGCAGCAGGCCCGCTTCGAGGTGTGCCACCACAAGTGGTGCGACATGAGCGAGAGCGGCGGCGGTGTGGCGCTGATCAACGAGGGCAAGTACGGCGTGGGCCTGGAGGGCGACGAGATCAGCCTGAGCCTGCTGCGGGCTACCATCCGCCCGGACATCACCTCCGATATCGGGCATCACGACTTCTGCTGCGTGATTCTGCCCCACGAGGGCGACTTCCTGGCCGCGAAGGTCAACGATGCCGCCATGCAGTACAACGTGCCCCTGCGCAAGGCGAGCGTGGCGATGCCCGATTGTCTGCGGGAGAGCATCTGCGCAAGCGGGCTGCACCTGCAGGCCATGAAGCTCAGCGAGGACGGCGGCAAGCTGGTCATTCGCCTCAGCGAGCAGGACGGCCGCCGCGGCGTGATCCGCTTCCCCTTCCCGGTGGAGAAGATAAACCTCATCGAGGACAGCGAGGGCGTTGCAGAGACGATTGCCTTCAAGCCCTTCGAGCTGCTGACGGTGGCGGTCTCTCCGGAGCAGCTGACCTGACAACCATGATACCCGGCCCTTTGCGGTTTCCCGCAGAGGGCTTTTTTCGCAGAAGCGGCGGGGCATGGAGACTTCCCCTCTGGGGAAGGTGGCCGGGCGAAGCAAAAGGACAGCCCTTGCCTTCCCCTCTGGGGAAGGTGTCGCCCGCAGGCGGCGGATGAGGTCGATCCCTTGCGGATTGGCTCAACCTGCCGTTTCCAACGCGGACGGCCTTCGGCGTCTGCTCGGAAACTCGCTGTTTTTCTTCCATGTTTTGATTGTTCTTTTTGTTGCGCCTGGGCTGCCGCCCAGACCTGCGCAGGGGCTGACGCCGCCCCTGCACCCGCGCAAGGGGCATCGCCCCTTGACCCTTTTCCGCTGGCGCGATTGCTTTGGGTTGCGCGAATCTGCGCCCCTTGACCCTTTTCCGCTGGCGCGATCCCGTGAGAGGAGTGCACAACATGCTGGATAAACCCACGTATCCGGAGTTTGGGAACATTTATCCCGGGGACTACTACCCGGACATTCCCTGGGAGGAGTACATCAACCCCCGTCAGCCCCTGCCGGAGGGGAAGATATTTGACATCCGCGACTGGGGCGCGAAGCCGCAGAAGGATCTGCTGAACACCGAGGCCATCGCGGCGTGCTGCCGGGCCTGCGGGGAGGCGGGAGGCGGCGTGATCCTGGTGGAGGGCGGCAGCTATGTGACGGGGACGGTGCGTCTGCCCTCGAACTGCACGCTGTTCATTGCCTACGGGAGCGCGCTGGTAGCCAGCCGGGACGTGGAGCAGCTGCTGACCCACGACGATACCTACACCGACGACCGCAAGGGTGAGTCCGTCCAGGGGGCGCTGCTGCTGATCGACCATGCGGAGAACGTGCGGGTGACGGGCGGCGGCAGAATCTGCGGCAGCGGCGAGTGGTATGTATACGAGCCCCGGCAGAAGCCTGCGCTCACGCCCTTCCTGGTGACCATGCTGCCCCGGCGGGATCAGGTGAAGGAGATCAACACCGTGCCGGGCTCCATCCGCACCTTCTACCGGGATCGCATCCGCTACAGCGAGGACAAGTACGGCGAGGGCAAGCCCGACCTGCGCCGGCCCTCGGCCATGGTGTGGGTGCAGGAGAGCCGGGAAGTGGTGTTCGGGAACATCATCCTGGAGGCCTCCATGAGCTGGACGCTGCACGTGGATCGCTGCGACCATGTGACCGTGCGGGACGTGGTCATCAACGACAACCGGCATGTGGCCAACGCCGACGGCATCGACCTGGGGGCTACCAGCCACGCGCTGGTGGAGCACTGCTTCGTCAGCTGCGCGGACGATGGCATTGTGCTGAAGAACCCGGGCTTCTCCGGCAGGGCCATGGAGGATATCACCGTCCGCCGCTGTACGGTGCTGACGGTGATGAACGCCTTCAAGATCGGCACGGAAACCGGCAGCGATATCCGTCATGTATGGGTGGAGGACTGCGAATTCCTCCTGCCGGACATCTACCCCGGCAGCGTCAGCGGCATCAGCCTGGAGAGCTGCGACGGCACCGTATTGGAGGATGTGACCATCCGCCATATCCGCATGAACCAGGTGGTCTGCCCCCTGTACATCGCCCTCAACCGCCGCAACCGCTACAAGCGGCCCTACACCGCGGATGCGGAGGACCGCTACTGGGGCGGGCACATCCGCCATGTCACCATCGAGGACATAACGGCGACCAACTGCGAGCTGCCCTGCATCCTCACCGGCTATGAAAGCGCCCTGCCCGGGGAAATCACCGTCCGCCGTGCGCTGGAGGATATCACCGTCCGGAACATGACCATGGTGTACCGGGACAATGAGGAGAAGCTGTTCCTGCCGGAGAAGGTGGACGAGCTGCTCTTCGACTACCCGGAGAGCAACGCCTATGGCGATGTGTCGGCCTGCGGGGTGTACGCCCGGCACGTGGACGGCCTCACGCTGACGGGCCTGTCCGTCACGCCCCGGCGCATGAACACCCGCCCCGACGTGGCCCTGGAGGATGTGCGGAACTGAGCCCCGGAGGGACATTTTCGATGGATCCCACCGGCTTGTCCAAAAAATATCACAGAAAATGTTACATATACCATAAAAGCGGTTGTTTTCTAAACATGTCAGCAATGGTAAAATAAGAGCCAGATACGGAGCGCATGCCAAGGCAATCCGCGCTCCGGGCTGAAAAACTGAAGGAGGAAGCTATCCATGAAGAAGCTCCTGGCCCTGGTCCTGTCTCTGGCCATGATGGCGACGGTGCTGTGCATCGCCCCCGCCGCGCTGGCTGAGGATCCCATCGAGATCACCTACTGGGTGAACGACCGCCATGACATGGAGTACATGAACGCCATGGTGGAGAAGTTCAACGCTGAGAACACCGACAACATCCACCTGACCATGCAGATCATCACCGACGATTATGAGAACATGATCGTCCTGGCCTATTCCGGCGGCACCGCCCCCGACATCATCGGCCAGTCCATCACCCTGAAGAACTTCGTTGACAACGGCATGCTGCTGCCCCTGAACAGCTACATTGACGCCAATGCCGAGTATCAGAAGGTCAACGAGCCCTATGAGCATGCCTACGAAGGCCTGAACTACATGAACGGCAACCTGTACTGGGTGTACACCGGCATGCGCTCCGGCGTGCGCATCGAGTACAACAAGGCCCTGCTGGAGAAGTCCTGCTTCTCTGAGATCCCCGCCACCCTGGACGAGTACATCGCCATGGCGCAGAAGATCACCGAGGACAACAACTACGACTTCTACGGCATCGGCTTCACCAGCTCCTCTCCCTTCGAGCGTCAGCTGGAAATGATCGCCCAGGTCTCCGGCATCTTCTACTATGACTATGTCAACGGCAAGTTCGACTTCTCCGGCTACAAGCCGATCCTGGAGAAGGGCCGCGAGCTGGTGAAGTGGGCCTATCCCGACCAGCAGGGCGTTGACAACATGCGCGCTCTGTTCGCCAACGGCGAGTTCGCCCTGTGGGGCAACGCTTCCCAGGAAGCCGGCGTGTTCACCAGCCAGCTGCCCATCACCGACTTTGAGTGGGGCGTGGCTCCCGTGCCTTCTCTGGACGGCGAGATCAAGGGCGCTCTGCAGACCACTCCCTCCAAGGGCTATGCCATCATGAGCTCCTCCAAGAACCCCGACGCGGCCTGGAAGGTCATCGAGTTCTTCCAGTCCGAGGAAGTGGAGAAGGGCTACCTGGAGAACGGCTTCTGCCTGCCCATCTCCTCCTACATGGACGGCGTCATCGACAAGAGCAAGATCGGCCGTCTGGCGGACTTCTCCCTGCTGGAGTATGAATCCGTGTATCCCACCGTGCCCACCATCAACCTGACCGGCGACAACTACCGCACCGTGCTGTGGAACGCCATCATGGGCTTTGTGGACATCGACGAGGCCATCAACGACCTGAACACCCGCTACAACGACGCCTACGAGGCTGACATTGCCTCCGGCACCCTGCAGCGCCTGGTGATTGCCGACTACGATCCCCTGCACCCCGCGGCCGGCACCGCCACCTACCTGGACAAGTAATTCCCTTCCCCCGCACGCCTGGAGCAATCTGGGCGTGCGCTTTATCCCGGGGGCTGCGGGCATGACCGCGCCGCCGGGGCTACATCTGCGAAACAGGGAGGTTCATCATGAGCAATCTCACTACGGTTCGCGCCAAGGGGTCTGTGCGTGAAAGACTCCGCATGTCCTGGCGCAGCGGCAACATCTCATCCAACCTGATGCTCATCCCCGCCACCTTCTTCCTGCTGGTCTGCTCGGTGTATCCCTTCCTGTGGATTTTCCGTTATGTGCTGTGCAACTATAACGGCTTCACCTCCACCTACACCGGCATGGCCAACATCACCCGCATGCTGAATGACACCACCTTCTGGAAGAGCGTGGTCACCACCTTCGAGTATGCGCTGTACAAGCTGGTGTTCATCATTCCCATGGCGCTGCTGATGGCCGTGCTGCTGAACCAGAAGCTGCGGGGCGCGTCGGTGTTCCGGGCGGTGTACTTCATGCCCACGGTCATCGCTACCTCCATCAGCGGCATGATCTTCACCTTCATCTTCGCCACCAAGAACGGCGTGCTCAACGGCGTGCTGCGTCAGCTGGGCCTGCAGGTGGGCCCCCGCGTCAACTGGCTGGGCGACCCCGCCATGGTCATGGTCGCCGTGACGATCCTGGCGGTGTGGGGCGGCTTCGGCAACTACATGCTGTACTTCATCAACGGCATCAACGGCATCTCCGAGGATGTGTACGAGTCCGCCAAGATCGACGGCGCCAGCGGCGTGCGCACCTTCTTCTCCATCACCCTGCCCATGCTCAGCCCCGTGCTGAAGGTCATCCTGATGCTGGCCATCACCGGCGCCTTCAAGGACTATGAGGCCATCATGGTGCTGACCCAGGGCGGCCCCGGCAACCGCTCCATGGTCATGTTCCTGTACATCTACAACCTGATCTTCGGCAGCGCTGCAGGCTCCCAGGCGCAGATCGGCTACGGCGCGCTGCTGTCCGTGGTGGCTGCGTTGATTGTGGGTATTGTGACGATTATCTACAACCTCGTGTCCCGCAAGCTGGACAACGTGATGTAAGGAGGCGAGCAAGATGCAACAATCGCATGAGGTGCGTTCTACCGGTACCAAGATCGCCCGCGCACTGATCTGGGTTTTCCTGCTGTTCATCGCGGTGATCACCATCTTCCCCGTGCTGTACGTCGTGTTCGGCTCCTTCAAGGAGAACAAGGAGCTGCTGGTGGGCGGCGCGAACATCTTCCCCGCGGTGTGGGTCATTCAGAACTACGTGGACGCCTGGAAGCAGGCCAACTTCGCCCGCTACACCATGAACAGCCTGTACATCTCCCTGGGCGTGATGGTGCTCTCCCTGATCAACGCCACCATGGCAGGCTATGTCTTCTCCCGCCGCAAGAGCAAGTTCAAGAGCATCCTGTACAGCATCTTCATCGCCTTCATGTTCATCAACGTGGGCTCCGTGTCCCTGCGCCCGCTGTATGAGCTGGCCGTCGGCCTGAAGATGAACAAGAGCCTGATCTCCGTCATCCTGATTTCCGTGGGCGGCGGCCAGGCCACCTACATCTTCCTGTGCCGCGGCTTCACCGACAGTCTGCCCAGGGAGCTGGATGAGGCGGCCACCATTGACGGCTGCACCTTCTTCCAGACCTACTGGCGGATCATCCTGCCCCTGCTCAAGCCCGTGCTGGCCACGGTGGCGCTGCTGTCCTTCCGCGGCGGCTGGAACGAGTACATCATGCCCCTGGTCTTCACCATGACCAACGACGCCCTGCGTCCCCTGACCGTGGGCGTGAACATGCTCAAGAACGCCGGCGACGGCACCGCTGCCTGGAACATCATGTTTGCCGGTGCGACCATCTCCATCGTGCCCATCCTGATCGTGTACTGCTGCTTCAGCCGCTTCTTCATGAACGGCATGACCGCAGGCGCGGTGAAGGGCTAATCTGCATCACACATGAATACAAGATCGGCAGCCTGTGATATCTGCAGACTGCCGATCTTCCTGTGAAAGGAAGGTACCATCATGCAAGGATTGTGGAAAGTTGACCGTGAGGGCTTCCTGACCTGCTGTATGGTCAGCGGGCCGAAGGTGGAGCCCTATACCAGCGAGCTGCGGGACAAGCAGCAGATCCGCTACGAAACCCGCCTGCGGGCCATGATTGCCGATCACGCCCCGGTGGACGCCGCCTGCGCCCCCGTCCTGGGCCAGCCGAGCCGCCTGGGCCTGCCCTGGCGCTATCAGGACGATATCGGCAGCGGCTTTGTGGACTGCTCGGCATTCTATTCCCTGATGCGCCGCGTTACCTTCGACGTGGCTATGTGCATCGTTGCGCCCCGGGATATGGAGGTCGCCGCGGTGCTTTGGTCCTACGCGGCGGTGGATCTGTACGTGAACGGCGAAAAGCTCTGCCAGATCGACAAGCCTGTGTACAAGCCCATCACCCGCCTGGATGTGACCCTCCCCCTGCAGGAAGGCCGGAACCTGATCTACCTAAGCTGCTGCAACCTGGGCGTGCGGGACACCCGCAGCACCGTGGCCCTGCAGCTGAAGGATCACCTGGATGAGGTGACGGTGGATCTGCCCGACGGCGGGAACGCCCGGGCCATCCACGACGCGGAGCGCTTCCTGCTGGACACGCAGCTGACGGGCGACGCGCTGCGCTTCCCCCGCCCGGTGAAGGAGCGGACGCACCTGTCCTTCGTCCGGCCCAGCAAGGATGACAGCGAGGTTGCCACCGCCCCCGACCTGCTGGCGGAGGGCACGGTGGAGGCCGCCCTGCCCGAGGGCCAGCCCTACGCCACCCTGGCGGTTGAGGCTGCAGGTGTGAAGCTCACCCGCCGGTTCGAGCGGACGGCGCTGCTCCAGCCCCAGTATGCTGACACCACCCTCACCGTGGAGGAGAACCTGCAGGCCATCTTCCGGCGGATTGCGGAGGTTCGCAGCTGCCCCCGGGGCGAGGGGATTCACTTCCCCATGGCCAACATGCTGGCCCGCAAGCGCCTGGGCCGGGAGACGGCGGAGGATCGGGAGCTGCTGGCCTACACGCTGGAGATCATCGACAAGCGCATCGACTGCTCGGACTTCATGATGTGCGGGCTGCTCCGGTGGCTGAAGCTTTACGGCATCCCCGAGGGGCTGGAGGAGCGCACGAAGCAGGTGCTGCTGAATTACCGCTACTGGATGGACATGGACGGCTTTGACGGCATGTGCTTCTGGAGCGAGAACCACGCGCTGATGTTTTACGCCAGCGCCATGCTGGCGGGCGAAATGTACCCGGAGGACATCTTCCCCCGGGCGAATATGACCGGCCGGGAGCTGGCCGACTACGGCCGCAGCCTGGTGGATCAGTGGCTGACGGACGTGGAGGAGAACGGCTTCGAGGAATTCCTCAGCACGGTGTACATGTGCGTGACCTTCGCGGCGATCCTGAACGTGGTGGACTTCGCGCCGGAGGCTATGTCCCGCCGGGCGGCGAAGGTCACGGACAGGCTGTTGTCCATGCTGGCGCTGCACACCTTCAAGGACGGCATCGTGGCCCCCATGGGCCGGGTGTACCGCAACGTGCTGTACCCCTTCGCCACCGGCGCCATGGCGCTGATGAACATGCTGGATCCCACCCGGCCCTATGCCTTCGGCGAGGGGTGGATCGGCTTCTACGCCGGGAGCAGCTATCGTCTGCCCGAGGGCATGAAGCAGCTGATGGATGCTCCCGTGGAGACCACCTACACCACCGGCAACGCCCGCATCGTCCTGGAGAAGAACGACGACTACTGCCTGACCTCCGTGGCCTCTCCCCGGGAGGACGAGGGCTTCGTCCGCTGGACGAACGAGACCCTCCTGCCTGATGCGGATCAGCACACCCACGCCTACACCAAGTCCTTCAACGAGCGCTTCCACGGCACCACCTGCTTCCAGCCCGGTACCTACGGCTATCAGCAGCATATGTGGTACGCGGCGCTGGACGGCGCGGCGGTGGTGTTCGTGAACCATCCCGGCTCCATGTCCGAGCGGGGCGATCTGCGTCCCGGCTACTGGCACGGCAGCGGCGTGATGCCCGCGGTGAAGCAGGCCCACGGCGTGCTGGGGGCGGTGTACTGCATCCCGGACGCCCATCCCCTGCACTACACCCACCTCTACTGCCCTGACTGCCGCTTCGATGAGATCCGCCAGGAGGATGGCTGGTTCTTCCTGCGCAAGGGGACGGGGTACATCGCCGTCTGGTGCTCCGCACCGCTGGAGGCCTTCAACGAGGGCATGAACCCCGGCTGCGAGTGGCGGGCCTACGGGGACGCCATGGCCTACCTGGTGGTCTGCGGCGACCGGGCATTCGCTACCATGGAGGACTTCATTGCCCACGCCAAGGCCCAGCAGCCCGTCTTCGACGGTCAGACCCTGCGGGCCGCCGGCCTGAGCGTAGCCTGGCAGCCCTCCGACGATCAGACCCAGTACCTGTAATCCCGGCTTTCCCCGCGCCGTATGGCCCTCCCGGCTGTACGGCGCGGATTTTATGTTCAGCATGGAAGATCCCCCCGCTGTCCTGCGTTGGATGGGTAAACACTTGTCACACATCAAAGGGGGATGCTCCATGAAAAGGCTTCTGGCCTGTCTGCTGGCGATGCTGCTGGTGATGGGTTCCGCCTGCGCCGACACGTACACCCTGCTGACGGACGATCTCTGGGCCTGCACGGTGAACACCTTTGAGGGGATGATGCCCCGTGTGCTGCAATCGGCCGTGGCCCGGACGCCCTTCGCGGGGGACGAGGTGCTGCAGGGTGTGATGTTGGTGGAGTATCATCAGCGGACGAACCTGCTGAACCGGCAGGTAGCGCTGCTGGCGGTCATGCACGAGGGGCGGCCCATGCTCATCGGCTTCACGGATCCCACGCTGGAGGGGGACAACCGCCAGGTTCTGGTATCCGACGCGGCGGCCAATGACGGCTGGGTCTGCCAGCCCGTGTCGGAGACGCTGCTGCGGGAGGGCCGGCCCTTCACCCTGACGGCGGTGGAGGATACGCTTTCCGTCGTCAGCCGCGCCCGGCCCGCCCTGTGCTACGGGGAGGAGCAGTTCATCCTCGACGCCCGGGCGGAGGGGGTATGGAGCCTGCGCGCCTACACCGACGGCAGCATGACCATCGACTGCCGGGACGAGCCCATGCGGGTTTACACCCCCGACAGGCCCCAGCAGGCGCTGCCCTGCTATGCGTCCTTCCTGGCGGAGGACATTGACGGGGACACCTTCCCCACTACGCCGGAGGCTGCCCGGGCGTATGCCGCGGCGCATCCCGATCCGCTGCCTTCGGGCTATGCCGTGAGCAGCGGCGTGAACTTCCGCGTGAAGCCCACGGTGCATTCCGACAGCATGGGGATGATGGAGCGGGGCGTGATGGCCCAGGTGCTGGGCTTTGAGGATCCCACGAAGGACAACAACTACGCCTCCTGGGTGCATGTGCGCCTGGGCGGCACGGAGGGGTACGTCAGCAGCATTTACGTGAACATGGGCGGGATGCCGGAGAACTACGGGGGGGTTGCGCTGCCGGTGTGCCGCCTGACGGAGGACACGGCCCTGCTGGAGGGCATCGGTGGCGAGCCCGCCTGCGTGCTTCCGGCGGGCACGGTGCTGACGGTGCTGTCCCGATCGGAGGAGGGGTGGCTGCAGGTGCTTCTGCCGGAGGATCCGGCGGTCTGGCCGATGGATGTGCAGGGGCAGTACGGCTGGGTCAGGGCGGAGCAGGTGGTGGAGGCGGCCACGCGGCCGCAGCTGAAGTACCGGTGAATATGGAAAGGCCATGCAGGCTCCCGGGCAGGGAGAAGCTGCATGGCCTTTTGTGTGAAGGGGGGATGGTTGCGCCGGGGATCCGTTGGCGTGCCGTATCCGTCGCGGACGGCCTGCATGGGAGCATACAGCCTTCCCCTCAGGGGAAGGTGGCCGAGCGCAGCGAGGTCGGATGAGGTCGCATCCCCGTCCCCGCATGGCCCACCGAATGCGTCCGCTGCGATGCGGCCTGCGCGAACCTGCCGTTTCCATTGCGGATGCAAGCATCCGCTCGGAAACTCACTTCTCTTCTTTCCCTTTTCAATGATTCTTTGTGCTGCGCCCGGGCTGACGCCCGGACCTGCGCAGGGGCTAACGCCGCCCCTGCACCCGCGCAAGGGGTTTCACCCCTTGACCCGTTTCCGCTGGCGCGATTTCATGGAGTTGAGCGAACCTGCCGTTTCCATCGCGGGATGCGTGGCATCCCGCCCGGAAACTGGCGTTTTTTCTTTTCATTTTTGTTGTTCTGCTGTGTTGCGCCCGGGCTGCCGCCCGGACCTGCGCAGGGGCTAACGCCGCCCCTGCACCCGCGCAAGGGGTTTCACCCCTTGACCCGTTTTCGCTTCGCGCTCCATGCAGGTGCCCTTAATCGGTGATGGTTTTGCACTCCATGTAGAAGCGCTTCTCGTGGGCATGGCCCATGGAGAAGGTCTTGCGGGGCAGCACGCCCAGGCGCTGGATGGCGGGGAAGAAGTCGCTCTTGTCCAGCGGCGGCAGCAGGAAGCCGATGGCGTCCGGGGCCTGGCAGAGCCTGCGCACCACGTCCTCCCCGTGGATGTAGTCGATGGCCGCCTCCGTGTGACGGCGCAGGAAATCGTCCAGGTACCGCTGGAGGGTGTCCACGGGCAGCGCGCCGTCGGGGTTGGTGACGGCGGCCACGGCCTCCATGCCGTTATAGACCACCTGCATCACCTGCTCGGCTTCGCCCTGGTCGGTGATCTCGCTCAGATCCATGCCCCGCTCGTGGCAGTACAGCGTCCAGTCCTGCATCAGGGCATAGGGTTCAACGCCGGTGATCACCCGGTGGATCGGCTCGAAGATCAGCGCGTCGTCGTGGATGTTCTCCGCCTCGCACAGGGCGTAGCGGGCGGGATGGGTCAGCCGCTGCTCGGGCGTCAGGCTGCCCTTGATCTCGTCCCAGTAGGCCTTGGCGGTGGCCAGGGAATGGTTGCCGTCGCCCACGGCGAACAGCAGGGGATTCTCGCCCTGCCGGGCCTTGAGGGTCATCAGCGCGTCGAAGATCTGCCGCTTGTACCCTTCGCCCTCCACGGCCCAGCCCTTCAGGTGGCCGCCGTTCTTCATCAGCGGGAAGTCGTAGAGCAGGGGCAGGGACTCCCGCTGCGCGTAGAGGGGCTCCACCACCGTCTGCAGGGGGTCGTCCATCAGCAGGAGGATGTGGGTCATCTCCAGCGGCGCGCCCCGGCGGATTTCCAGCCGTGCGGGCAGCCGGGCGGCGATGGTCTCTTCCGTGGGGCGGACGAGGCTCCTGCTGCCGGGGGTGAAGTCGTACTGCTCCAGATCCACCGCGCAGACCAGGCCCAGCCGCGCGCCGCTGGGGGTGGAGCGTTCCACCAGCACAAAGCCGTCGGTCACGGCCTGGCGCAGCACGCCGTTTTGCAGGTACTCAGCCATGGTGCGGTGAATCTCCGGCACCCGCTGGGCCGTCTCGCTCAGGTAGCACTCGGGGAGCATCAGCTTCAGCGTGGAGGGCGCGTCGCCCACCTGCAGGGCCACATCCTCCCAGTATTCCGGCTCGGAGGTGTACTGGTCGCAGGCCACGCAGGCCCAGGTGGTGGGGTACACGTCCGGGCGGGGAAGCAGAATATCGGCAGGCACAATGCCCGCGCCAACGTATTTCATGGCAGATTCCGTCCTTTCACGGGGGATTTTCTCTGCCTCCATGGTAACGGTTTGCGCCCGAATTGTCAAGAATGACATGCAATGCGCGGGCAGATACGCCCGAACAGGTGAACATTCGCCGCAAACAAACCCTACTGATGGCAGGCGCGCAGCCAAAAAGCAGTCCGCAGGAAAGCGAACGTGCAGCAGGCACGCAGCCCTAAAGCCGTCCGCTATTTCGGCCATGTCGCGGCATTCTGCCGCGCCCTGGCTTTCGCGGCGCAATGCAAGCATTGCATCCGCTCAATCGGCCTTCGGCCTCCCTCAGGACTGCCATCGTATCCGCTGGGCAGCATCGCAGCGAGAGAAAAGCCGGCGGGGCGGGTCGTTTTCCGCTCTGCGGAAAACTTTCCTTACAGCCTTGAGCGGCGACCAGCGAGAGGCTGCCAAACTCAAAGAAGTGGCCCGCAGGCCACTTCTTTGAAAAGCCGTCAGGCTTTTCGGTCTTTGAAGAGCAGGGAAATGCACCACAGGCCCGCAATGCCTACCAGCGAGTAGATGATCCGGCTCAGGATTGCTCCCTGTCCGCCGAACAGCCATGCCACCAGATCGAACTGGAACACACCCACCAGCAGCCAGTTCACCGCGCCAATAATCACCAGAAGCAGCGATACCGTATCCATCATGAAAAATGCCTCCTTGCGCTTGATGCTTATAGCATAGCCGCAGGGAGGCAATTTATGCGCTTATGAATGGGATTTTTCCTCAGCGGACAGGCCGCCGGTTTTTGTCCAGGGAACAGAATGCATACAGGCTGGCCCCACGCACGCACAGTATGACCGAAAGACAGCAACTCAATCTCGGGCCGGGTGCGGACGCAGCCCCCTTCCCCAGCGGGGAAGGTGTCACGGCGTAAGCCGTGACGGATAGGGAGAGCCTTCCACGACCGCGTCGCGCCTCGCCCTCTGCGAGGCGTGACCCCCGCAAGCGCGGCTCGCCCTCCGCGAGCCGTGCCCTCGCGCAAGATGCACGACACGCCCACGCGCGCGCAGCATGACCGAAGGGAAACTACTCAATCGCGAGCCGGGTGTGGGCACTGCCCACCGCGGGCTGGGTGTGGGCACTGCCCACTTCCAAACGCACCGCGTTGAGCGCGTGCTTCATGGCCAGGGTGCGGATCCGCTCCCGGTTGCCGGTGAGGGCAAGACGGATCGGATAGGTGCGCTCCGCCGTGGAAACGCCCAGGTACACCGTGCCCACGGGCCGCTCAGGCGTGCCGCCGTCGGGGCCCGCAAGCCCCGTCGCGCTCACGGCGATGTCCACGCCCAGCCGCTCCCGCGCGCCCCGGGCCATGCCCATTGCCACCTCCGCGCTGACCACGTCGTGCTCCTCAATGACTTCCGCAGGCACGCCCAGCAAAACCGTCTTGGTGTCCGTCTGGTAGGTGACAAAGCCACCCCGCACCACCTGGGACGCGCCAGGAATCTCCACCAGCGCGGCGGAAATCATGCCCCCGGTCAGGCTCTCGGCGGTGGCCACCGTCCAGCCCCGGGCCTTCAGGGCCTCCACGGCGGACTTGGCCAGGGAGCCCCGGTCGTCCTCCTCGATGGCGTAAATCACGCTGCCCAGGCGGCGCTGCACTTCCGCCAGCAGGGGCGCAAGCAGGGCCTCCGCCTCAGCGGGGGTGTCCGCGCTGGCCGTGGCCCGCAGCTGAACCTCCCCCAGAGAGCAGTAGGGCGACAGGGAGGGATTCCCGCCCCGCTCCAGGTCGGCCAGGCGGTGATCCACCTCCGCCTCCCCCATGCCGAAGATGCGAATGTACCGGCTCACCAGCGCACGGCCGGAGCGGGCCTGCAGCCAGGGCTCCACCTGCTCCAGCCACATGGGCTGCAGCTCCACCGGCGGACCGGGCAGATGAATGACCACCTTGCCCTCACCCATGGGGACGATGGCCCCCGGCGCGGTGCCGTTGCGGTTGAGCAGCAGGGTGGAGTCCGGGGTGAACATGGCCTGGGACAGGTTGTTCAGCGTCATGTCCCTGTGGTACTGGCGGAAGCGGGTGCGCACCATCTCTTCCGCCTCAGGGAAGAGGACGAGCTCCTTCCCTGCTACCTTGGCGGCAACCCGCTTGGTGATGTCGTCCACCGTGGGGCCAAGGCCGCCGGAAGTGATGACCACATCCGCCCGGCTCAGGGCCAGGCGATAGGCCTCCTCCAGCCGCTGGGCGTTGTCGCCCACCACGGTCTGATGATACTGGCTCACCCCCAGGGCCGACAGCCGCCGGGAGATGAACTGGGCGTTGGTGTTGAGCACCTGACCCATCAGCAGCTCCGTGCCCACGCAGAGAATCTCGGCAATCATGATGTGTGCCTTCTTTCTTCATTGGTTCCATGGATGCAAGAAAAGCCATGACGCGGCATGGCTCAAAAGGATCAGAGGGAAAGAGGTTTTCCTGCGCTGCGGGCAGGGCGCTTCTCTTTTTGCGGGGCGCAGGGTTCCTTTGCCCGTGGCGCGGGCGTGCGGGGCTGTTCTTTCCCACTCGCGGGAAAGAACCAAAGGGCGCCCGGTGGCAGCCAATCCGAGACAGCACCATGGCTGCCCCCGGACCCCTCGTCGCTTTGTTTGGGGGCGGAACCTCTTGTTGCGCGAGGCTAATTGCTTCCTCGCGGGGGCGGCTTGGAACACCTTGGGGTGTTGTGTCTGTTGTCCGCAGGCGGCCGGGCGGCACCGGTGGGCCGCCCTCGTTGGGCGCGGGAGATGGTGGGCTTTTGGCTGCGTCTGGTGGGCGCGGGGTTCCTTTGCCCGTGGCGCGGGCGTGCGGGGTGTTCTTTCCCACTCGCGGGAAAGAACCAAAGGGCGACCGGTGGCAGCCAATCCGAGCCAGCACCATGGCTGCCCCCGGACCCCTCGTCGCTTGGCTTGAGGGCGGAACCTCTTGTTGCGCGAGGCTAATTGCTTCCTCGCGGGGGCGGCTTGGAACGGCTTTAGGGGTTATGTCTGTCGTCCGCTGGCGGTCGGGCGGCACCGGTGGGCCGCCCTCGTTGCGGGCGGGGTGGTGGGCCTTAGATCTGAAGAGCGTCGAGAAGGTACATATTGTACTAGTGCGATTAGATATCCTTTTTATACCCAA
>JAXEEE010000038.1:0-7541 GCA_034104265.1 Eubacteriales bacterium | reverse complement strand
ACGCGGTGCGGGATGGGGGGTGCCTCGCTGGCTCCGCGTGGCGGCGCACCGGTGGGGCGCGGTGCCCCCCGCACCCCGGGCTCGCCCGCGGCCCGCCGGGCCTCCACCCAACAATGATCCCCCCGAATGAGAGTCCAGAGAGCCGAAGGCTCTTTGGCGAGGGTCTGGGGCGAGGAGCCCCAGCGTCCCCTCTACCTCCACGCGCATTCATCCTGAACGAAGGCGCGCAACTCAATCGCGAGCTGGGTGTGGGCACTGCCCACTTAACCCTCGGTGATCTTGTGAATGTACACGCAGTCGGGCATGACCACCTTGGCGCCGCACAGGGACAGACCCTTTACGCCATCATCAAAGCCCTTCTCACGGCGGTAAGCCTCGATCTTCGTGATCTGCTGGGCGAAGGTCACGCCGTCGGGGGTCATGGCAATGATCTCGTTGTTCAGATCGTTGCTGATGTAAATATCGAAGCCTGCGGCCCGGGCAATGGAGCCCTCCGCCAGACGCGCGTCGGACATGGCGCCGTTGCCCGTGACGAAGCGGTTGTCCATCAGCAGCTGCGCCTCCACGGAGGAGGGCACGATCAGCTTGCGGCCGGCGCGGGGAACGTTCTTGCCGTCCAGCGCCGTCTTGATGGAGACAATCAGACCGTACACGCCTTCCGCGGGAATCGCACCCTGCTTGGTCGTGCCCGCACCGGCGCGGATCACGCCCAGAATGTACTGCTCCGTGTCCTCCGCCAGCTTCCAGGCAGCGTTGCGCATGGCCGCGTCCATCAGATCCGCGCTGGCCTGGGCGGCGTCCACATCGTTGATGTAGAAGTTGTAGTACGCGCCGTGGTCGATGGTCAGGGTGGTGTCCGTGCCGGAGAGCTGCTGGGGATCGTCGATGTCGGTGTAGGGGGTGTAGGCCTTGACGGTGATGTCCGCCAGGTTGTTGATGTGCACCGTGTCGCCCCACTGGGCAATGTCGCCCTCGTAATTGCGGTTGCACAGCGCGCCGAACACCAGCGCCTTGTGCAGATTCTCCTGCAGACGGGCGGACCAGACCTTGGGAATGAAGGAAGTAATCGCCATAATCATGTTCTCCTTTCGTCAGTGGAAGGGTGGATGGGATGGGTGGAATCAGGCGCGGGCCAGCACGGCGCGCACAGCGTCCCAGTTGGCGTTGATCTCCTCGGCGGACATGGCGGCCACGTCCTGACGGGTCAGTGCGCCGTGCAGGCTGGCCGGGGGCTGGATGACCGAGGCGGGCAGGCGCACAGGCTTTGCGAAGAAAGCCGCGTACTTCTCCCGGACGGGCGCGATGATCTCTTCTGCGTTCTGCAGCGCGCCGCCGGTGATCACCAGGCTCTCCGGGTCGATCTCCCGGGCCAAGAGGGCTACCGCCTTCTCATTGGCCCCGGCGTCCAGCAGGGCCTGGCGGATGAGCTGCTGCTTCTGCGCATCGGTGAGGCTCTGCTGCTCCCGGGCCTTCCAGGCGTCGAATTCCGCCTGAAGCTGCTGCGCGTCCGCCTGCTGGGCGGACGGCAGGGCGATCTGCTCCAGCAGCATGTCGCGCTCAGCGGTCACCTCCGCCAGGGCGGATGCGTCCGTGCGGGCGGCGTCAATCTCCGCCTTCAGGGCGGTCACCGTCTCGCTGTGGGCCTGAATGATCTGCTCAATGACGCTGTCCTCCAGGTTCAGCTCCCTGAGCAGGCTTCGGGTGAGTGCCATGAGTATTGCTCCTTTCTGTATGGCAATGGGCCGGTTTCCTTCGGCCTGCCGCGCAGGTTCCTTTGCGCGGGTATGCAAAAGGGAGACGCGGTTCCTCGCGCCTCCCGGTTGCGATAGGGAATGGGGTTACAGCCCCTGCCCCAGGGCCTCCGCCATGGCAAGGGCGATGTCCTCCGCCCCGCCAAGAATGCCGTCGGCAAGGAAGGGCCTGCCGGACATGCGGGACGTGCCGTCGTGGACGAGGGCTGCGTAGGGCAGGGCTGAGCCAATGCGCACCGTGTCCCCCTCCACGGCGTGGGCGATGCTGTCCATCAGCGCGCCGGTATCCCTCACGGGCGCGCCGTAGCCGGACTGCAGCTGCTCCCGGACAAGCGCGGAGGCAGTCCGTCCTGCGCTGTCCAGGGCGGAGGCGGCATTGCGCTCAAGGCGCGCGGTGATCTCCGCGGCATGGCTGATCAGCATGGGTCAGGCTCCTTGGCCAGCAGCGGATCGATCTCCTCAGGCTGAATGTAGGGGTTCAGCTTCAGGGCCGTGCGGCGGTCGATGTCCTGGCGCATGCGGTAGATGTCCGCCACCGTCTCGGACTCGTTGGCAATGCACTGGCGGGGGAAGCGGATGGCCTCCGTATCCACCCCCAGCAGGTGCAGAAGCGACTGTACGAAGCGGAACACCTGCCATTCGTAGCGGTCGGCCTTCAGGTGCAGGGAGGAGGTGGCTGCCCGGATGGCCACGTTGGTCAGGCTGCCCCCGGTGAGCGCGTCCATGTCGAGGGCCATGAAGTCCCGGTAGAGGGCCTTCTCCAGCAGGCGCAGGGCGGTCTCCCGGGCGGCGTAGGGCACCTCGATGGTGTGGGGCTCGGCGGTGGCGGAGGCCCCGGTGCCGTCGGAGAGGTTCGCCACGGCCTTGATGCGGTTGATCTCCTCCAGCATCCGGGCGATGTCCTCGGTGGTGCCGCCGAAGTTGTTCAGTACCCAGTACACGTCGTTGGCCCGGTCCAGGTTGTCCGCGAAGTCGGAGAGAATGTTGTCGTAGGCGTCGATCTTGGCCTTGATGGCGGGGGTGAACTCCGACTGGTGCTCGCTGTTGGCCCACAGGGGCAGCACGGGCAGGGAAGTGTAGTTCTCCATGGAGAGCACCTCGTCCCCCAGGGCGTCGGAGCGAACGGTCATGATGTAGGCCCGCTTGGGCTCGACCATGGACAGGGCCTTGCCCTCCCGATGGAGGATGGTCACGCCGTCCTCCTCGAACAGGCGGATGTACATGGGGCGGCTGCCGGGCAGCTGCCAGAACTGGATGCCCGCCCGCACCGCGCCGGTCATTTCGTCCATCAGCGGCAGGAAGCCGGACAGCGGATCCCTTGCGGCTTCGATGACCTCCAGGTGATCCACGTTCCAGAAGCCCCAGCTGACCCCGTGGAGCAGCGCGCGCTCGCCCAGCATCTCCAGCTGATGGTCGAAGGCGGGGCCAAGCAGCTGCCGGGCCTCGGCGTCCTCCAGCACGCAGCCGTTGGCCAGCAGGAACTGGTTCTGCTGGGTCACGAAGCGGAACAGGAAGCTGCTGCCGATGCGGTTGCCCACCACGTCCTCGGTGCCGGAGCGGATGTGCTTGCGGCCGGATGCATCGCGGGTCTCGATCTTGCGGGCCCGCAGGACGGTCTTGCGGCCTACGGCGGTGTTCTCGCCCCGGAAGTAGCTGCTGGCCTCCAGCGCGTGGCGGAAGAAGCCCGAGGCCTTGTAGCGGTCGATGGCCTCCAGCATCAGCGCGTCCCGGTCGGCGGCGGCGCACCAGTCCTGCCAGGTAACGTCCAAATACACGGGAATACCTCCTTTCATGGGATGAAAAATGGCTGCCGCCCCCAAAGGCAGCAGCCGCAGCGCGTCATGCGCCTCCCCGGGCGGCGGAATCAGGAGCGCGGGGTTCATCGCGACGCGGCGCGGAGACCGGGACGGTGAATCCCCCCGCAGGCTGCGCCGGAGAGGGCTGGTGACAGAAAAGCCTTCCGCAGTGGGGTGCGGGCGGCTGGGGGAAAGGACGCCGGGTCAGACAAGCGCGGGACGGTCCAGCAGGCGCAGCAGGCACGCGGCGGAATCCGGCGCGTCATCGTGGGCCGCGCCGGGGCCGTAGTCCTGGATCTGCCGGATGTAGCCTTCGTCCGTCCCCGGCACGAACAGCACGCTGGGCCACCACTTGTACAGGAAGGTGGCAATCTTGTTGTGCTTCTCCGCCCGCTCCTGATAGCACCGCACCGGAAAGCCCCGGCTGCGGATTTCCCGCGCCAGGTAGCCTTTGTCACCGTTGGTCTCCACATGGATGGGGGAGCAACCCAGCTCCCTGCACAGCGCAAGGATCTCCTCCAGCACGCTGTCCACGTGACCATGCCACAGCCGCCCGTACAGGTAGACCCTGTCGCCGTCCCGGCGGCCGCAGGTCAACGCGGTGCAGTCGCTGCCGCCGTAGGCCGCGTCCAGGTGAGCGACGCCTCCCTGCAGGCAGCGCGCATCCTCCGCCCAGGCGGGCTCCCCGGTGAAGAGCGCGTCCTCCGCCGCCATGTGCTTCAATTCATAATTGGCGGCGAAGAGGGAGGGCGGCATGGCGCGGCGCAGGGCGCTGATCTGGCTGCGGCTGAGCAGATGGGTGCGGCGGTAGTCCCAGCGCTGGGGGTTGGGCATGAGGCTGATGGCATCGTCCCGGTGCCAGGGGGTGCCGGCGTTGATGATCCGCCCGCCGGGGTTGCGGATGTTTTGCAGCTCCCGGTAGACGCTGCAGGTGTAGGCCCGCTCCATGGGGCTGAGGCGATCCTGCAGGTTGACGATGTCGTCGGTGAAGATCAGGTCGGCGTGCTTGCCGGTGAGGCTGCCCCGGATGCCCTGTCCAAGCAGCTGGGCCGCGCCCCTGCGGGCGCAGTACACATCGGTGGTCAGGGTGAACTGGTCGGTGCGCAGAAGGCGGACGGGCTGGCCCCATATCCTGGCGGACAGGGTCTGCATGGCGTCGGTGCGGAGGATGGCTTTCACCTGCCGGAGCACCTCGGTCACGTCGCTGTCCGTCTTGCGCAGGAAGATCATGTTCCGCTCCGGGTACACCATCAGCCCGATGGCGATGGCGTAGCACAGGCAGGTGGTCTTGAAGCTGCCGCGATGGGCCAGCAGCGTCATGTCCTTGTCCCCCAGGAGCATCTGCCGGATCCACCGGCCGTGGGGCTCGTCCCGCAGCCTGTCCGCGCCGCACCAGCGGGCCACCCGGGCCGGCTGATGCATCAGAAGGGACAGCGCCTCATGATCCACGCTTCTCCGCCTTCATTTCCGCCAGCGCCTGACCGATCAGCGCGGCGATTTCCTCCTTGGGCTGGCTTTCCGCCTCCTTTTCGGTGAACAGGCCGTAGCGCTTGCCCAGCAGCTCCGCCGCGCGGCTGCGCTCGGATACCTTGGGCGGCAGCTGGACGGATTCCTCGCCCCCGGCGCCCTTGCGGGTAGCGGTTTCGGTCATGGTGCCGCGCATGATCTGCGTGATGGTGACCAGCACCTCCTCGGGGGTAGCGATGTCGGGCTGGTCGCGGGTGTTGGTGGACATGTCCTTCCTCCTTTCAGGTATGAAAAATGCGCCCGGTCAGCCGGACGCATGGCGGTGTGGGGTTCCTGTTCCCTCTTGCCGCAATACCACTTTATCACGGAAGGGTGTGCACTGACAATGCAATGCATGTGCTTCTTTGTGTCATGAGTGTGCAGTTACTGTGCACCGGATGTGCGGCCCAGGCTGCGCAGGAAGGCATTGCGCATCCGGCAGACATACCGGTCGCTGAGATGCACAGCCTCGGCAGCCTGCTCATCCGTCTCTCCCGCCAGATAATAACGCTGCAGCACCACCATCAGCCGGAAGTCCCCAACCTGCGCAAGGGCCTCCTTCACCTGCGGACGGAGCAGGGCAAGCTCCTCACGCTTGCGCCGGGCAAGGGTCTCCAGCCCTTCCGCCAGCTGAATGGCCGCGCTGGTGGGATCGTTGGTGCCCCGCACCGTATCATAGCGCTGGGTCATTACCCCGCTGGGCCGCCCCGTACGCTCAACCTGGCGCAGCTGCTGCTCCAGGGCGGTCAGTTCAATCGTCAGCGAACGGAAGCGCTTCAGCGCCTGTACGGTATTCATATGCATCACCCTCCCAATAAGAGAACGTATGTTCTTGCAATGGCATCATAACACGTAAAAAAGTAATTGTCAAGCGTGAAATAAGCTTGCAATGACGGAAAATCAGGCGTATACTAAGGAAGAGGTGAAAAACACATGTTCGCAGAACAGATGCGGCGTCTCCGCATGAAGCGCGGCTTGACCCAGCAGGCGCTGGCGGATGCGTTGGAGGTGTCCACCAGCGCGGTGCAGAAGTGGGAGCGGGGCCAGTCCGAACCCAACACGAAAATCCTGCAAAGAATGGCGGATGTTTTCGGCGTGTCCCTGGACGAGCTGTGCGACCATCCCGCACCGGAGAGCAACGTGACCGTCCTGACCCGCGCCCTGCGCCAGATGACCCCGGAGGAGCAGGAGAAGCTGATTGCCGTGGGCCGAGCGCTGTTCCGCCACGCCTTCGGGGAGGAGGAGGGGAAGTGAGCCATCAGCCTGACTATGACCGGGCGGCCACAGCAGCCTGCAGGGTGCTGCTGCGCCTGCAGGTGGACAGCCTGCCCGTGCGTCCGCTGGAGATGCTCCGCCGCTGCCGGGATACCTATCTGTGCACCTTTGATCAGGCGGCGGATGTGCTGAATCTGGACGATGACGAGCTGGACCGGCTGTCCGGCGGCGCGGATGCCTTCACCTTCCGGGAGATGCACGGTGGCCGGGAGCGCTACGTGGTCTGCTACCGCACCGGCGGAAACCCTGCCCGGCTGAATTTTACCCTGGCCCATGAGCTGGGACACATTGTGCTGCGGCACCAGGACACGGGCCCTGCGGCGGAAGCGGAGGCGGATTGCTTCGCTTCGCACCTGCTTTGCCCGGAGGCGGTGATTCGTGCCGCTGCCTGCCGCAGCGCGGAAGTGCTGGCACAGCTGTGCTACATCTCGCGTCCCGCTGCGGAGAAAGCCATGGCACGGACGAAGGGCCGTGTGGAAGAGGCGATCCTGCAGCAGGTAAGGGAGCTGCTGATGCCTTCTGCCATGGCGGAAGCACAGCGGCTTGCCACACTGGCGAACAATAATCACGTACAGCACACGAATGAAATGAAATGACTCGAACGATGGCAAGCATTGCCGACATGTCGTTCATACTTTGAAAAAGAATCAAATTTCCCGAAAAAAGTTTGCAAAAAGGTGTTGACAAAACCTCAGACAGGTGATATTATATCCAAGCTGACTCGCGAGAGCGGCCAGCACCGAACCTTGAAAACGATACAGAAACAACAACGCAAAGGAAAGACAGTAATTCCGAATGAGTAGAGATCGAGCCGGGAGACCGGTGAGACGATAAAGGATTAAACGCAAGAGTTTGATCCTGGCTCAGGACGAACGCTGGCGGCGTGCCTAACACATGCAAGTCGAGCGGAGACAGTGGAAGTGCTTGCACAGAAACTGTTTTAGCGGCGGACGGGTGAGTAACGCGTGAGCAACCTCTCCTTTACTGGGGAATAACACACCGAAAGGTGTACTAATACCGCATGAGACCACAGAGGGGCATCCCTTAGGGGTCAAAGATTTTCGGTAAAGGGTGGGCTCGCGTCTGATTAGATAGTTGGTGGGGTAACGGCCTACCAAGTCGACGATCAGTAGCCGACCTGAGAGGGTGATCGGCCACATTGGGACTGAGACACGGCCCAAACTCCTACGGGAGGCAGCAGTGGGGAATATTG
>JAXEEE010000037.1:0-10275 GCA_034104265.1 Eubacteriales bacterium | reverse complement strand
ATTGCCCAAATAGATCTCCTCCCGCACCTTCAGCTGATGCTCCGGCTTCGTCATGTAATCCAGCAGGAATTCCAGAATCAGCGCGCTGCCCAGGCTGCGCCCCTCGATCTTGAACTGGGTAAAGCCCATGGGCAGGTAGGTATGCACGATGTCGCCGATGCCGATGAAGCCGGGGTTTTCCATGGCCTTGGAGAAGCGATAGCCCTCGCCGGCGTCCGGCGCGGCGCAGCGGTGCTCCGCACCGTCCTCGCCCAGAATCTTCCGGCTGACGGCCTCGTAGCACTCCTTCCTGTCCCGGCAGCCGAACCAGCAGCATTCGTTGCACAGGAATTCCACCTTCGCCTTGAGCGGATCAGGCAGCGCGTCCAGCTTGTCAAACGCCTTGTTCAGGCGGAAATCCGGCACGACGTAGCGGAACGTCTCGCGTTCCAGCTCGCGCGTAAGCTGCCCGAAGTCCGTCAGCACCTTGGTGGTGGAGGACACGAGGTACAGCCCCGGATACGTGTGCCGGAGGTAGTCCGTCAGCAGCTCCGAATGGACGATCACGCCGTTCTGCGGCTCACCGCTGACTTCAAGCATCCGGCAAAGGGCGTTGCACCGCCTGTCCGCGAGGTGCTCCTCCCGCAGAAGCGAATTGCTGAACGTCAGCCGCGCAGAGATGCCGTATGCCCGCGTCAGCGCCAGCGCCGCCTGCGGATCGCAGTCCTCCGCGCCGACACGCCCGCCGCCCCAGATGCAGTCCGCGGGCGCGCCGTAGATGGAGCCGATCTCGCACCAGTCGTAGAACCATTCCCTGTGCGCACGGTACAGCGGCAGGAACACGCGGTACAGGTCGGTGAACTCGAACAGGCCGGGGAGATGATACGTCGCGATACCTTGCATGGACTTCGCGGGCTTAGTGTTCATATGCATGCGAATCACCCCGCAATCAGCTTGTTGGTCTTTTTCAGGAACTTCGCCGGGATCGGTCGATCCAGCTTCCGGGTGACATTCATGGGGCGGCTGCCGCGTTCCCGGTGATGGATGCAGCGCTGGCCGGTGGGCGATTGCTCCGCCGTTGTGCTCTGGCTCTGCCAGTGGAACAGGCTTTCGCTGATGGAATAGTCATTGTACATGGTCGTGGGCGAATAGTCCTTGTCCGACTTGAGGCGTAGGGCGTCCATCGTGTACAGCTCCGCCCCGTTGCGGTCGAAGTACTTCTCGGCCTTCAGCACGCGGGCGGGGCGTTCCCGCTGATCCTCGGAATCGTACTCAAACTCGGCAGCGTTCCAGTAGCTTTCAAAGGTCGCGGCAATCTTGTCGATGGTCTCCTGCAGATCCTTTCTCGTCACCTTGACATTCCATTCCAGCCCGCTGGCAATCGCGGCATTGGACAGGTTGGAGGAGCCGACATAGGCCGTGGTAAAGCCGGTGTCAATGAAGGATACCAGCATGTCAATCCGATCGGCGGAGACGATCTCCTTCTTCAACTCGGTGACCATCTGCGGCTCGTGAACCGCGCCGGTGAACAGGGAGCTTTGCGCGATGGAGGTTTCGGGGCGCTTCATATCCGCCGCAGTTCTTCCTACAGCCAGACTGGGGTCGTTTTCCCGAAGCAGCGCCAGCAGCTGCTCTGCCCGCTGATCGACACTCATGGCGGCGAAGTCGCTCTCCTGCGTTGCGCTCTGAATGAGGCTCACGATCTGATTCGTCAGCTCCACCTGCGAGGCAAGCATACCGTCGTTGTCCAGTACATTGTCCAGCGCCTTCTGCACCACGTCCGCAAGGTATTGTGCGAGAACCCTGGAAGCCTCGACCTGGTCGATGGGCGCAACGGCCTTGCGTGCTTCCGGAATCCCGGACAATTCGCCGTTCAGCGCGCGGTTGATAACCTGCTCGTATAGTCCGGGATGAAGCATGGGCGGAGTCTCCCTTCAGGCGGTTTGGCGGCAGCATAGGGCCAGGATGCTTATTTGATTATACCGCACATGCACCGGAATGGCAAAAGAAACATCACGGATCCCGCCCGGCAGGACGCCATTGCGTTTTCTTGTATCTTATGGTATGCTACCAATCATATCAAGCCCTGTGTGTACCTGCAGCCAAAACGTTGATTTCTCATGCAGACCTGGTCATCATACCGTGAAAAGGAGAGCGCATCATGAATAGCCTGGAACGTTTTTATGCCACGATTGAGCGGCGGGAGGTTGACCATCCCGCCACCTGGCTTGGGATGCCGGATCCCGCATCGCTGCCGGGACTGTTCAGGGAATACGGTGTCAGCAGCCTGCATGCGTTGAAGCAAGCGGTAGGTGAAGACATCTACGCTGTGGAGCCCCCCTACCACACCCCGGAGGCCAAGGCGATTTACGCCGCTTTCGACTGGTACGGCAAGGGCGAGGTGGATGCCCGCAACCGCACCCTGACGGCCGACGGCTGCTTCAAGGATGCGGAGGAGCTGGAGGACCTGGACTTCTTCCAGTGGCCCGACCCGAAGGAAGGCATGCACCTGGAAGAGTGCGGGCACATGTTAGACGACATTCCCGAGGGGAGCGCGGTGGTCGGCGTCATGTGGTCGGCGCATTTTCAGGATACCTGCGCGGCCTTTGGCATGGAGACGGCGCTGATCAACATGCTGGTCAATCCGGAGCTGGTCGAGGCAGTCAACCGGAAGATCCTTGACTTTTATCTGGAGGCCAACGAGCTGTTCTACCGGGCGACAGCGGGCAAGATTCACGCGGTGCTCATCGGCAACGACATGGGCAGCCAGCGCGGCATGATGCTCTCCCCGGAGCTGGTGCGCCGCTTCGTGATTCCCGGCTGCAGGGAGCTGGTGGCCCAGGCCCACGCCCACGGGCTAAAGGTCATCTACCATTCCTGCGGGTCGATTGACGCGATCATTCCCGACCTGATTGACGCAGGGGTGGATGCCATCCATCCGATTCAGGCCCTGGCGGCAGGGATGGACGCGGAATCCCTCCAGGCGCGCTTCGGCGGGCAGGTGTCCTTCTGCGGCGGCGTGGATACCCAGCAGCTGCTGGTCCACGGCACGCCGGAGGACGTGCGGGAGCGTGTGCGCCAGCTGCGGACGCTCTTCCCCACGGGGCTGATTCTCTCCCCCAGCCATGAGGCCGTCCTGCCCGACATCCCCCCGGCGAACATTCGCGCCATGTTTGAGGCGGCCAGGGCGTAACCGCAGCCCTCATCGCCGCCCGGCGTTTTTCGCGCCAAAGATGAAGGCGAACCGGCTGATGTTCAAACCGGTTCGCCTTCACTTTTGCTTTTGACGCTGGAGGATGGGCTGCATGCCGCCTGCTCGGCTTACAGCCGGATTTTCTTGATTTCCTCGGCGTAATACTGCACCAGCTCGAACTTGGTGCCGGGCATCAGCCGGTGATCCGGGCAGGGAATGAAGCCCCCAGGTCAATCAGGCGGCGCAAACGCGTGAGCTCCGCGTCCACAGCGGCCTTGTCCTTGCGCAGGGCCGTCTTGTCCATGCCGCCCACGCCCAGCATACCTTTGCCATAGCGCTTGCGGGCCGCCTCGAACTGATCGCCCCAAACGCCGATCTCAATGGGGAACATCACGTTCACGCCGTTGTCAAACCAGGTTTGCAGCAGCTTCTCGGTAACGCCGTCGCAGTCCAGGGAGATGATGTCGATGCCATAGCGCCTGCACAGGTCATTGCGGCGCTTGTAATGGCGGGCACAGAGCTCATCAAACAGCGCAGGCGAGAGCAGCGGCCCATTTCGGAAGCAGATGTCCTCCCAGTAATGGCCGAAGTCAAACTTCGCGCCGGTGGCCAGCACGGCTTCCACGCACCGGTACTGCATGTCGGCATAGGTGTCGATGATGTCCGCGAAGAGCTCCTCGTCCTCATCGTACATCAGGTAGCTCATGCCCACCACGGAGGTCATGTTGCGGATATCCCCCAGCACGCTGCCCAGGCTCAGGCCGATGGGACGCTCCATGGAACGGGTCTGGTTGAAGGTGCGGAAGTATGCCTCGTTCACGCGCTCGGGGAAGAACTGCATTTTGGGCAGATACAGCTGCTCAAAGGCTTCGCGGTCCTTGAGCTGATAGTTGTCCTCGGAGGGGATGGAGGTGGTGCTGGGCTTGATGCGCTCAATCAGGCCGGTGCTGCTCTGGATGCGCTGGGTGCCGTCGGGCAGCTCCTCCAGCACCTTCCACTCAAAGGCGGGGGACAGCCCCATATTCACGCCACGGGTGCAGCTCCAGTTGAAATCCCAGCCGATCAGCTTGTCCAGCGCCTGATCCTTCTCGCCGCCATCATGGAAGTCCACGGCCAGGTCGGCGGGAATCTTGCCCTGGGCAACCCACTCGTCCAGCAGCTCCTGCCAGTAGCCAAAGTGAACCGCGGGCATGCGATCGGCCGGCCGGTAGTGAAGAATGTTCATGGCGCGTTCGCGATTGTTCATGGGCCGTTTCCTCCTCTGAATATGGCTTGCAGCCGGGTCTCCTCCCGGCACAACGGCGGAACGGAGGGGGCTGGTATCACGGCTCCTCCTGCTGCAGGCATGATACCACAGGGCTGCAGAGGCTGTACAGTATGACGGCGAGAAAAGGCCCGGGATTCTTGCATCTTTACGTTTACAAGCCTCCTGCGCTATGTTATGATACAATCAACAGCGATGAGAGACATACTGCCGCAGACGGCAGGCCCATATGTGTGCAAACCGATTGATACCATACCAACGATACCAGAGGAGGAAGAAAACCATGCTGAACCAGATTTCCGAGAACCTTCAAAAGGGCAAGGCCAAGCTCGTCAGGCAGCTGGTGCAGGAGGCCATCGACGCCGGTATTCCTGCGCAGGACATCCTTGAAAAAGGCCTGATCGCCGGGATGAACATCGTCGGCGAGAAGTTCCGCAATAATGAAGTGTTTGTCCCCGAGGTGCTGGTGGCCGCCCGCGCCATGAACATGGGCGCGGCGCTGCTCAAGCCCCTGCTGGCTGCCGACGGCGTGAAGGCCTCCGGCAGGGTGTGCATCGGCACGGTGCAGGGCGACCTGCACGACATCGGCAAGAACCTGTTCAGGATGATGATGGAGGGCAAGGGACTGGAGGTCATTGACCTGGGCACCGACGTGGCCCCTGAAACCTTTGTGACCACCGCCAGGGAGCAGGGTTGCCAGGTGATCTGCTGCTCCGCGCTGCTGACCACCACCATGCCTGTCATGGCCGATGTGGTCAAGGCCGTGGAGGCGGCGGGCATCCGCGATCAGGTGAAGATCATGATCGGCGGCGCGCCCGTGACCGATGCATTCCGCGCGCAGATTGGCGCGGATGTGTACACCGCCGACGCGGCCTCCGCCGCCGAAGCCGCCGTGAAGCTCTGCGTTGCCTGCTGACAGGGAGGACATGCCATGGATATCCGCAAGCTGCTGTGGGATGCAGCCCGTCCGGAGCACAAGCGGGCGCTGCCCATTCTTTCCTTCCCCGCTGCGCAGAAGCTGGGCGTCAGCGTGGAAAGCCTGGTGAAGTCCGCCGGGCTGCAGGCCCGGGCCATGGAAACCATCGCCCGGGAAACCGACACCCTGGCTGCCCTGAGCCTGATGGATCTCTCCGTAGAAGCAGAGGCCTTCGGCGCGCAGGTGCGCTTCTCCGAGCATGAGGTGCCCGCCATCGTGGGCCAGCTGGTCTCTGACGAGGATGAGGCCGAAGCCCTCGCCGTCCCCGACCTTACAGCGGGCCGCGCCATGCTCTGCGTGGAGGCTGTCCGCACGGCGAAGCAGCACATCACCGACAAGCCTGTCATCGCGGGCATGATCGGCCCCTATTCCCTGGCCGGACGCCTGTGCGATGTGACGGAAATCATGTACCTGTGCTACGACGAGCCGGAGACAGTGTACACCGTGCTGGACAAGGCGACCCAGTACCTGATCCGCTATGGCCGGGCCATGAAGGACGCGGGGGCTGACGGCATCATGATGGCAGAGCCCCTGGCGGGCATTCTCAGCCCCGACATGGCGGAGGAGTTCTCCATGCCCTATGTGAAGCGCGTGATCGACGCGCTGCAGGACGAGGGCTTCGCCGTGCTTTATCACAACTGCGGCAATGCCGTGTCCCGGATGCTGGAGGGTATCTATGCCCTGGGCGCGGCGGGCTATCATTTTGGCAACGCGGTGGACATGGCGGATATTCTGGCGCGTACCCCGGCGGATGTGCTGGTCATGGGCAATATCGACCCCGCCGGTGAGTTTGCAGGCGGCACGGCGGCATCCATCACCGCCGCCACCCGCAGCCTGATGGCGCAGTGCGGTCAATATCCGAACTTTGTGCCTTCCTCCGGCTGCGACATTCCCGCCCATGCCAAATGGGAGAACATCCAGGCCTTCTTTGCGGCGGTCAGGGGCTGATAACGGGAGGACGGCATCATCCATGTGTCATCATGAGGATCTGATTTCGCTGGCGCTTGCTGCCGGAGCGGCGAAAGCGGCCGTGATTCGGGCGGAGGACATTGTGTTGTCCTCCGTTTTCCGGGATATCTGCGCCGACAATGCCTGCGGCATGTACGGCAGGTGCTGGATGTGTCCGCCGGACATCGGCGAAATCGACGTGCTGACGGCGCGGCTGAAGGGCTACGGCCATGGCCTGCTGTATCAGACCATCCACACCATTGAGGACAGCTTCGATATCGAGGGCATGGGCGAGGCCAGCGTGCGTCACGCCCGGGTGAGTCAGACGGTGAACGACGCCGTCAGGCCGCTGCTGCCGGGCTGCCTGCACCTGTCCTGCGGCGGCTGTCATCTGTGCGGGCGCTGCGCCAAAATGGACAACCAGCCCTGCCGCCATCCGGACAGGGCCCTGCCCCCCATGGAGGGCTACGGCATTGACGTCTACAACACCACCAGGCCAACGGACCTGAAGTACATCAACGGCCAGAACACCGTGACCTTTTTCGGCATTGTGCTTTTCTGAGGAGGGATTGGATGCCCCGGCTGACCATCCATCGCGGGCCACAGACGGTTGCTGTGGCTTTTTGCGACGCCCAAAGGCTGTCCGTGCTGCTGGAGCGTGCCGGGCAGGCTGTGGCGCATCCGTGCGGAGGGCGCGGCATGTGCGGTAAGTGCGCCGTGCTGCTGGAGGGGGACGTCTCCGCGCCGAATGAGGCAGAGAAGCGCTGCGGTACGCGGCTTTCCTGCCAGGCGGTGATTCATGGTGATGCAGCGGTGATTCTGCCCGACGCCTTGCCCATGGAGCAGATTGAGGCTGGATCCGGCGCGGTACGCACGCCGGTGCGGCCCATGCCGGGGCAGTTGGGCGCAGCGGTGGATATCGGCACGACCACCCTGGCCCTGCGGCTGTACCATCTGCAGACCGGCACATGTCTGGCGGTCTCCACCATGCTGAACCCGCAGACCGCCGTGGCCGCCGATGTGATCGGACGGATGGATGCAGCCATGAAGGGGCAGCTGGCCGGTTTGCAGGCATCCATCGGGAACGCCATTCAAACGCTGCTGCGCACCGCCTGTGCGCAGGCGGACGTTCCGCCGGAGGATACAGCCTCCCTGGTGATAACCGGCAACACCACCATGCTGTATCTGCTGACCGGACGGAATCCTGCCTGTTTATCCCGCGCTCCCTTTGAGGCGGATTGTACCTTCGGCAATGAATACGCTCTGCTTGGCAAACGCTGCTATCTTCCCCACTGTCTGCATGCCTTTGTGGGTGCGGATACAACCTGCGCCCTGCTGGCCAGCGGTATGCTGGAGAAGCCGGAAACAGCGCTGCTGTGCGACATCGGCACCAATGGCGAGATTGCCCTGTGGCACGGGGGGCGGCTGTACGTCGCTTCCACCGCGGCAGGCCCGGCCTTTGAGGGCGCGGGCATCAGCTGCGGCTGCGGCAGCATTCCCGGGGCCATTGACAGGGTGCGTGCAGAGAACGGAGCATTGCGCATCCACACCATAGGGGACAGAAAGCCGGTGGGGCTATGCGGCTCCGGGCTGGTGGACGCTGTGGCTGCGCTGCTGGAGCTGGAAATCGTGGATGAAACCGGCGCGATGGAGGACGCATCCTCCGGGATTTGCTTAGCATGGCAAGCCTTTTTCCCCAGCTTCAGATAGGTGGCGCAATTCCATGCGATCTCTGTGCAGCTGACCTTCCGATGATACCTCTTTCCGCAGTTTTCGCAGATCAGCATCCCCGTAAAGGCGCTGTACCTCGGCGCATCCTTTGCGATACCGTTCCGCAGGCGATTCTGCTCCATTTGTTTCTGCACCCTCAGAAATGTCTCCGGAGGCACAATGGCAGGGTGTGTCCCTTCCGCATAGTATTTCGGCAACTCACCGTGATTGTTCTTTTCAAGTTTCGTGAGATGGTCTGCCACATAACGCTTTTGAAGCAAGGCATTTCCGGCATACTTTTCATTCTTGAGCATATCCAAAACACGCTTGGGCGACCACATGCCTCCGCGACAGCTTGGAACTTGCGTTTCACGCATGATGCGCGAAACCTGCGCGATGCCCACGCCATCAAGGTAAGACTCAAAGACCCAGCGAACGACGGCTGCCTCTTCCTCATGGATAGTAATGACGCCCTTGCGGATACGATACCCGTACATGAAGCGCCAAGTAGCCGGTTCACCCAATTCAAACTGTTTGCGGATGCGCCACTTGCAGTTTTCCGAAACGCTGAGGCTCTCTTCCTGCGCAAAAGAAGCGAGGATGGAAAGCATCAGCTCGCCATCCCCGCTCATGGAGTGTATGTTCTGTTCCTCGAAGTAAACGTCCACTCCCAACGTTTTCAGCTCGCGCACCGTTTCCAGCAGCGTAACCGTATTTCGCGCAAACCTGCTGATGGATTTGGTGATGATCCTGTCGATTTTCCCCGCGCGGCAATCTGCCAGCATCCTCTGAAATCTCTTGCGATTATCCTTGGTGCCGGTCAGTGCCTCGTCTACATACACGCCAGCATAGCGCCATTCGGGATTGCGCTGAATGAGGTTGCTGTAATAGCTGACCTGCGCCGACAGAGAGTGCAGCATGGCGTCCTTGCCGCTGGAAACGCGGGCATACGCCGCCACACACTGCTGCACCGGCAGGGTTGGCAAGCGGGATTCAATCTTGCGTATGGTCTTTTCCACGCAATTCACCTCCTTGGGTAGCTGGCATATTACCTCTGATCGCGGAGAATAGCAAGTTAATTCGGATCAGCAGTCGATGAAAACAGGCTGGTACTTTTCCCGCAGGAATTGGTCGGCAGCGGCAAAATCCGCCTCGGAAAGCACGCCCTGCCTGAGCATGTTCCGACAGATAGCCATCATCACCTGATAGCGCTTTTCCCGTTCAAACCGTTCCGCTTTCATCCAATCACCTTCGAGTAGTTGCCCGATACCCAACCAACCTTCGCGCCAATCACAACGGCGTGCCAGCCATTGGCGGCGGATGCCACATAGTCAAACGTGGTGCCCGGCGCGACAGCAGAAATGCGGCTGTACTGCGTACCATTGCCCATGCGGACGTTGACCTTGCCGCCCTCGGATACGATCACCACCGTCGTGCCAACAGGCGCGAGTTCTTCAGGCGCGGGCTGCTCCGGCGCGTCGGGCTGCCCGTCATCATCCGCAACAGCATCCATCAGCGCCGCATGGGTCTTGTCGCCGTACTTGCCGTCCGCTTCCAGACCGGCTTTCTTTTGGAACGCCAGAAGAGCTTTCTCCGTTTCCGCACCAAACTCAGAATCAGCTCCATACTTGGGCAGCGCATATCCCAACTACATCAGCAGCTCCTGCAGTGCCTTTACATCGGAACCCACCATGCCGCGCTTCAGCAGACGGCTCCCAAGCGCAATTTCCGGTGCGGTGTTTTCAGCGGCAGCTTCCCTGTACTGGATAAAGGGCAGCTTGTACCAGTACTTCCACTTGCGATCCTTCACCTTCGTGCGCACACAGCCATAGCTAAAGCCGCGCCATTCCACGGCATAGCCGTTACCGACGTAGTAACCTACATGCCCGTCCGTGTGCAGCGCCAGACCGACGATCTCCGGCAGCGTGTCAATCGCGCCCCAATCCATGGCCTGCGCCTGCGCGCCCACCAGGTGCGCCGCCGCCATGTTCGCGTTGCGGAAAACGGCGTTCTTCTGAAGCCCCTTGATCATCGCCTCGTCCTTTTCAGAGGCTTTGACGGAGTTTATGCCAAAGGACACGATCTTCACGCCGCGCAGATCCGCCCACTTTTCGGAGAGCACATCGTTAAGCGCGGCGGCGATCTCCGTGGTGTGCCCCGGCAGCGCGCTGTAGCGGATGCCCATCTCGGAAATCTTTGCGAACG
>JAXEEE010000036.1:0-6538 GCA_034104265.1 Eubacteriales bacterium | reverse complement strand
GCGGGGGTCACGGCGCACAACGGGTGCGCCGCGACGCGGAGCATGCGGGGTTCCCCCTATCCGTCACGGCAACTGCCGTGACACCTTCCCCTCCGGGGAAGGGTGGGCAGTGCCCACACCCGGCTCGCGATTGAGTTGCGTGCCTTCGGTCACGCTGAATGCGCGTGGAGCCTTCTGCGACTTGCACGAAGGCCCGGCTCGCGGAGGACGAGCCGGGCTTGCGGGGGTCACGGCGCGCGACAGGCGCGCCGCGACGCGGAGCATGCGGGGTTCCCCCTATCCGTCACGGCAACTGCCGTGACACCTTCCCCTCCGGGGAAGGGGCTGGGTTGGTCGCGCTCGGGCAGCGCTCCCCTACGGTCGCCCCGCTTCGCCCATGCTCGCGCCCTCCGCCTTGGTTGAGAGAGGCGGCGTCCTCCTGCGGAGGCCGGCGGAGGCTACTCAGGCTCCTCCGGCCATGCGGCGTTGCGGATACCTGCATCGTTCCTGGCCTGTCCCTCCACGCCAGTCGGCAAGCCGTGTCGCGCTCGACAGGCCCACCAACCTGCGCGCAACGAGGACGGCCCACCGGTGCCGTCCGGCCGCCAGCGGACAACAAACATAACACCTCAAGACGTTCCAAGCCGCCCCCGCGAGGAAGCAATTAGCCTCGCGCAGCAAGAGTTTACGCCCACAAGCCAAGCGGCGAGGGGGCCGGGGGCAGCCATGGTGCTGTCTCAGATTGGCTGCCACCGGGCGCTCTTTGGTTCTTTCCCGCGAGTGGGAAAGAACAGCCCCCCATGCCCGCGCTGCGGGCAAGGGAGCAGCCGCACCGCCCGGTGCAGCCAAAAGCGCACTACCCCGCGCGCAACGAGGGCGGCCCACCGGTGCCGCCCGGCCGCCAGCGGACAATTGACATAACACCCCAAGTCCCCTCATGCCGCCCCCGCGAGGAAGCAATTAGCCTCGCGCAACAAGAGGTTCCGCCCTCAAGCCAAGCGAGGAGGGGTCCGGGGACAGCCATGGTGCTGTCTCGGATTGGCTGCCACCGGTCGCCCTTTGGTTCTTTCCCGCGAGTGGGAAAGAACGCCCCGCACATCCGCGGATGTGCAAAGGAACCCAACATTCCGCATCAAGAAAAGCGCCCTTGCCCTCGCGACAGGCAAAGGAATCCTGCGCCCTGCATGCACGAAAAAGGAGCCTCCCGCAGCAGGCGGGAGGCTCCATCATATCGCTTGCATCAGAACAGGCCGGTGATCTGCCCGTCCTCGTTCACGTCGATGTTCTCAGCGGCAGGCACCTTGGGCAGGCCGGGCATGGCGATGATGTCGCCCGCAAAGGCCACCACAAAGCCCGCGCCTGCGCTCAGCCGCACCTGGCGGATGTGCAGCGTGTGGCCCACGGGCGCGCCCAAAGCCTTGGGGTCGTCGCTCATGGAGTACTGGGTCTTGGCGATGCACACGGGGCACTCGCGCCAGCCTTCCTCCTCCAGCTTGGCCAGTTGCTTGAGCACGCTACCGCCGAAGGAAACCTCCGCCGCGCCGTAAATCCGCCGGGCGATGGTCTCGATCTTCTCCTTCAGGGACAGGGTCAGATCATAGGTGTAGGAAGGCTCACAGGGCTGCTGATTGTCCACCGTGTCGCATACCAGCTGCGCCAGCTCCTTCACACCCTCGCCGCCCTTGGCCCAGCCCTCGCACAGGGCAACCGGCGCGCCGGCCTGTTCGCAGGCGGAACGCAGCAGCGCCATCTCCGCCTCCGTGTCGCTCACGAAGCGGTTGATCGCCACGATCACCGGACGCTGCCACACGTTGCGGATGTGATCGATGTGGGTCAGCAGGTTGGACAGGCCCTTCTCCAGGCAGGCAAGGTTTTCTTTCGACAGCTCCGCCTTGGGGCAGCCGCCGTGAGCCTTCAGCGCGCGCACCGTGGCCACCAGCACCACCGCGCTGGGCCAGATGCCACTCGTCCGGCACTTGATGTCCAGGAACTTCTCCGCGCCCAGATCCGCGCCGAAGCCCGCCTCCGTCACCACGTAGTCCGCCAGCTTCATGGCGGTGGTGGTGGCGATGACGCTGTTGCAGCCGTGGGCGATGTTGGCGAAGGGGCCGCCGTGCATCAGGCAGGGCGTACCGTCGATGGTCTGCACCAGGTTGGGCTGAATGGCGTCCTTGAGCAGCGCGGCCATGGCACCCTGGGCGTGCAGATCCCCCGCGGTGACGGGCCGGCCGTCAAAGGTGCGGGCCACCTGCAGCCGGGAGAGGCGGGCCTTCAGGTCGGTCAGATCCTTCGCCAGGCAGAACACCGCCATGACCTCGCTGGCGGCGGTGATGTCAAAGCCATCCTCCCGGGGCATGCCGTTGGGCTTGCCGCCGATGCCGGAGACAATCTGCCGCAGCTGCCGGTCGTTCACGTCCAGGCAGCGCCGCCAGGACACCTGCCGGGGATCGATGCCCAGCCTGTTGCCTTGCTGGATGTGGTTGTCCACCATGGCGGCCAGCAGGTTGTTGGCGGCGGTGATGGCGTGCAGGTCGCCGGTGAAGTGCAGGTTGATCTGCTCCATGGGCAGCACCTGGGCGTAGCCGCCGCCTGTCGCGCCGCCCTTCATGCCGAACACAGGGCCCAGGGAGGGCTCACGCAGGGCCAGCATGGACTTTTTGCCCAGCTTGGTCATGCCGTCGGCCAGGCCCACGGACACGGTGGTCTTGCCCTCGCCGGCGGGGGTGGGGTTGATGGCGGTCACCAGGATCAGCTTGGCCTTGGGCTGACCGGGAATCTGCGCGGGATCCACCTTGGCAATCAGACGGCCATAGGGGCTCAGCGCGTCGGCGGGAATGCCGGCAGAGGCGGCAATTTCCTCAATGCGGCGGGGGTGGGCCGCCTGGGCAATTTCAATATCGGTCGGCATAGCGTTCATGCTCCTTCCGGATTGTTCGTTCAGATCGCGGGCAAATGGTTATGCCCTGGCTATTATAGCGTATTGTCCCCGGGTTTGCAAGCGATCACCGAACTTTCTGGGCAGCGGCGCGGATTTGCTTCGCCTTTACTCCCCAATGACCGCCCATGCTGCCGCAAAGGCCCGCCGGGAGAGCATGCAGATGTAATTGTCCATGCCGGTACTGCAGCCGTTGGTCATCATGGCGAAAACGAAGCCGCTCTCCTTTTCCCAGTACAGGTTGCAGACAATACCGTCGCTCTGCCCCTGATGCCCGTATACCATCCGGTCAGGAAGCAGCGAGTCCACTCGATGGACGCACAGGCCATAGGGACTGTCCGCCGTGATACCGCCCTTGCCCTGCTGACTGGCAGTCATTTCTGCCACGGTTTCCGGCTGAAGCAGGGTGACGCCCTCCAGCGTCCCGCCCTGACACAACATCATGCCCAGGCGGCACAGGTCGTCGCCCCGAATCCATACATCGCCGATTACCAGGTCGTAGTGGGCCTCGGGGCCTGCCTGGGGATCGTAGGGCTCGCTGGCGTAGAAGCTCCGGGAGCGGGCAAGCCTGCCCTCTCCGTTGTAGCGCAGGGCAGCGTCGGTGGGCGTATCCAGCAGCCAGACCCGGTAAGCTGCGTCGATGCCAAGAGGCTGGAAAACACCCTCGTCCACGCAGGTGTTCACATCCTGGCCGGTGATAGCCTCCATCAGCGTTCCCATGACGCCTGCGCCCAGGTTGGAATAGCGGTATCGGCAGCCGGGCTGCCACGTCTCCCAGTGGCTGTCGTTCAGCAGCTGCCGCAGCGTTTTTCCGGCGGTGTAGCTGCCATGGATGGCGGAGGTGTGGCTCATGCACATGCGCAGGGTCACGGGGGTGAAAGGTCGGCCGGGATGGGATACCTCATACCCCAGGGAATCGCCGATGGGGCTGTCCAGGGACAGTCGGCCCTCCTCCATCAGCTGCATCACCCGGATGGCGGAGATCAGCTTGCTGACCGACGCGGACTTGAAGGCCGTCCCGGAGGTAACGGGAACCTGGCTCTTTTTGTCCGCCCAGCCGTAATCAAAATGGTAAACAAGCTCCTCACCCTTGCCCACCGCCACCACCGCGCCGGTGGTGTGGTACCGGCGGAAAATATCTGCCAGGGTATCGTCCAGCCTGGCAGTATCCTCGCCCAGGGCGGCGCAGGGGAGCATCATCAGTAGAATCAGAAAAGAAAGCAGCTTTCGTATCATGACGGACTCCTTTCATGAAAAGCGCGGCTGTCCGAATGAGGAACAGCCGCGCCGGTTGGTGTGTTACGGTGCCTGCATGGTCTGCCAGAAGGCTGACAGGGCGTGCTGGTGGCGGATGGCGTAGGAGGTGGGATCCATGCCGTCGGTGGCGCGGGGGAAGTGGATGCAGATGTGCTTCGCACTGGCCCGCTGAGGCAGGTCGCCGGTTTCCTCATCCACCCGGGCATCCTCCGGCCCGTAGCCTGCGGAGGCCAGCGTACCCAGGCAGGTCGTCCCGTCCGGGAAGGTCACCCAGACGGGCTGGGGTTCCCAGGTACTGCCCAGCGCGGATACCATCCATGCGGCGTCCTCGTCCGTCACGGGGGTGCAGTCCGCGTGACTGCCGTTCCCCGAAGAGGGCGCGAGGGTCAGCTGCCAGGACGTGCCGCTGGCAGGATCGGTGACAGTGGCCTGCACAGAAGGCTCGCACAGGGGCCTGACCACTTCCTCCCAGCCGGCCCAGCGCACAGCGGCGGCTGACGGTGCGGTGGATGCTGCAGGCGCAGCAGATGCCACGGGCGAATCCGTCGCCGTATCAGCCGCGGGCTGGGTGCGCAGTTCCACCACCCAGTCCTCTGCCTGACGGCTGCCCTCGACAATGCTGCCGTCCGCCGCCACCTCGTCGCTGCCCAGCCACAGGCTCAGGGTGTAGCTGTCCTGGCGGGCCAGGGTCGCGCCAAAATCGGGGATGATCTCGAAGGAGAACTGCACCGTGCCGTCCCGCTGGGGGATCAGCGTGTAGCCCGTGCTGGTGTACTGCGGTTCCCCGTCTGCACCGACAAGATAGTTGGGGATGGCGGACACCATGCGGATGGCCGCGCCGGTTTCCGCTGCCTTCTGCGCGTAGGTGACTGTGCCCTCTGGGGCCTCGTCCATGCCGTAGTACAGGTCATAGCCCCAGGGGTCGGAGAGGGTGTACTCGTCCATGGGCATGAGCACCACGTTCGCGTCCGGGGCAGGGGCGATCACGCCCGTGCCGTACAAGGCAATGGTGTCGTAGGTGAAGGGCGTGCCGTCCTCCAGTGAGCTTGTGACCGTTTCCTGTACGGCGATCACGTCCCCCAGGGTGCAGACGATGTCCCCCACCTGATGGCTCTGCCCGCCGGGGACGGCGTCGCCGCCCTCCAGCTGCTGACGCTTTTCCTCACCGTAAAAGCTGCCGAAGAAGTCCGTTGTCCTGCTGGCCACCGCAGCCGCCAGGGCCGTTGCCGCCAGCAGTACCAGCACCGCCACCAGCACGGCGGTGCGCAGGGTTGCCTTTTTCATCCGTGGTTCCTCCTCTGTCCGGCGCAGGGCATACTGCACCCGGCGGGAGAAGCTCTCCGGCACGTCGCCGAAGGTATTCTGGAAATCCACATCTCTGATTTGCTTCACAGTCCTGCACCTCCTTCCGGATGGGTTGCATCCAGGTCAATGTCCTGGAAATAGCTGTCCTCTCTCATTCGCTCGCGGCCGCGCATCAGGCGGGTCTTGACGGTGCCCTGGGGCAGGCGGAGAATCTCTGCGATTTCCGCCACGTTCAGCCCCTCCACGTAGTGGAGCACCATGGGCAGGCGCAGCTTCTCGCTCAGGCCGGTGAAGAACCGGTACAGGTCAGGGTTGGCGCTGGGCGGGGCGGGCATGTCCGGCACGGCCTCCACGGGGGTCACGCGGCGCTTGTCGCGCAGGATGGCGTAGCACTCGTTGATGAGGATCCGCGTCAGCCAGGCATGGAGCCTGCTCTCGTCCCGCAGCTGGCCCCGCTTGCGCCAGGCCCGTTCGATGCAGTTCTGCACCGCGTCCTCCCGGTCGCACTCCTGGCGCAGGATGCTGGCCGATACCCGATACAGCGTCGCCTCCATGGCGATCACCTGCTGGGCAAATGCTTCATTTGTCATGGGCATACCTCCGGGTCAATCGATTGACACCTGTATGATGGCCGGGAACCCCGGCAGGTTCCGTGGCGCGGCGAAAAACTTTACTTCCCGCCCATTGTATGCTATCATCAGAGAAAACGCCAGGGGGTAACGACATGAGTCTGAAGGAACAGATGATGACCGGCAAGCTGTATGTGGAATGGGGCCACGCCTCCCGGGAGGATCAGGCCTGGGAGCAGGAGACCTCCCGTCAGCGTCAGGCAGCCAAGGACGCCTGCTTCGAGTACAACCACACCCGCCCCACCGACCTTGCGCGCAAGCGGGAAATCCTTGCGGGGCTGCTGGGCCGCGCGGGCAAGAATCTGTGGATGGAGGCCAACATCAACTTCGCCTACGGCTGCAATACCTATTTCGGGGATAACGTCTACGCCAACTTCAACCTGACCGTGGTGGACGACGGCGAGGTGCACATCGGCGACAGCGTGATGTTCGC
>JAXEEE010000035.1:0-39961 GCA_034104265.1 Eubacteriales bacterium | reverse complement strand
CGCCCAGTTCAAATCCATTGTTCCCAGCGACCTGTTCATCGCCCTGGGCATCGGCTTTCTGGTGGGCATAATCATCGCTCTGGTATACCGCAAAACCTACCGGGGCGTGCTGTACAGCCCCTCCTTTACCCTGACCCTGATTATGCTGACGCTGATCACCACCCCTGTGGTTATGTGTATCAAAAGCGACATCGCACTGTCCATGGGCATGGTGGGCGCGCTGTCCATTGTGCGCTTCCGCACGGCGGTGAAGGATCCCATGGATACGGCGTACATGTTCTGGGCGCTGACGATGGGCATCCTGCTGGGCGCGGAGCTGTATATCATCGCCCTGGTGGTGGTGCTGGGCATCTCCGTGGTACTGTTCCTGATGACCTTCGTCAAGTTCACCAACCCCAACGCCTATCTGCTGGTGCTGCACTATGACGAGGAAGCCGAGTACGACATCAACCAGCAGCTGCGCCGCATGGTCAAGCAGCGCCGCCTGCGCTCCAAGACCGTGACCCGCACCGGCGCGGAGATGACCTTCGAGGTTCGCCTGGACAACAAGCAGGATCTGGTGGCCGCCATGCTGAACATTGATGGCGTGCACGACGCGACCCTGGTGGCCTGCCAGAGCGAGGCCGGCGCGTAAGGCAAAGGTCAGCATGAGGCAGGAAGAGGTGAACCCATGGCCTTCAATCAGCCGCTGCGGCATGAGCTGAAGTTCTTCATCAACCAGGCACAGTACCATCTGCTGGCCAACGCCCTCGACCACGTGCTGGACAGGGATCCCAACGGCGATGAGAACAACGAGTACCATATCCGCAGCCTGTACTTCGACACCATTTACAATACCGCCCTGTATGACAAGATCAACGGCGACCAGAACCGCGACAAGTACCGCATCCGCATCTACAACCTGTCCGACCGGGTGATCAAGCTGGAGTGCAAGACCAAGGTGGGCAGCCTGATCAGCAAGCGGAGCCTGTCCATTCCCCGGGATCTGTGCGAGCAGCTGATGGCCGGCGATCCCTACGGGCTGGAGACCACCCGCTCGGGGCTTTTGACAGACGTGTACCGGGAGATGACGGTGAACCTGCTGCGCCCGGTGGTGCTGGTGGACTATGTGCGGGAGGCGTACCTGCATCCGGCGGAGGAGGTGCGCATCACCTTCGACAAGCAGCTGCGCTCGGGGCTGCGCTCCACCGACCTGTTCAACCCCTATGTGCCCACCGTGCCGCCCTTTGACAATGGCGAGATCATCCTGGAGGTCAAGTACAACCAGGTGATGCCCCCCTACATCCGCGACCTGCTGTGTACCTATTGCCCCAACGCCCAGCAGAGCGCCATCAGCAAGTACACCTGGTGCCGCCGCTTTGAGGAGCTGGAGGCGTGAATCACAAAAGCTGCATCCCTGCGGGGAGGCAGCTTTTCTTTGCGGCCGGGATGGCTGTGCATATGGTCAGGAAGGATGCGCTGTTTTTTGTCCAGATGGACGAAAATGAGCAAAAACTGGCCGGAAGGCACAGAAATACCGGCAAGGGTCGTTTTTCTTCTTGCTACAAGGTCGAAAATGCTGTAAAATAATGCGTATCAGGAGGTTGAAGCATGACGCATACCGACGCCCTGAGGGACCTGGAGGCCTCGCTGCAAAAGATGGATCCGACCCTGCGCCTGGAAAAGCAGGCGCTCATGGCGGCCTATACCACCCTGCACCTGGGCGGCCCGGCAGATCTGCTGGCCCACCCCACCTCCCCCGAGCAGCTGAAAATCCTTCTGACGGAAGCAAAACGGCTGGACGTGCCGGTGACGCTCATCGGCCACGGCAGCAACCTGGTGGTGCGCGACGGCGGCATCCGGGGGCTGGTGATCCGCGTGTGCCGCGGCATGCGGGAGATCACCGCAGAGGGGAACATCCTCCGTGCCCAGGCGGGAGCCATGCTGACGGCCCTGGCCATGGCGGCGGCGGAGCAGTCCCTGGGGGGCCTGGTGTTCGCCAGCGGCATTCCCGGTACGGTGGGCGGCGGCGTGTATATGAATGCCGGGGCCTACGGCGGGGAGATGAGCCAGGTGGTCACCCGGGTGGAGGGGTTGTGCATGGACGGCACGCCCTTCAGCTACAGCCGGAGCGAGATGGACTTCAGCCACCGGCATTCCCGGCTGATGGAGGAGGACAAGGTGGTCACGCTGGTGACCTGCCAGCTGCCCCATGAGAAAAGGGAGACCCTGCTGGCGGAGATGGTGGAGCTGAACCGCCGCCGGGCGGAAAAACAGCCGCTGACCGTGCCCAGCGCGGGCAGCACCTTCAAGCGGCCGGAGGGCGGCTATGCCTCGGCGATGATCGACCAGTGCGGGCTGAAGGGCCTGACGGTGGGCGGTGCGCAGGTCAGCGAGAAGCACGCGGGCTTCCTGGTGAACAGGGGCGGCACCGCGGCGGATTTCCTGGCGCTGATGGCGAAGGTACAAACAGCGGTGTATGAGCACTTCGGCGTGATGCTGGAGCCTGAGGTGCGCATCCTGGGCGAGGACAGCCCGGTGCATGCGGTATGAGGATGTTGTACGAAAGCGAGGAGTCTGTTTGCGTTTCCTGCTTGTGACCGGGATGAGCGGCGGCGGCAAGACCGTCGCCACCCGTTATCTGGAGGATCTGGGCGCGTTCTGTGTGGATAACCTGCCGCCCATGATGATGGTGAAGTTCATGGAGGCTTGCGAAAGCTCCTCCCTGCAGTGCAAGTTTGTGGCCTTCGCGGTGGACGTGCGCAGCGGCGAGTTCTTCGACGCCCATGCCGTGGCCACCCTGATTACCGAGGCGCGGCACATCGGCTATCAGATCGAGACCCTGTTCCTGGAGGCTGGGGACGACGTGCTGCTCAGCCGCTACAAGGAGACCCGCCGGGATCATCCCCTGGCCAGCGATACGGTCAGCCTGGTGGACGCCATCGCCGAGGAGCGGGAGATGCTCCAGCCCCTGAGGGAAATGGCGGATTATGTCATCGACACCTCCACCCTGCGCCCCAAGGCCCTGCAGAAGAAGCTGAACGCCATCCTCTCCGACGAGGGGGAGAGCGTGCAGCTTCATATCGAGGTCATGTCCTTCGGCTTCAAGCGGGGGCTGCCCCGTCAGGCCGACCTGGTGTGGGACGTGCGCTTCCTGCCCAACCCCTTCTATATCGAGGGTCTGGGCCGTCACACCGGCCTGGATGCGGACGTGCGGGAATTCGTGATGGAGAACCCGGTGACGAAGGAATTCATGGACAGGGCCAGAGACATGCTGGACTTCCTTCTGCCCCACTATGTGGAGGAGGGCAAGCACCGGCTGATGATCGCCATCGGCTGCACGGGAGGTGCCCACCGGAGCGTGGCCATCGCCGAGGCCATTGGCGAGCATCTGCGCAGCCGCAGCCGCCAGGTGAGCGTGAACCATCGGGATCTGGACCTGGAGCAGGCCCACTGGAAAACCATCGAGACCAAGGAGTAAGGCATGTCCTTTTCATCAACGGCCAAGGAGGAGCTGATCCGCCTGCCCCTGGGCAAGAGCTGCTGCATCCTCAGCGAGCTTTCCGCCCTGACGCAGACCTCCGGCAGCCTGGCCTTCCGCGGCGCGGGCCGCATCCAGGTGACCTACCGGGTGGAAAACGCCGCCCTGGCCAGGCGGATCTTCCTGCTTTTGCGCACGCAGCTGAACATTGTGGCCAAGCTGCACTTTGTGCAGCACGCCCGGCTGGGGGGCCGCCGCAGCTGCGTGCTGACCCTGGGGGACAAGGACTCCCAGCGGCTGCTGATCGCCCTGCATATGATGGAGCAGGACGAGGATGGGGGCATCACCCTCCGGCGCACCACGCCCCGGCATCCCATGACGCGCCAGTGCTGCCGCAGGGCCTTCCTGCGGGGGGCGTTCCTGGGGGCTGGGAGCATCACCAGCCCGGACAAGAGCTATCACTTTGAGATTGTGGCGGGGGAGGAGCATCTGCGCAAGACCCTCTGCCGGCTGCTGGAGAAGGCCGACCTGCCCGTGCATACCTTCCAGCGCAAGGGGCAGACCGTGGTGTACCTCAAGAGCGCCCAGCAGATCGCCGATGTGCTGGCACTGATGGGCGCGTCCTCCAGCGTGCTGGAGCTGGAGAACATCCGCATTACCCGGCAGATGCGGGCCGGGGCCAACCGGGCCTCCAACTGCGACGAGCACAACAGCGAGAAGATGCTCAACGCCGCTGACAGGCAGATTGAGGCCATCAAGCTGATTTCCATCCAGCGGGGGCTGTACACGCTGCCGCCCGCTCTGCAGGAGATTGCCCGGCTGCGGCTGGAGAACACCTCCCTGAGCCTGACGGAGCTGGGGCAGATGATGGATCCCCCCGTGGGCAAGAGCGGCGTGAACCACCGCATGCGCCGCATTATGGACGTTGCCAAAGAGATTGAACAGCAACTGACGGAGCAACCGTAACGATACCAAAGGAGGCGTCTATTATGATCAGACAGCCCATTACCTTTCCCGGCGGCAAGCCGCTGACCCGCACCGCCGCGGCGCAGATTGTGCAGGTGACCTCGCGCTTCACCTGCCGGCTGATGATTGAGCGGGAGCAGAAGATCGTCAATGCCAAGTCCATGCTGGGGCTTCTGTCCCTGGGGCTGGATGCGCAGAGCGGCATGGTGCTGCTGGCGGAGGGCCCGGACGAGGCGGAGGCTGTGGCCGCCATTGAGCAGCTGCTGAGCCAGGGCGCGGAGGCGTAAGCGCAGCGCGCATGTGCATCAGTGTCTGACGGCAGTCCAGCCTCCGGCAGGCTGGTTTGTTTGCCGTGTTCATCTTGCAGTAGTTCTGATCAGACAGCCAGTGTGAAAACCGGTCCTTCAGACGGGAGGGGCCGGTTTTTTTTCGTGCCGAGGCCCGGGGGAGGGCGTTCCCCTTCCAGTCGGAAAGGAAATGTGGTATAATGATTCAGTTGGCTGCGGCTGCCGGAAAAGCCGCACGAATCGTGAAAGAAAAACAGGAGGGAAAGCATGGACATACAGAAGGTTCTGTCCGACGCGGCGGCGGTATGCGGTCCCAGCGGACAGGAAAAAAGCATGGCGGAGCACTATGCTGCGCTGTTCCGCCCCCTGGTGGACGAGGTGACGGTGGACGCCATGTTCAACGTGATTGCCCACCGCAAGGGCACCGGCCCCAAGGTAATGCTCTGCGCCCACATGGACGAGATTGCCCTGATGGTCACGAAAATCGAGGATGACGGCTCCCTGCGCCTGGACATGGTGGGCGGTGTGGATCCGCGGATCCTGCCCGCCAGCCGGGTGTGGGTGCATGGCCGGGAGAAGCTCTTCGGCAGCATCGGCGCGCTGCCGCCCCACCTGATGAGCCAGGCGGATCGTGAGCGCAATTATCAGATGAAGGAGCTGTACGTGGACGTGGGCCTGCCGGCGGAGCGCGTGCGGGAGCTGGTGCAGGTGGGCGATCTGGTCACCTTTGACGCCACGGCCAAGGCCCTGCTCAACGGCCAGGTGTCCGCCAAAACCATGGACGACCGGGCCTGCGTGGCGCTGATGCTCATCGCGGCGGAGAAGCTCCGGCGCATGGTCTGCGATGCGGACGTGTACTTCGTTGCCACCACCCAGGAGGAGGTGGGCAGCCAGGGCGCCATGACCGCGGCCTTCCAGCTGGAGCCGGATCTGGGCATCGCCCTGGACGTGGAGTTCGCCCGTCAGCCCGGCATCAGCCCCGATGATACCGTACCGCTGGACACCGTGGCCGTCAGCGTGGGGCCCTACCTGCAGCCGAAGCTGGTGAAGCGCCTCACCGACTGCGCCAAGGCCCACAACGTGGCCCTGACCACGGTGGTTGCCAACCGCGCCACCTATACCGACGCGGACGCGGTGGGCGTGGCCCGGGCGGGCGTGCCCTGCGTGCTGGTGTCCCCGCCGGTGAAGTACATGCACACCTCGGTGGAGACCATTGACACCCATACGCTGGAGGAGGGCGGCCGTCTGCTGGCCCACTTCATCAGCGAGCTGGAGCCGGGCTGGGAGGTAGACCTATGGATCTGAAGACACTGACGGAAATCAACGCGCCCTCCGGCTATGAGCAGCCCCTGCGCCGGTATTTGCTGGAGGAGCTGAAGGCGGCGGGGATGTCCCCCGTCATTGACCGGATGGGCAATGTGGTGGTTGTGCGGGAGGGCAAGGGCGAGAACCGCAGGCGGGTGATGCTCTCCGCCCACATGGACGAGGTGGGCTTCATCGTGACCTCTGCTACGGAGGACGGCTTCCTGAAGATTCGTCCCCTGGGCGGTGTGGATCCCCGGGTCATCATCTCCAAGCGGGTGCTGGTGGGGGATGAGAAGCTCCCCGGCGTGATCGGCGCCACACCCATCCATCTGCAGTCCCGGGCGGACAGCAAGCGCGTCCTGGGCTATGACGATGTGTACGTGGACATCGGCGCGAAGGACAGGAAGGAAGCCGAGCAGAAGGCACCTAAGGGCACGCAAATCTGCTTCGACACGCCTTATGTGACCTATGGCGAGGGCTATGCCTGCGCCAAGGCCCTGGACGACCGGGTGGGCATTTACAACCTGTTCCGCCTGGTGACGGCGGGGGAGGCTTACCCCTGCGACCTGGTGGCGGTGTTTGCATCCGAGGAGGAGGTGGGCTGCCGGGGCGCCAAGGGCGCAGCCTTTGCCCAGGCCCCCGATGTGGGTATCGCCCTGGAGGGTACCACCTGCAACGACCTGGGCGATGTGCCCGAGGCCTGCCAGGTGTGCCGCACTGGCGCGGGCGTGGCTGTTTCCTTTGGCGATGGCACCTCTCTGGTGAACAGAGATCTGTTCCGCCGGACGCTGAAGGTGGCCCAGGAGCAGAACATCCGTCATCAGGTGAAGGGCTCCGTCTCCGGCGGCAACGAGGCCGGCGTGATGCAGCGGGCCCGCCAGGGCATCCCCACCATCGTGCTGTCCGTTCCCTGCCGGTATATCCACAGCCCTTCCACCGCCTGCTGCCTGAGCGACGTGGAGGATCAGCTGGCCCTGGCCAGGGCGCTGCTTCAAAGCCTGTAAGATAGAGAAGGAGAGAAATCGCTATGTTTGATACGCTCAAGAAGGTGCTTGCGCCCATTGGCCCCTCGGGCATGGAGGAGCCGGTGGCCGCCGTGATCCGGGAGGAACTGAAGGGCTATGTGGACGGCTTCGCTGTGGATGCCATGGGCAATCTGATCTGCGTGAAGCAGGGCAAGGGCGAAAACCCCCGCCGGATCATGCTCTCCGCGCACATGGATCACATCGGCTTCGTGGTGACCGGCATTGAGAAGGAGGGCTTCCTCCGGGTGACCAATGTGGGCGGCGTGGGCCTGAACACCACCCTGACCCGCCATGTGGTGTTCCCCAACGGGGTGCACGGCGTGGTGGTGTCCGAGCCGGTGGAGGGCGCGCGGACGATGAAGCACATGTTCATCGACATCGGCGCGCAGGATAAGGAGGACGCGCTCCGTATGGTGCAGCTGGGCGACATGGCCGTGTTTGCGCCGGACTGCTTCCGCCTGGGCGAGAACCGGGTGGGCAGCCCTGCCATGGACGACCGCTGCGCCTGCGCGCTGCTGGTGAAGCTGATGCAGACCCTGGGCGATACGAAGGACACCATCCTGGCCGTCTTCTCCGTGCAGGAGGAGGTGGGCTGCCGTGGTGCGAAGGTGGCCTCCTTCGCTCTGGAGCCCGATGTGGGCATTGCCCTGGATGTGACCGCCTGGGGCGACACCCCCGGCGAGACCCAGCCGGAGATCAAGCTGGGCGAGGGCGTGGCCGTGAAGGTCATGGACCGGGGCAGCATCTCCAACCCGCTTTTGCGGGAGGAGCTGCTGGAGTGCGGCAGGCTGGCCGGTGTCAAGACCCAGCGGGAGGTGCTGCCCTTCGGCGGCACGGACGCCTCCGCCATGCAGACGAGCCGGGGCGGCATCCCGGTGTGCACCGTGTCGATTCCCTGCCGCTACGTCCATTCCGCCTGCGAGGTCATCGACATGCGGGACATGGACGCTGCGCTGAAGCTCCTGACCACCTACCTGACCCGGTAATCAAACAGGAAGAACGCTGTGGCGCGGGGGCAGCTGCAAGGCTGCTTCCGCGCCATTCCTTCAAGGAGGTGTCCCTGTGATCGCGATGGCGTATCTGCTGGTGTATCTGGCATGCGGCTGTGCATGCGTGCATTGGCTGCTCCCACGGCAGCCGGTGCTGACCCGGCTGTGGCTTGGCATGAGCCTGGGGCTGCTTTTGCTCATGTGGCTGCCCGCGCTGTGCGCCTTTGCCCTTGCCTTCACCTGGGCGGCCCACGGGGCGGCATTGGTGCTGCTGGCGTTGGTGACGGGGGCGGCGTACCTCCTGCGGGACAAGCGTTCCGCCCGGGGCTGGGACAGCCGGGAGCAGGCGCTGCTCAGGCAGCTGGCCCTGGTGGCGCTGCCGCTGACGGTGCTGTCCGGGTACCTGCAATATACGCACATGGCGCGCATCGCCGCGGACGGCAGCTGGCACGTGGGCCAGAGCACCTACGGCGATCTGCCCATGCACATGAGCTTCATCACCGGGCTGAAGAACGCCTCCTTTCCGGCGGATTACCCCTTCTACCCCGGAGAGCGGCTGTCCTACCCCTTCCTGGTGGACAGCCTGTCCACCACCTTCTGCCTGATGGGCTGGCGCATCCAGGAGGCCCTGACCATCCCCGGCACGCTGATGATGGCCCTGTGCTTCATGGGGGTCATGTGCCTGGCCCGGGAGATGACCCTGGGCCGCAAGACCATCGCGCTGGCGACGCTGCTGTTTTTTTTAAACGGCGGGCTGGGCTTCCTCTACGACTTCGACCAGGCGGGAGGTCTGCAGGCTGGCGGCACGCCCACCGTCTGGGCGCGGATCCAGGCCATCCTCACCGGCTACTACAAGACCCCCACCAATCAGCCCGATCCCAACAACCTGCGCTGGTCCAATGTCATTGCCGACCTGATGATTCCCCAGCGGACGCTGCTGGGGGGCTGGTGCATGGTGATTCCCTGCCTGTACCTGCTGTATGTGCTGTTTGACCCGGATCACCGGGAAAGCCGGGGGAACGTGCGCGGGGAGATCCTGCTGGGGGTGTGGGGCGGCGCGCTGCCGCTGATCCATACCCACTCCTTTACCGCCCTGGCGCTGTGCTCCCTGGGCATGCTGATCTACGACATGATCCATGACCCGGAGCGCAAGCGGCTCTTCCTGCGCTACCTGCGCTACGGGGCCACGGCGGCTGCGCTGTCCCTGCCCCAGCTGATCCTGTTCACCTTCGCCCAGGCCTTCCAGGGAGGGGAGAGCGTCAGCTTCGTCACCTTCCAGTTCAACTGGGTGAACAACCCCTCCGGCCAGGGCATGCGGGATCTGTACCTGTGGTTCTACGTCAAGAATATCGGCCTGCCCTTCATCGCCCTGCTGCTGGCCCTGTGCGAGAAGGACAAGCATACGCGCCGCATCTTTGCCGGGGCCTTCGCCATCATCCTGGCGGCGGAGCTGATCCGCTTCCAGCCCAACGAGTACGACAACAACAAGCTGTTCTACCTGGCGTGGCTTTTGTGCTGCATGATTGTGGCGGACTGGTGCGGGAAGGTCTGGCGGAAATTGAAGGGCCTGCGGGCGCGGCCGGTGATGGCGGTGATCGCGGCGGTGGTGGTGTTTCTCTCAGCGGGACTGACGCTGTGGCGTGAGTGCGTCAGCGACTACCAGGCCTTCTCCGCCCAGGCGGTGGAGGCCGGCGAGTACGTCCGGGACAACACGGAGGAAGGCAGCGTGTTCATGACCGGCACCCAGCACCTGAACCCGATCAGCTCCATTGCCGGGCGGACGACGGTGTGCGGGCCGGATCTGTGGCTGTACTTCCACGGCTTCGACACCACGGAGCGGAAGATGGACGTGAAGGCCTTCTTTGAGCTGCCGGAGGAAAACGCGCATCTGCTGCAGAAATATGACGTGGATTACATCTACGTATCCAGCTATGAACGGAGCAGCTACTCGGTGGACACGGAGGCGCTGGACCGGCTGTATGAGCGGGTGTTTGCCAATGGCGAGGCGGTGATCTACCGCGTGCCGGAGGGATGAGGAGGAAGGACAAATGGAACGGTTCCTGCGGTATTCACTGGAGCGGGGGCGGCCCATCCGCCTGATGGTGCAGGAGGAGGATGGGCGACTCCGGCAGGTGACGGCCCAGGTGACGGCGCTGACGGCGCATGACGTCACCTTCACCACCCTGCGGCCCCGGCGCACCGTGACCCTGCCGCTGACGCATCTGCTTTCCGCAGACTACCGCAAGGGCGACGAGGGACAGGAGTGACAGACGTGGCAGAGAAAATCATCCGGGGCGAGGCCACCATGGTGGACTTGGGCAATGTGACGCCGCTGACGCTGCCCTGGACGGCGGATCCCTTCGGGTACCTGCGTCCGCCCCTGTCGGTGGAGGCGCTGCGGCTCTCCGCGGAGCTGGCGCGGAGCACCTACTCCATGTCGGTGGACCGGTGGGTGCAGGCGGGCTGGCGGGACGTGACCATCCAGGTGGACGGCAGCCTCACCGGGGGCGTGGACGCTGACGCGGGCTGGCTCAAGTCCCGCTGGCGGCTGCACCGGGTGCGCTCCCGCATCCGGCAGCGGAATCCCATCGGCCAGGTCATGGGGGCCATCCGGCAGAAGGACAAGTCCGACACCGGCAAGGTGCTTGTGATGCTCCATCCCGCGCCGGACGGGCGGTACGTGGTGGCCATCAGCTTCATGGGCACGGGAGGACGGTTCTACGACTGGTTCTCCAACTTCCGCATGACCAGCGAGGACGGCGTGCACCGGGGCTTCCTGCAGCTGACGGAGCAGTTCGAGGCCAACGAGGCGGACATCCTCTTCCCGGACACGGCGAAGGAGCTGGGCCTGGAGCGGCTGAGCCTGCGACACATCCTCCAGGAGACGAAGAATCCCGGGAGCCGCTTCATCCTGTGGCTGTCGGGCCACAGCCAGGGCGGCGCGCTGATGCAGGTGTACGCCCTGCACAAGCTGCGGGACGAGGGCGTGCTGCCGGGGAATATGGTGGGCTACGGCTTTGCATCGCCCTCGGTGCTGTCGGGAGAGGCTGCGGCGGATCCCGCGGCGTACCCGCTGTACCACGTCTTTAACAGCGATGACGTGGTGCCCCGCATGGGCGCGCAAGTGCATCTGGGCCTGTGCCTCACCTACCCCGCCGGGGACGCGCTGCGCAGCAAGTGCTACGCCCATCCCCGGGACGAGGAAAAGCGCCGGGCGGAGCAGCTGATGCTCCCCCTCGTGACGCAGATGACCGACACCCCCGCCTGCCTGACGCTGACGGTGGCGTTGTTGATGGTGCTGTCCGACCGCACGGCGGAGGAGCTGCTGGAGGCGCTGTCCGCCCTGGATGTGCGCCTGCCGCTGAAGTCTCTGCTGACGGCGGCGGATGCCCGGGTGGATCAGATCGCCCGGCACCTGTCCCGGCGGCTGAAGGCGGCGCATCTGTCCATCACCGGGGAGATCATGGATCGGGGCAGGGTCGCCATCGCAGCGGACGAGCTGACGGAATTGATCGGCATCCTGGGGCTGAAGCGCTTCACGGAGACGCTGATGCACCTGATGGCGCAGCCCCATGGTATCCACGGGGGCAGAGGGAGCGTCAGCCCGTATATTTACATCGCCCTGGACGGGGTGGAGCATTTGCAGCCCTTCGTGTGGGTCAGCGGCCAGCCCCCCAGGAAGCGCACGGCGGCAGCCAGCCTGCCTGCGGGGGAGGGCGGCAGCCTGATGCTGGTGCGCCGCAGGGCGGCTGTGGAGCGCAGGGTGCATCCCGCGCCCAAGCGGCCTGAGCAGCGGTCCCGCCGGGATACCCGCCACCACGCGCCGGTGCTGACCCCCTCGGGCATCCGCCCCGGGGAGCGGCCCGTGCATCCCGACTGATACGAAGGAGGCCATGCCCATGATCTGGATGCTGCTGGCATGCATGAACATCCTGTCCTTCACCCTGATGGGCGTGGACAAGCGCCGGGCCAGACAAGGCCGCTGGCGCATCCCGGAGCGCACGCTGTTCCTGGCGACGGCCCTGTTCGGCGGGCTGGGCGGCGTGCTGGGCATGAAGGTCTTCCACCACAAGACGAAGCACCGCGCCTTCCGCTGGGGCTTCCCTGCGCTGCTGGTGGCGCAGCTGGCGATCCTGCTGGCGGCGTATTTCCTGCTGGCGTGAATGGAAGCGGCGGGAAACCATGAATCATGGACATACCGCTGACGGCTCCTGCAGCGTGACGATGACCACGTCGCCACCCCACATAGGATACCGGTAAGGATGGGCGGACGCACTGCAGCTGAGCCATGCGCCGCAAGCCGTCCGATCCGGTTATTCGGCATCCGTTGCGCACCGGGCAGCTGGCAGCGTCTCTCTGAACCCATGACACGGAGGAAAATCAAAGCATCATGACAGACTTGCTCAATCAGGACAACAGCCCTCTGGCGGATCGCATGCGTCCCAGGACGCTGGAGGAATTCATCGGCCAGGAGCATCTCATCGGCCCGGGACGGCTCCTGCGCCGGGCCATCGAGGCCGACAGGCTGACCTCGTCCATCTTCTTTGGGCCGCCGGGCTGCGGCAAGACCACCCTGGCCTCCATTATTGCCAGGGCCACCAAGGCCAACTTTGTTCAGCTCAACGCCGTGACCAGCGGCGTGGCGGACGTGCGCGAGGTGCTGAAAACCGCCCAGGAGCGCCGCGGCCTCTACGGCCAGGCCACCTATCTGCTCCTGGACGAGTGCCACCGCTGGAGCAAGGCGCAAAGTGACAGCATCCTCCCCGCCATCGAGCGGGGTACCATCCGCTTTATCGGCTCCACCACGGAGAATCCCATGATCGCCATGACCCCCGCCATCGTCAGCCGGTGCAGGGTGTTCCAGTTCCAGCCCCTTAGGGAGGTGGACGTGATCCTGGCCATGCGCCGGGCCCTGGCGGACAGGGAGCGGGGCTACGGCACATTGCAGGTGCAGGCGGATGACGAGGCCCTTCGGCACATCGCCCGCATTGCCAACGGCGATACCCGCGCCGCCCTGGGGGCCATCGAGCTGGCGGTGCTGACCACCGCGGCGGACGAAAACGGGGTCATCCACATCGACCTGGCGGTGGCGGAGGAGAGCATCCAGAAGCCCGTCATGCGCTGCGACGAGAGCCTGTACTACGACATGCTCAGCGCCTTCTGCAAGTCCCTGCGGGGGTCGGACAGCGACGCGGCCCTGGCCTGGTTCGCCCGGCTGATCTACGCGGGGGTGGATCCCCGGCTGATCGTCCGGCGGATCATCGCCCACGCCAGCGAGGACGTGGGCCTGGCCAATCCCATCGCCATGCTGCAGGCTGCCGCCGCCGCTCAGGATCTGGAGACCGTGGGTATGCCGGAAGCCCGGCTGCCCATCGCCCAGGCGATCATCGCTGTGTGCGAAAGCCCCAAGTCCAACAGCGTGTCCGCCGCAGTGGACGCCGCCATGGCGGACGCAGAAAAGGGCGGCTTTGGCCCGGTGCCGGTGCACCTGCGGGACACCCATTATAGCGGGCATGAGCGCATCGGCAGCGGCGACGGGTACAAGTACCCCCACGACTTCCCCGGCCACTGGGTGAAGCAGGAGTACATGCCCCCGGAGGTTCGCGGCAGGCGCTACTACCGCCCCTCCGAGATGGGGCATGAGGCCACCATCCTCAAGAACCATCAGGTGAGGGAGGGGAAAAAGTGAAGCTGCTGGAAAAGCGTGAACCCAATGTCAGCGTGAAGAAGGCCTCCATCTATGCCGTGGTCATCAACGGCCTGCAGATAGGCCTGATGCTGGCCATCATTGCCGCCGCGCTGCTGCGGCCCGGCAACCAGGTCAGCGAGCTGATGGTGGAGACCATTCTGGTGGTGGCGGCGGTGGTGGTCATCTGGGGCGCGGTGGTGGACATCCGCGAGGCCCTGTCCACCCGGCGGCTGGTGGGTCAGCTGGAGGACATGGACGATACCATCGAGGCCATGGAGAGCCTCAACAATACCCTCCGCGCCCAGCGGCACGACTTCCTCAATCACCTGCAGGTGGTCTACAGCCTGATGGAGATGAAGGAGTACGACGAGGCCAACGCCTACATCGAGAAGATTTACGGCAGCATTACCGCCGTCAGCCGGGTGATGAAGACCGCCAATCCCTCCATCAACGCCCTGCTGCAGGTGAAGCTGGCCGCCTGCGAGAAGGCCGGCATCCCCGTGACGCTGAACATTCAGTCCGCCTGGAAGGATCTGCCCATGCCCGGGTGGGAGATGTGCAAGGTGCTCTCCAACCTGCTGGACAACGCCATCGATGCCCTGCAGGAGGTGGAGGCCTCCCAGCGCAGCCTGACCCTGACCCTGACGGAGGATCTGCGGTCCTTCCGCTTCGCCGTGGCCAACACCGGCCCCATGATCCCCCTCAAGAGTCAGGAGAGCATCTTCCAGCCGGGAATCACCACCAAGGCCGCCGGGCACGGCATGGGCCTGTACATTGTCCGCAAGGTGCTGCGGGATCGGGGCGGGGACATCACCCTGGTCAGCGACGCCACCCACACGGAGTTCAGCGGCTTCGTGCCCAAGGAGATCGCCCCTGTGACCCATGAGGCATGAACGTCCGATCATCAACAGGCCCGTACCCCTTGCCGGGGCGCGGGCCTTTTCCATGGGGAAAACCGGGCTGTGGATAAAGCTGTGGCAAACATTGTGGACAGGCTGTGGAACGGAACTTGTCCACAACCGACCAGGGCTTGTGCAAAAAATGTGGATAACTTTGAACCCGAAAACAGACCAGATTTCATTAGAAACAGTAAGAAAATTAACCGGGATATACATATGTCTCACGGCTCCCAAAATGTACCGCTCAGGTGAAGAAAAAGTTATCCACATGCCGTTGTGGGCAACAGATGGATTATCCACATAATCCACAGGTTATCCACAGTTATTCACAGGCCTGACGCCAAAACCGACCGAAGTCGGTTACGCATTGTTCGCAAAAGCAGGGCCTAACGGGCATAGAAAAGGCGGATGGCTGCTGCCATCCGCACAGGTTCCGGATATTCAGTTGCCAGGGGTCTCAGCGACGTTCTTGGTCTCAGTCCTCATCCAGTTCGTCATCTTCATTGAGCCGGGTGGAGGCAACTTCCATCAGCTTGGCCTCAAGTGCCTGGTCTTCCACCGGGATGAACTCTTCCAGCTCTTCACCGTTCTCGTCGGTGATCGTGTTCACCTTCATCACATAGCAGGTGATGCCTTCAGCTTCGTCAGTATCATCGTCGGGGGCGCACTGTTCATCGGGCTCCGCGTCGCCGTCTTCTTCAATGGAATCGGTAAGGATTGCGTATTCTTCACCATTGTAGAAGAAGTAGTCGATAATCTGGAGGAGGATCGTGTTGCCCTCGTCATCGGTCATTTCAATGACGTCGGGTTCGTAGCCCTCCTCCGCACCCTGCTGCGGGATATCATCTTCGTACAACGGTATCACCTCTTTTCCGTCATGCTGCCGGGGATTCTGTCCGGCTTTCTTATCTTCCCTTGATGCACCTTTATTATACACAACCATGGTGTATTTGGCAATAGTTTTTGCCAAAGTTTTTTGTTTGACTTTCAGCGGCCGGTCTGGTACACTGTTAGTTAAGAGGCTTCTTTTTCAGTGGCACCTTGGTTCCGTCGGGGCGCTGGATCACCACGCCCTTGAGAACCTCCTCCATATTGGTGCGGAAGCCGTCCAGGTATTCCCGGCGCAGCGCGGCCTGCTCGGTCAGCTCTGCCTCGGTGAGGCCGACGGTCTTTTTTTTATGCGCCAGCTCGTTGATGCGGTCAATCTTCCACTTTTCCATCGTGCGTTCCTTTCTTATTCGGCCAGGCGGCGCACCGTCAGGGAGACGGCGGCCATCACCGCCATGCACAGCGCCATGATGCCGTATTCCAGCAGCAGGTTGGGGTTGGAGTCCACGGCGAATTCCTGCACCACGCCCTGGGCGATGGCGGCCAACACCGCCGCGCAGCACAGCGCCATGGGCGGCTTTTTCGCGCCCTTGCGCGCCCAGCGCACCGTCCAGATCACGAAGACCGTCACCGCCATCAGCAGTGCGGCGATCTGGTTGATGCGGATGAAGTAGATCACCATATGCCCGTCGTCCCGCAGGGATTCCATGACCACCTGGGACGTGCCGTAGAGGGTCAGGAAAATCAGCAGCAGATCGCCGCGATGCTTCATGCCGCCCCGGCGCAGGGCCAGGATGATCAGCGCCAGGCCGATTGCCGCGGCGATCACCGCCTCATACAGGTACACCGGATGCCGCCCCTCGGTCATGCTGCCCAGGAAGGCCAGCCAGTCCGTGTCCACATAGCGGCCGATGCCCAGCTCCGTGGCGGGCTCGCTGAGCCGCTCGATGATCAGCGCCAGGGGTGCGCCCAGGGCAACGCCGTCCAGCAGCGTACCGTGAGGAACGCGGCGGAGCTTCTCCGTGAGCGCGGCAGCTGCCAGCATCCCCAGGAACGCCCCGGTGACGGACGCGCCGCCATCCCAGAAATACAGCGCCTGCACGGGGGAGGAGAACACGTCACCGCTGCCCAGGGCCGTCAGGGCGAAGAGCAGCCGGGAGCAGACGAAGGCCAAAGGCAGGGCAAGCATGCACAGGCGGATCCAGGGGCCGTAGCCCACCTTCTCCCGGCGGCACCACAGCCCGGCAGCAAGCAGAAGGGCCGCCATGGCGGCGGCGGCCTTCACACCGTAGGATGTGATCATGGGTTATTCCTCCGTGCCGTCCAGACCGAAGTCCACGGCGGTGGCGAAGTAGATGATGTCGGACTGGGAGCGCTTGGTCTGGCGGGAATAGTACTCGCCATTGAACCACATCAGCGCGGTGTCGCCGCCGTCCAGGTTGTAGGCGGTGACGCAGCCCTGGGAGGCCATGAACTGGGCCAGCTGCGCGCCGGTGGCGCCGGTGGAGGAGGAGCTGCGGCCGTCGGCCACCACCAGCACGTATTCCAGCGGGCCGGCCTGGCCGATGGCGCAGCGGGGCTCCACGCGGCCCAGGTTGAACTCGTAGTTGTCCGGGATGGCGATGACCTCGCCGCCGTCCACCAGCACAGGGCCGAAGTTGAAGATGTTGGGGAAGGTCACGTCCTCCCGCGCAAGCAGCGTCTGCAGCTCCGTCGCGTCGGACTTGTAGATCACGTGAAAGTCGCCGTTGGAGTCGATGAGCAGCATGTCCCGCACCTTGGAGGGCTTCTTGCGGTAGACCTCGTTCTGGCGCACCACGTAGCCCACGCTGTTCTTCACGAAGAAGTCAGCGGAGATAGCCAGGACGGCGTTGTACTTCTGGGCGATGGTGTGGACGTAGTTGCTCTTCTTGCCCCGCTCGGGATCCTCCAGACCCGTGCGAAGCTGGCTGGGGTCGGCGATCTTCACCCGGGCCACGTTGTAGGTCACGCCGTCCTCCTGGATGCGTTCCATGCGGATGGACAGGCTCTCATCCTCGTAGCTGTTCTCGGTGAAGTTGGCAGGGTCGGCCACATGGCCGGGGGTGAAGTCCATGGGCAGGGCGAAATCGGCGGCTTCCTCCGCCAGTGCGGCGGGAGCCAGCATCGCCATCAGCAGCAGGACGCAGAGCAGTTTGCGCATATCAGCATGACCTCCTTGGTGGTTGTATGTCAGTCGAAGAGGAAGGCGTACTCATCGTCATCGGAGACGGACTGGCCCCAATAGGCGTTCTCCGCTTCGGGGGTGATGGCGGGGGAAGGAATGGCCGCGGCGTAGGCGACCAGCATCGCCAGGGCCAGCAGGGTCAGCAGGACGTTCTTGACCTTTGTGCTCATGCCTTGTCCTCCCGGAAGATCCACTTGTTCTGCACGCGGTAGCTGAGGAAGTACAGCAGCGTGTCAATGATCAGTTTGGACAGGTTGTCCAGGAACCTGGGCATGCCCAGCACCCCCAGCAGCGCCACCCCCAGCCAGCTGAGCACCAGCAGGGTGATGGCCAGCGCCGCGTACTTCAGGGCGGTGATGGCGGTGTTCTGCTTGAAACGGAAGACGAAGGCGCGGTTCATCAGGAAATTGCAGGGGGCGGACACCAGGCGGGCCACCAGGGTGCTCAGCCCCTGGATGGAGGCAGCCGCCCAGCCCACGCGGGAGAGCACCACAAACTCCATCAGCGCGAACACCCCCTGGTCGATCAGGAAGGAGGCGATGGACGCGCCCATGAACTTGATGAAGTTCCCAAGGATCACCTTGTAGATGCGGATGGAGTCCCGCACGGGGTGGAAATGGGAGCCGGCGTTGTCGTTCTCATAGACGGTCTCGATGGTCAGGGGGATCATGGGGATGGAGGCCTGGGCGCAGGCGATGAGCACGTTCATCTCGTATTCATACCGCTCGCCGGAGACGTCGATCATGAAGGACAGCTCCTCCCGCCGGAAGGCCCTGAGGCCCGTCTGCGTGTCCGGCAGGTACTGGCCGTAGAGCGCCCAGAACACGGCGGAGGTGATCTTGTTGCCCTTGCGGGAGCGGGCGGGCACGTTGGGCAGGTTGAAATCCCGGCTGCCCAGGTACAGCGCGCGCTTGCCCTCGGAAAGGGCCTCGGCCAGGCGCCAGCAGTCCTCCACAGTGTGCTGACCGTCCGCGTCGGCGGTGATGACGCCGCTGATGTCCGGCAGGTTGTCCCGGATCCAGGTGTAGCCGGTCTTCAGGGCAACGCCCTTGCCGTGGTTCACATCGTGATGCAGGACTGTCACGCCCTCCATCTGCGCCATCTGATCAAAGAGGTGCTGGGTCTTCTCGCTGGAGCCGTCGTCCACCACCACCATGCGTTCAAAGCCGCGCTCCCGCAGCTGCCCCAGGTAGGCGGGGAGACGGTCGTCCGGCTCCAGGGAAGGGATGAGAATGACGGCGCTCTTGGGATCCAGAGCCATGGGATCACAATCCTTTCATCAAGCGTATCAGTTGCTGATTTCTGTATCCAGATAATCCAGGAACAGGGCGGAGAGATCCTGTCCGGCCCTGCGGCCGAGCAGCTCCTCCATGTTCCGGCGGGTCGCGATTCTGAAGCGGTACGTCCCCTGGAAGGCGGCCAGGAAGCTGTCCAGGCCGTCCTTGCCCAGGTAGTTTTCCAGGGCCAGCATGAGCGCCGCGCCCCGCTGCCGGGTCACCACGTTGTACTCGCTGAGGCTGGCAAAGTAGTCGATGGGGCTGCCGGGGGTGATCCCCTCCAGGAGGGTGATGCGCATGGCCGTCTCGACCCGCTCGAAGATCCGGCTTTCCCGGGCGGCGTCGCCCTGCTCCTGGCCCACATAGTCCAGCACCGCGTATTCGCACAGGGCCTCGCTCTGCCAGGGCTGATACCATCCATCGCTGCCCACCATCATGCCCCACCACTGCCGGGCTGTCTCCCGGGCGACGGCTTCCTCCAGCGCATCCCTGCTGCCTGCCAGGCCTGCGCCGATCATGCTCAGCCGGGGATAGCTCATGCCGTCCCAGGGGAAGCTGACCTCGCACAGGGTCAGGGTGGGGTATGCATAGGGGCCGTAGTGGGTCTCATAGCAGGCGATGGCCTGACGAGCATATTCCGCCATCTGCCGGGCGGCAGCCTTGTCCCGGGCGTGGGCGGTGACCAGCACGTCGCCGGCCATGACGGAAGCGGACTGCCACTTGTCCGAGATGACCAGCGCGAAGTCCCGCACGGCGCTGGCGGTGCAGGTACAGGTGATCTGGCCGTCCTGGACTTCCGTTCCGCCTGGGCTGCCGGTGGCGGCCACCGTGTACCCTGCCGGAACGGTGAGACGCACCGTCCAGTTGGCGCACTCGCTGAGGAAGGGGGAACCGATGGAGACGTATTCGTCCGTGCGCAGTTCCCCGTCCAGCCACACGGCGGCGGTGGGGAACACGTTCCCCAGCTGCCAGATGCCTTCGTACACGCCGAAGCGGCTGCGGCAGGCGGGAATCGCCACGGTATAATCCAGGGTGACGGTGACGCGCTCCCCGGGCTGCCAGTTCTTCACCGGCAGGGTGAGGACAGTGCTGGCCTCATCTGCCCAGGCCCAGGTCACGGCCACGCGGTTCACCTGGGCGTTGCTGAGCGTCAGTCCGCCGGGGGAAAAGCTCTCCCCGTAGCAGGCGTCGAACAGCTCCTCGGTGGCGGCGGGGGAGGTGTCCTCCAGCAGGTATGCCCCGCTCCAGCTGCGCAGGGTGATCTCCTGCAGCGTCTGCCCGGAGCGGTTATACAGGGTCATTACCTGCCGGGCGGTCAGCGTATGGACCTCCGGGTCGAAGACCGCGTCCACGCTGATCTCGTCGAGGCTCTCCGCGGCAGTCAGCAGCGCGTCGCTCTCGGGGGGCAGGAAAGTCTTTTCCTCCCGGTGAACCCCCAGCGTCAGCCAAAGCGCCAGCGCGCCCAGCGCCAGCATCCCCGCCACAATCAGCCCGGCGTACAGCCATGCCTTCCGCCTCTCCTGCCTGGTAAGCCCGTTCTTCATCCGCCGCTCCTTTCAGCCATCGGAAACCCTATCTTCCATTATACTACAAAACGGCGCTGAACACAATGTTTCATGCAGGGAAGCGGACAACGGGGAAATTTTCCGGCGCGTCAGCGGCACAATGCGGCATAGGACGCATGGGTGCAGGCCATGAGGGCCTCTGTGGCCAGGATGACCTGGCAGCCCCGCACCCCCGCGCTGACGGACAGCCGGGGCTGCTCTCGGGCGGCTTCGTCCAGGTAGGTGGGGAAAGCCTTCTTCATGCCGATGGGGCTGCAGCCGCCCCGCAGGTAACCGGTCAGGGGCAGGAGATCCTTTTGCGGGAGCATGGCGACGCTCTTGTTGCCGCTGGCCCGGGCCACAGCCTTCAGGTCCAGCTCCTTTTCCACCGGAATCACGCAGACCAGGTGGCTTTGTTTGTCCCCGGTGAGCACCAGGGTCTTGTAGATCATCTCCGCGGGCAGATCCACCTTGGCGGCGATGAGCTTGCCGTCGAACTGGCCGTCCTCCACGGGATATTCGCGGGTTTCATAGGGAATCTTCTGCGCGTCCAGGTGACGCAGCACGTTGGTTTTCACAGCCTTGGCCATGGGGGTGACGCCTCCTGAGAGAGAATCAAAGGGATTATACACCCGCCCGGCCCCTGTGACAAGCGCGGGGACGATTTTTCCCCGGCGGTGGAGGAAAGCTTTGTATTCCCCGCGTTTTTTTGCTTTTCAGGGGGATGATTTGCCCGCCCGGGAACCATGATAGAAATTGACACGATCCCCAAAGCGTTGTACAATGGATTCCGACCGATATCCGTCAAGGAGGCACTTGAGATGGGAGATTCGAGAAACCTGGAATCGCAGCGCCGGGAAGAGAACGGCGTGGTATATTTTGACCGGGGCACCCTCACCGGCCGCAACGGCCGCCGCTATGACCGCTATGCCATCAAGACCCACTTTGTGGAGGTGGGGGAGGATCAGGCGGAGCTGATCCGCAAGTATGTGCTGCCCATCTCCCGGCCGGGGGACGTTGTGTCCGTCACGGCGAAGGTGATGGCCATGTGCACCCGCAACGTCAAGACCAAGGACGAGGTCAAGCTGGGCTTCTTCGCCAAGTTCATGGCGCGCTTTGCGGGGATCAACTCCACGGGCGTGGGCATGCATGAGCCCTACAAGCTGCAGCTGGTTATCGACATGTGCGGATTGCCCCGGGTGCTGCTGGCGGCCTTCGTCTCCGCCGTGACCCGCCCCTTCGGCATCAAGGGCCTGTTCTACAAGATCTGCGGCAAGGGCGTGGGCGGCATCGACGGGTTCTACTTCCGCTCCAGCTTTGACCGCTACAAGAGCCTGGCGCTGATCAACCCCGACAACCCCGTCGAGCTGTGCAACGCCATGACGAAGGAAACCGGCATCCCCACTGTCATCATGGATGCCAATGACATCGACCAGAACCAGCTGGGCAAGTGCGACGGCTTCCCGCTGACGGACGATGAGATCCAGGACGCCATGAAGGACAACCCCTCCGGCCAGGGCGGGGAGCTGACCCCCCTGATTCTGATCCGCCCCCTGGACTGACATACCAAACGCCGCCATCCCTGAACGGGACGGCGGCGTTTTCATTTGGGACTACCTCCATGGAGCGCGCCAGCGAAAACGGGTCAAGGGGCGATGCCACTTGCGCGGGTGCAGGGGCGGCGTTAGCCCCTGCGCAGGGATGTCGCGGCAGCCCAGCGTCTCCCTTTATCCAACGGAGTTTCCGAGTGGAACGACCTCATCCGACCTCGCTGCGCTCGGCCACCTTCCCCAAAGGGGAAGGCTGAACCAATCCCGAACGGAACGCATCAGCCCTTCGTCACCCTTCGACAAACCGCTCCAGCATCGCCTGCAGCGACGCCACATCCGCCGCCGCCTGATCCGCCGCAGCCCACTCGCTGGCGTCGCCGTAGCCGTAGGCCGCGCACAGCGTGGGCAGCCCGTTGGCCTTCCCGGCCTCCATGTCCCCCATGCGGTCGCCTACCATGATCGCCGCGCAGGGCTGCAGCTCCGCCAGAATGTCCGCCACCGCCTGAGCCTTGGTGCGCCCGTGCTTCGCCGACCGTACGGCCCGGAACAAGCCCTCCAGCCCGAACACCCGCTGGCACAGGGCCAGGTAGTCCGCTGTGCCGTTGGAGGCGATGCACAAATCAGCCCTGTCGCGCAGGGCGAGCAGCATCTCCCGCACGCCCGGGAACAGCCGGTTCACCGTGGGGCACAGCTCCAGCCCCGCCTGCAGGCGTACCCGCAGGTATTCTTCCGCCCGCTCCCGGGGAATGCCCAGCAGCGGGATGCTCTCCTCAAAGGTGGGGCCGTTGCACTGGCGGATGACTTCCTCCGGGGGCACCGGCAGCCCCATGCGGGTCAGGGCCAGCCGTACCTCCCCAATGCACAGATCCATGCTGTCGGCCAGGGTGCCGTCCCAGTCAAAGATGATCGCGGGCTTGCGAGTAAGAATGGGAATCCTTCCTTTCATACGCATCACTTGCTCACCAGCCGGACGTTGTCCGCGCCATAGGCGCTTTGCAGCCGACGCAGGCAGGCGTCGGTGGCGTCGCACCAGCTGAGCTTCGGGGCCAGGAGGGTGATCTTCTCGTCGGGCAGGTGCATGTATACCGGCACGCTGCCCGGGTGCAGGGCCAGCAGCGCCGCCGCCCTGTCCATGTCGGCGCGCTTCAGGCGCAGGTACAGCTTGCGGGAGGCTTTGGCGGCCAGCTGCGCGTCGGTGAGGCGGGGCGCCTCCGGTGCGTGATGCACCGGGGCGGGCGCGGGCCTGGGCGCGTCCTCCTGCGCGGGCCGTGACGCGGGAGCCTTCCGGGGCGCAGGACGGGGCTGCCCCTGTCCGGGCTTCCAGTCCTCCAGGGAGTCCATGGACTCCACCAGCAGCTTGGGGGATTCATCCTCCCGGATGGACAGCCGCCCCGTCAGCACCACCAGATCGTCCGGGGCCATCATGCCCTGATACCGCTCGTAAATCTTGGGGAACACCAGGCACTCGATCTGCCCGGTGAGATCCTCCAGGGTGACAAAGCCCATGTACGCGCCCTTCTTGGTGGCCTTGCCCTTGACCTCGGTGAGGATGCCGCCCATCTCGACGATCTGCCCATCCAGGGACATGCCGTGATCCTCCCGCTCCTCCAGGTCCGTCAGGTCGGCGGTGGAGAAGGCGAAGTGGGACAGGGTGTCGCGGTAATCGTCCAGGGGATGGCCGGTGATGTACACCCCGGCGATCTCCCGCTCCATGGACAGCCGGGCGCGGAGGGTGCAGTCCGGCAGGGGCGGCAGGGTGCGGGTCTCCTGAATCACCGCCTCGCCCCCGAAGGCCAGGTCGAACAGGCTGATCTGCCCGTCCACGTTCTGCTTGCGCCGGGCGATGTTGGCGTCCATGGCAGATTCGTACACCGCCAGCATCTGCGGACGGTTGGCGCCGGTCTGGTCGAAGGCCCCTGCGCGGATCAGGCTGTCCACCACGCGCTTGTTGCATTCGCCGGCGTCGATGCGGCTGCAGAAGTCGAAAATGTCCCGGTAGGGGCCCTTCGCCCGCTCCTCCACAATGGCCTTTACCGCGCCCTGGCCCACGGTCTTGATGGCCCCCAGGCCGAAGAGAATGCCCAGCTTGCCCTCGGGGGTCTTCTGCACGGTGAACTTCCACATGGAGTGGTTCACGTCCGGGGGCAGGACGGGAATGTCGTGGCTGCGGCAGTACTGGATGTAGGCGGCGATCTTCCCCGACGCGCCGTAGACGCTGTTGATCATGGCGGCCATGAACTGCACGGGGTAGTGCCGCTTCAGCCAGGCGGTCTGCACAGCCACCAGGGCGTAGGCGGCGGCGTGGGACTTGTTGAAGGCGTAGGAGGCGAAGGCGGTCATCTCGTCGTAGAGATGCTCGGCCACCTGCTCAGGCACGCCGTTGCGCACGCAGCCCGGCACGTCGATGGAGCCGTCCTCGTTGAGCTTGCCGTGGATGAAGTACTCCCGCTCCTGGGCCATGACCTTGTGTTTCTTCTTGGCCATGGCGCGGCGCACCAGGTCGCTGCGGCCGTAGCTGTAACCGGCCAGGTCGCGGACGATCTGCATCACCTGCTCCTGGTAGACCATGCAGCCGTAGGTCACGTCCAGAATGGGGCGGAGCTTCTCGGTTTCATAATGGACGGAGTCGGGATTGTGCTTGCCCTCGATGTAGCGGGGAATGGACTCCATGGGGCCGGGGCGGTACAGGCTGATGGCGGCGATGATGTCCTCCAGGCAGGTGGGCTTCAGGCTGGTCAGGAAGGAGGTCATGCCCGCGCCTTCCATCTGGAACACGCCGTCGGTGTCCCCGGCGGAGATCATTTCATACACAGCGGGATCATCCATGGGAATGTCCTCGGGCCGCATCACCACCCCCGCGTCCCGCATCATATCGAGGGTGTCCCGGATCACCGTCAGCGTCCTGAGGCCCAGGAAGTCCATCTTGAGCAGGCCCAGCTGCTCGATGGTGCCCATGGGGTACTGCGTGGTGATGACCTCGTCGTTGCGCTGCAGGGGTACGTACTCAATGACGGGCTTGCCGGTAATCAGCACGCCGGCGGCATGGGTGGAGGCGTGGCGGGGCATGCCCTCCAGGGACATGGCCGTGTCAATCAGCCGCTTGACGCTGGGCTGCTCGTCATACATGGTGCGCAGCATGGGGGAGAGCTGCAGGGCCTTTTCGAGGGTCATGCCCAGGTCGAAGGGCACGGCCTTGGCCACTGCGTCCGTCTCCTGGTAGCTCATGCCCAGTACCCGGCCCACGTCCCGGATGGCGGCCTTGGCGGCCATGGTGCCGAAGGTGATGATCTGGCTGACGTGATCCGCGCCGTACTTGCGGGCCACATAGTCGATGACCTCCTGCCGCCGCTCGTAGCAGAAGTCCACGTCGATATCGGGCATGCTGACGCGCTCCGGGTTCAGGAAGCGCTCGAAAAGCAGCTGGTACTTCAGCGGATCCAGCTGGGTGATATCCAGGGAATAGGCCACGATGGAGCCTGCGCCGGAGCCGCGGCCCGGCCCCACCATGATCCCCTGGGAGCGGGCATAGTGGATGAAATCCCACACGATGAGGAAGTAATCCACATACCCCATGCTGGTGATGACGCCCAGCTCGTAGCGCAGACGGGTGTAGGGCTCGTCGCCTTCCTTCGCGTCCGGGTAGCGGCGGGCCAGACCCTCCATGCACAGCCGGGTGAGCATCTCCAGGGCGGTCTCGCCGGTGGGGACGGGATATTGGGGCAGGCGGGTCACGCCGAACTCGAACTCCACCTGGCAGCGGCTGGCGATTTCTTCGGTCTGATCAATGGCTTCGGGGCACATGCGGAACAGCTGCCGCATCTGCTCCTCGCTCTTGACGTAGAGCTCCCGGGTCTCCATGCGCATGCGGCTTTCGTCCTCCAGGGTCTTGCCGGTCTGGATGCACATGAGCACTTCCTGGGCGTCGGCGTCCTTCTCCTCCAGGTAGTGGCAGTCGTTGGTGGCCACCAGGGGGACGTTCATCTCATGGGCCAGGTCGATCAGCCGGGGCAGGACGATCTTCTCCTCCGTGATGCCGTGATCCATAATTTCAATGTAGAAATTCTTCTCCCCGAAGATCTCCTGCATCTCCCGCACATAGGCCCGGGCCTGACCGTACTGCTCCTGCAGGAGAAGCTTGGGCAGGTCGCCGGACAGGCAGGCCGACAGGCAGATCAGCCCCTCGGCGTGGCCCCGGAGCAGGTCGTAGTCGATGCGGGGACGGTAGTAGTAGCCGGTGAGGAAGCCCTCGGAGATCAGGTACATCAGGTTCTGATAGCCCTGGTTGTTCTCGCACAGGAGAATGAGGTGGCTGTATTCCCGGCTGACGTAGGATTTGTCGAAGCGGTTGCGGCACACGTAGGCCTCGCAGCCGATGATGGGGTGCAGCCCCGCGGCCTTCATGGCGGAATAGAAGTCGATGCACCCGTACATGACCCCGTGGTCGGTGATGGCGCAGGAGGTCATGCCCAGGGCCTTGAGCCGCTCCACCAGCTTGGGGATGCGGCATGCGCCGTCCAGCAGGCTGTACTCCGTATGCAGATGCAGATGCGTAAAGCTCATGGGCGCGACCTCCGTGCAATATTTTTTCATTATAGATTATAGCACCAAACCCTTCCCTTGACAATGCGAACGCCGCCTCCGGGGCACAGGAGGAATTTGCGCGGAGGATTTGCTTTCTTGCGCGCGATTTGCTATAATACACTGATACCACAGGCGCGGATGCGCCAATTACCAAGGGAGGAATGGCATGGCACGGATGATGGACAGGGAGCTGGGGACGCTGGCGTTTCACGCCCGCGTGCTGGAGGAAGCGCAGAACCCGATGAATCCCCTGCTGGAGCAGGCGAATTTTCTGGGGATTGCCGCCAGCGGCCTGCAGGAATTCATCACCTCCCGCCTGGGCAGCCTGACAGCAAGGCTGCGCAAGGGCGACGCCGTGCGCCCCTCCGGGCTGATGATCTCCCAGGTGCTCCAGGAGGCCTGGAAGCGCACCGATGTGCTGATGATGCGCATGGACCGGATCCTGCACGAGCGGATCCTCCCCGGCCTGGCCCGGGAGGGTGTGCGCCTGGTGCAGCCCGAGGACGTGACCCCGGTGCAGATGGCCGCGCTGTCGTCACTGTTCTACCGGGACATGATGCCCCACCTGAGCCCCATGCCCGTGGGCGGCGATACGCCCCTGCCGCCCCTGCCCTCCAACGAGGTGTGCCTGGCGGTGGCTTTGGCAGGCCAGGAGGCGGGGGAGGACGATCTGGTCATCGTCCGGCTGACGCCCACGCTGCCCTGCCTGGTGCCCCTGGTGGGCAAGGAAACCCTGCTGCTGATGGTGGAGGACGCGGTGCGGCTGAACCTGCACCTGGTCTTTGCCGGGCGGACGATCGTCAGCTGCCACCCCTTCCGGGTGCTGCGGGACAGCCACGCTGCCTGCCGCGCCGATGACCAGGACGTGCGCCACGCGGTGCAGGCCTGCCTGGAGAAGCGCCGTCAGGGCCGGATTCTGCGGGTGGTGTGCGCGCCGGATATGCCCGGCATGATGGAGGAGAAGCTCTGCGAGGCCCTGCAGGTGGATCGCAGCCTGGCCGTGCGCCGGGGCTATGTGATGAACCCTGCCGGGGTGATGAAGGCCCTGTGCGATCTGCCGGGGCTGGAGCAGCTGCGCGACAAGCCCTGGGAGGGCGCGGCGGAGCCGGCACTGATGGAGGATCCCTTTGCGGCCATCCGGGAGAGGGATCGGCTGCTGTGCCACCCCTACGACAGCTTCGCGCCGCTGCTTGGACTGCTGGAGAAGGCGGCGGAGGATCGGGACGTTATGTCCATCCGGATGACGCTGTACCGCGTCAGCGAGGATTCCGCGGTGGTGGCCGCGCTGGAAAAGGCCGCTGCCCGGGGCGTGAAGGTCACCGTATGCGTGGAGCCCCGCGCCCGCCTGGACGAGGAGCGGAACCTCCGCCTGATGGATGCGCTGGAAAAGGCCGGATGCCGGGTGCTGACGGGTCTGCCGGGTGTGAAGGTGCATGGCAAGGCCCTGCTGATGATCCGCAGCGAGGACGGCGTCAACCGCCGTTACGCGCATCTGGGCACGGGCAACTACAATGAAGTCACCGCCGGACGCTACACGGACTTCGGCCTGCTGACGGCGGACGAGACGGTCTGCGGGGATGTGGAGCGGTTCTTCGCCTGCCTGGCCGGGGAGCGTCCCCAGCCGGATTTGCAGGAGCTGACCGCCGCGCCCCAGGGCATGCGGCAGGAGCTGCTCCGGCTGATCCGCCGGGAAATGGACAAGGCCTCCCGGGGCGAAAAGTGCGGCATTGCCTGTCTGCTCAACGCCCTGACGGATGTGGAGCTGATCGACGCGCTGACGGAGGCGTCCCGTGCCGGGGTGCCGGTGGATCTGACTGTGCGCGGTGCCTGCTGCCTGACGGCGGGGATTCCCGGCGAGACGGACAGGATCACGGTGCGCTCGGTGGTGGGGCGGTTCCTGGAGCACGGGCGGGCCTTTGCCTTTGGCGGCGAGGGGGAGGAGGAGGTCTTCTTCTCCAGCGCGGACTGGATGAAGCGCAGCCTGAACAAGCGCATGGAGCTGCTGGTACCCGTCCGGGAGGATGAATGCCGGCGTAAGCTGCTCCGGTGCATGAAGGCCCGGCGCGCGCCGGACATCCGGGCCTGGCTCAGCTGTATGGATGAATACACTGCCGCGCGATGTCCCGAGGGGGAAACGCTTCACGATGTGCAGCAGCTGCTGATGGAACAGGCCTCGTCCGGGTGGACGGAGGCGTAAGGATACACACCGCCGCGCTCCTCCCCCAAGGGGAAGAACGGCGCGGATACGATATGAGACGGAGGATGGAATTATATGTGGATTTACAACAGCGCACACCGCCGCAAGGAAGAGTTCAAGCCCCTGCAGGAGGGCAAGGTGGGCATCTACGCCTGCGGCCCCACGGTGTACAACTATTTCCATATCGGCAACGCGCGGCCCTTCATCACCTTTGACGTGCTGCGCCGCCAGCTGGAGCGCGAGGGCTACGATGTGACCTTCGTGCAGAACTTCACCGACATTGACGACAAGATGATCAAGCGCGCCAACGAGGAGGGCATCACCGTCAAGGAGCTGGGCGAGAAGTTCATCGCCGAGTACTACAAGGACGCGGGGGCCCTGGGCATCCGCCCGGCCACCGTGCATCCCAAGGCCACCGAGCATATCCCCGAGATCATCGCCCTGGTGCAGAAGCTCATCGACGGCGGCCATGCCTACGCCACCCCCGCCGGGGACGTGTACTACCGGGTGGAATCCTTCCCCGGCTACGGCAAGCTGTCCGGCCAGAGCGTGGAGGACCGGGAGATGGGCGCCTCCGAGCGGCTGGATGTGGAGACGGACAAGGAGAACCCCGCCGACTTCGCCCTGTGGAAGAGTCAGAAGCCCGGCGAGCCCGCCTGGGAATCCCCCTGGGGCATGGGCCGTCCCGGCTGGCACATCGAGTGCTCCGCCATGTCCATGAAGTACCTGGGCGAGACCTTCGACATCCACTGCGGCGGCAAGGATCTGCTCTTCCCCCACCATGAGAATGAGATCGCCCAGTCCGAGGGCGCCACGGGCCACCCCTATGTGCGCTACTGGATGCACAACGGCTTCATCAACGTGGACAACCAGAAGATGTCCAAGTCCCTGGGCAACTTCTTCACCGTGCGCGACATTGCCAAGGAGTACGACCTGGAGGCGGTGCGCCTGTTCATGCTCAGCGCCCACTACCGCAGCCCCATCAACTTCAGCCGGGAGCAGATCGCCGCGGCTCACGCCAGCCTGACCCGCCTGTACACCGCCCGGGATCAGATGAAGTTCCTCCTGGCCTCCGCCAAGGATGCGCCCATGACCGGGGAGGAGCAGGAGCTTGTCCAGCGCATCAAGGGCTATGAGAAGCGCTTCGACGAGGCCATGGACGACGACCTGAACACTGCCGACGCCATCGGCGCCATCTTCGAGCTGGTGAAGGACGCGAATGTGTCCCTGACCTCCTCCAGCAGCAGGGCGGCGGTGGAGGCGGCCCTCAACTCCTTCAAGGCCCTGACCGACGTGCTGGGCCTGGTGCAGAAGAGCGAGGACGCGCTGCCCGCTGACATCCAGGCCATGGTGGACGAGCGCGCCGCCGCCCGCAAGGCCAAGGATTGGAAGCGCTCCGACGAGCTGCGGGACGCCATCAAGGCTGCGGGCTATATCCTGGAGGATTCCCGCGAGGGCCAGAAGGTCCGCAAGGCACTGTAACCCATGAACGCAGCGCACAGGTTCGCCAAAAAGGCGATGGCCGGTATTCTGCTGGCCACCTGTGCGCTGCTGCTGATTCTGTCAGTTGCATTATCATACCAGGAGAAGCACGCGGACGCGTATGCCGCATCGGGCCGCAGGGCAGCAGTGGTAACGATGATTCCGCTGCCCGATGGTGACGTGGATGTGAACGGCGGCGATCTGACGGAAGTAACGCGTCTGCCGGGGGTGGGGCCCGTGCTGGGCCAGGCCATCCTGGCGGAGCGCGCATGCCACGGCCCCTATTATTACCCGGAGGATCTGCTGGATGTGCGGGGCATCGGCGACAAGACCCTGGCGGGCCTCCGGGACAGGCTGAACCTGACCCAACCCACAGCGGAGGAGGAACCATGAACACGGAAATCATCCGCCCGGCGCTGACCATGCTGGGCTACGGCCTGCTTGCGGTGGTGCTGATCACCCTGGCAGCGGTGTTTGCCCAGAAGCTGGGGGCCAGGCTGCAGGATGGCCGCGCCCTGGACGTGACCGTGACGGCCACGGTGCTGGGCAAGCGCACCCGCATGCCCACCCGGGAGGAGCAGGGGGCGGACGGCGTGACGGCCGTGCGCCATTATGTGACCTTTGAGCCGGACAGCGGCAGGGCTCTCGAGCTGACGGTGGACGAGGAAGCCTACGGGGCCATCCGCGAGGGCGACCACGGCTACCTGACCGTGCGGGACAAGAGCTTCTGCAGCTTTGCGCCGGATGAGAACACCGCCAGGCCCTGAGGGCAGGGGATCCGCCGATGGCGCGGGCCTCCCGGGCAAGTGAAGGAAGGAGCGGGAACCCTATGGCTTATCAGGCGCTCTACCGCCAGTGGCGGCCCATGGACTTTTCCTCCATGGTGGCCCAGGAGGCGGTCATCGCCACCCTGCGCAACCAGATTACCACCGGGCGCATTGCCCATGCGTACCTGTTCTGCGGCAGCCGCGGCACCGGCAAGACCTCCACGGCCAAGATCATGGCCCGGGCCATCAACTGCGAGCATCCGGAAAACGGCGATCCCTGCGGCAAGTGCGAAAGCTGCCGCCGTCTGCTGGCGGACGAGTCCCTGGACGTCATGGAAATCGATGCGGCCAGCAACAACGGCGTGGACGAGATCCGCGACCTGCGCGAGACGGTGAAGTATCCCCCCCAGCAGGGCCGCTACAAGGTCTATATCATCGACGAGGTGCACATGCTGTCCGCCTCGGCCTTCAACGCGCTGCTCAAAACCCTCGAAGAACCCCCGGCCCACGTGGTGTTCATCCTCGCCACCACCGAGCCGCAGAAGCTCCCCGCCACCATCCTCAGCCGCTGCCAGCGCTTCGACTTCGGACGGATTCCCGCCGGGCAGATTGCCGGGCGGCTGCGCCAGGCGGTGGAGGGCGCGAACGCCACCGCCACCGACGGCGCGCTGAACCTGATCGCCCGGGCGGCGGAGGGCGGCATGCGCGATGCGCTGTCCATTCTGGATATGTGCCTGGGCTACCGCAGCGATGTGGACGAGGCTCTGGTGCGCAATGTCCTGGGCACCAGCGACCGCAGCTTCCTGTTCCGCTTCGCCGATGCATTGAAGGACGAGGACGCCGCCGCGCTGCTGGGCATGATTGATGAACTGATGCGCTCCGGCCGGGAGCCCATGGTCTTCGCCAAGGACGTGAGCCAGCACCTGCGCGCGCTGCTGATGGCCAAGGTCTGCCCCGGGGACATGGCCGCGCTGCTGGACCTGACCCAGGAGGACGCGGCGGAGTACAGCCGTCAGGCGGAGGGTTTCACCGAGACGCGGCTGATGCGGATGATGGAGCTGTTCATGGCTGTGGAGACGGAGCTGCGCTACGCCTCGTCCCCGCGCATTGCGGTGGAGGCTGCAGCCCTCAAGGCATGCCTTCGCACCACGGAGACCGACGCTGCCGCCCTGAACGACCGCATCGCCCAGCTGGAGAAGCAGGTGGAGGAGCTCACCGACAAGCTGAAGAACGGCGTTGTTGCCGCCGCGCCCGCCAGGGCCGCGAAGCCCGCAGCACCCAAGCCCGCAGCACCCAACGCGGAGCCTGCTGCGCCCAAAACGCTGACCCCCACCGGCCGCAGCGCGGAGGACGCGTGGAAAACCGCCATGGCTGCGCTGAAGAAGAGCGACACGGGCATTTACAGCATGCTGAGCATGGGCCGGTTCGCGGGCTGCGAGGGGGATCTGTTCCGCTGGGAGGCCCCGGCGGGCATGGATTTCTTCGTGGGGTCGCTGAACCAGGAGAAGAAGCGGGCCTCCGTGGCCGCTGCGCTGACGGAGGCCGTGGGCGTGGAGAGCCGCTTTGAGGCGGTGATGCCCGGCCAGGCGAAAAAGACGGACAGCACCGAGGCGGATTTCCTGAACGAACTGACGGCCACCTTCGGCCAGGAGAATCTGATGATCCAGGAGGACCCGAAGGCATGACGGTCATGATTCCGGCAGGGGAGCGGGGTGCGCTCCGCCCGATGTATGCAGCCATGCCCTGCCTGCACGGCCTGTGGGAGGCCGGGCTTGACGGCACGGGCCGGGCCTGGGCGGATGCACCCGTGAATCCCCGCGCGGCGGTGATGGCCGTGGGGGATTTTCTTCTGTGCGGCGGGGAGCCGGAGGCGGCCCTGCTGCGTGCGGCGGTGGCCTCTGCCCGGAAGCCCTGGCTGGTGTATGCTCCGGGGCGGTGGCTGCAGGCGCTGGAGGACATCGCACCCTTCCGCCTGACGGAGCGGCAGGCCTTCCAGCCTGATGTGCAGCCGAAGGACGGTCCTCTGCGCCGCCTGCTGGAGCATCTGCCGGAGGATGTGCGCCTTCAGCCGTTGGAGGGCCCGTGGATCCCCTGGTGCCGGTCGCGGGACTGGAGCCTGGACTTCGTCAGCCAGTTCACAGACGGGGACTTTGCAGCGGAGGGCCTGGGGATGCTGGTGATGCGGGAGGGGCAGCCAGTGTCCGGGGCGGCCTCCTATGTGCGCTGCCCCGGCGGGCTGGAGGTGCAGGTGACCACACGGGAGGATTGCGGGGGCCGGGGCTATGCCACGCTGGCATCCGCCGCGCTGATCCTCCGCGCCCACGCCCTGGGGCTTGCCGCCACCTGGGACGCAGCCAATCCGGTATCGGCCCGCATCGCGGAGAAGCTGGGGTATCGCACGGCGGGCAGGTATACCGTGGCGGAACTGGACGAAAAATGCAAAATGTATTAAAATGTTTTATTCTGCTTGCCTTTTTCCGCCCGGAGGCGTATACTGAAACAGGTATACCGCCATAACATGAGCATGAGAACGTTTTGAATATTGGAGGATTCATCTATGGCAAGACTGTTCGGTACCGACGGCGTGCGTGGCATCGCCAATCAGGATCTGACCTGCGAGCTGGCCTTCAAGCTGGGCCAGGCGGCGGCCTGCGTGCTAGCCAGCAACGTCCACCGCCCGACCATCCTGGTGGGCCGGGACACCCGCATCAGCGGTGAAATGCTGGAGAGCGCGCTGGTGGCGGGCATCTGCTCCATGGGCGCGCGGGCCGTGCTGGTGGACGTGCTGCCCACCCCGGCCATCGCCTACCTGACCCGCTACTACCAGGCGGACGCGGGCGCGGTGATCTCCGCCAGCCACAACACCGTGGAATACAACGGCATCAAGTTCTTCAACAGCCAGGGCTACAAGCTGCCCGACGCCATTGAGGACGAGATCGAGGAGATTGTGAAAAACGGCCTGCCCGAGGGCAAGCAGCTGCCCATCGGCGAGGGCGTGGGCCGTCCCGTGCGCCAGCGCAACGCCCAGCGCCGCTACATCGACTTCGCCAAGGAAACCACCGGCGTGCGCCTGGACGGGCTGCACATTGTGGTGGACTGCGCCCAGGGCGCCAGCTACGAGGTGGCCCCGGCGGTATTGCAGGAGCTGGGCGCGAAGGTTTCCGCCTACTACCATGAGCCGGACGGCACCAACATCAACGAGAACTGCGGCTCCACCCATCCCGAGCGGCTGTGCGAGCTGGTGCGGGAGCTGGGCGCGGACGTGGGCCTGGCCTTCGACGGGGACGCGGATCGCCTCATGGCCGTGGACGAGCGGGGGCGGGTGGTCAACGGCGACCAGGTGATGTGCATCTGCGCCAACCACCTCAAGCAGCAGGGAAGGCTGCGCAACAACACCCTGGTCACCACCATCATGAGCAACATGGGCCTGGATCTGGCCCTGAAGAAGCTGGGCATCCAGAACGTGAAGACCAAGGTGGGCGACCGCTACGTGCTGGAAAACATGCTGGCCAACAATTACAGCCTGGGCGGCGAGCAGAGCGGCCACGTGATCTTCCTGGACTACAACACCACCGGCGACGGGCTGATCACCGCCCTGCAGCTGCTGACGGTGATTGTGGAGAGCAAGCAGAGCCTCAGCCGCCTGGCGCGGATCATGGAGGTGCTGCCCCAGGCCCTCTACGGGGCCCATGTGTCCGACGCCCGCAAGTATGATTTCGACAAGGACGAGACCATCGTGGCGGCCATCGCCGCGCTGGAGAAGAAGTACGAGGGCCGGGGCCGGGTGCTGGTGCGCGCCAGCGGCACGGAGCCCATCGTCCGGGTGATGATCGAGGGCCCCGATCAGCATGAGATGGATCAGGACGTGTACGACCTGGCCAAGCTGATCGAGCGCAGACTCAACGCATAAAGCGTCAAAAAAGTGGCCGGAGGGCCACTTTTTTGAGTTTGGCACTCGCTCACTGGTCGGGCTGTAAACAGCCCTCCCGGCTGTTCGCTTTATTCGGCCTCGTCGCGCCTCGCGTGCCGAGGCTACAGCGAGACAATGGATCCATTGTCTCGCTTAGTCGGCCTTAAGGCCTCCCTCAGTGCAGGAAGCGATTTTGCAGGGCAAAATCGCGCGAAAACCGCCGCAAAGGGGCATCGCCCCGCCTGGGCGCCCCGATGGGGCTCGCCGGTTTTCGATGACAGTCTGCCGACGGCGAGTTACTGAACATAATAATCGCTTTTTGCAGCGGCTCTGGCCACTGTTTTTGTGTTTTGGGAGCGTAGGAACAGCAACGGTGTATATCAGCAATAATGCAGGAAAGGCTGCAGCCATTGACCGTCTGTTCGCGGGGAATAGACGGTGGTGGCCTGTCTGCGGTCTGCGGCGGCTTCCGCCTCTGAAAAATGGAGGAAGGGAGCCGCTTTTTTCTGCCTTTCGGCAGAAAAGGAAGCGGTCTGACAAAATTTCCGGGGGAGGGAGGGAAACAGGAGGGCTCCGTTGAATATCAGAAAACGGGGAAACTTGAACCACTCTCATTTCGTCCTGCTCCGCAAGGGGCAGATTCTTACAAACTGGAGGGAGATTTGGACATGAGTATGCAGGACCTCAAGCAGGTGCTGGCCAAGAAGCAGGCCATCCTGCAGGGAGACGCAGACCGTATCGCCAAGCAGCGCGCAGCAGGCAAGCTGACCGCCCGGGAGCGGGTGCTGAAGCTTGTGGACGCGGGCTCCTTTGTCGAGACGGACGCCCTGGTTTCCACGAACGATGATTATGCCGGCGTCATCACCGGCTACGGCACGGTGCAGGATCGCCCCGTGTACCTGTTCGCCCAGGACTTCACGGTGCACGGCGGCGCCATGGGCGTGGCCCAGGCCAAAAAGATCTGCAAGGTGCTGGATCTGGCCCAGAAGACCGGCGCGCCGGTGATCGCCCTGTGCGACAGCGCGGGCGTGCGCATTGACGAGGGCGCGGCGGCCATGAACGCCTACGCCTCCATCTATGCCAGGATGGCCAAGCTCAGCGGCGTGGTGCCCATGATCGCCGTGGTGCTGGGCCCCGTGGTGGGCGGCGCTGCGCTGATCGCCCAGTTGGCGGATATCGCCATCGAGGCTGAGGGCGTGGGCCAGCTGATGGTCTACGGCCCCCAGGTGATGAGCGCCATTACCGGCAAGACCTACGACGCCAAGGCCCTTGGCGGCGCCCAGGCCATGGCTGCCCAGGGCGGCGTGGCCCTGACCGCCGAGGATGAGGACGCTGCCATCGCCCTGACCGTGCAGGTGCTGGATCTGCTGCCCGGCTCCAACGGCGAGGACGCGCCCATTGTGGATACCGACGACATGAACCGCATCCTGCCCGCCATCGATCCTGCCGATTCCGACAGCCTGCTGGCCGCCATGGCCGATGCTGGCGTGTACGTGGAGCTGTACAAGGAGTGGGGCAAGGCCATCCGCGTGGCGCTGACCCGCATGGGCGGCCGCACCGTGGGTCTGGTGGTCGGCAACGCCAAAGAGAACGACGGCATGATCACCCCCGCCGCCGCTGCCAAGGCTGCCCGGTTCATCCGCCTGTGCGACTGCTATTCCATCCCCGTGGTGTCCCTGATCAACAGCAAGGGCGTGGCCGTGCCCGAGGCTTCCAGCCAGTCCTGGACCATGATCACCGCCGCCCAGCTGCTCTACGCCTACGCCGAGGCCACCACCCCCAAGGTGAGTGTTGTGGTGGGCAACGCTATTGGCCAGGCCTACGTCGCCATGGGCGGCAAGGCCAATGCCGACATGACCTACGCCTGGCCGGGCGCGGTGATTTCCGCCCTGACCCCCGAGGCTGCCGTGCAGGTGCTGTACACCGATGAGCTGAAGGCCGGCGACAAGCCCGCCCTGGAGACCCGCGCCGAGTTGGAGAGCAAGTTTGCCTCCGAGGTGGCCGACGGCGTCGCCGCCGCGCAGGCCGGTATGATCGACGATGTGGTGGATCCCGCGCAGACCCGCCAGTACGTCATCGCCGCCCTGGAGATGCTCTCCTCCAAGCGCGAGAGCAATCCGCCCAAGAAGCACGGCAACCTGCCGCTGTGACGGAAAGGAACGTGTAAGCAATGGACAAATTGATTTTCGGTCTGCTGGTCACCGTCATCGGCGTACTGGTCGTGTTCTTCGGCCTGGTAGTGCTGATCGGCCTGATCAAGCTGATGGAGATCGCCACCAGCGGCATGGGCAGGAAGAAGGCCTCCAAGGCCGCGCCTGCCCCCGCGCCTGCGCCCGCTCCCGCCCCTGTGGTGGAGGCCGCGCCTGCCCAGGAGCAGAATGACGATGCGCTCATCGCTGTGATCACCGCCGCCGTGGCCGCCATGATGGAGGACAACAGTGGTTTCGTCGTCCGCCGCGTGCGCCGTATTTCCAACACCCCCGCCTGGAGCAAGTCCGGTCGGGAGGAACAGGTTTACAGCCGCTTCTGATACACCCCCATGCTGAATACGATTGATTGAATAGGAGGATCTGTCATCATGCGTACCTTCAATATTACTGTCAATGGCCAGACCTATGTGGTTGATGTTGAGGAAGTCGGCGGCGCCGTGTCTGCTGCTCCCGTCCGTGCCGCCGCGCCCGTGGCTGCCCCTGTGGCCGCGCCCGCCGCTGCTCCTGCAGCTGCTCCCGCCGCCGCTCCCAAGGCTGCTGCGCCCGCTCCCGTTGCCGGCGGCACCCCCGTCAAGGCGCCCATGCCCGGCACCATCCTGGACGTGAAGGTCAAGGCCGGCGACGCCGTGAAGGCCGGCCAGTGCCTGTGCGTGCTGGAAGCCATGAAGATGGAGAACGAGATTCCCGCCCCCAAGGACGGCACCGTCGCGCAGGTCGTGGCTGCCAAGGGCGCTTCCGTGAACGCGGGCGACACCCTGGTTGTGCTGGCGTAAAAGCGTACCGTCCAAGGAAAGTGAGTTGATAAGATGCAAATCAATGTGGGCGAAACCCTGATGGGGCTGGTCACGACGTCCGGCATCTATCAGTATCTTGCCGACCCCAAGGCCCTGATTATGGTCGGCATCGCTTGCGTGCTGCTGTACCTGGCCATCGTCAAGCAGTTTGAACCCCTGCTGCTGCTGCCCATCGCCTTCGGTATGCTGCTGACCAACCTGCTGGGCAGCGAGGTGTACCACGAGGAGCTCTTCGCCGGCGGCCACGCCAACTGGGCGCTGATCGGCGGCGCGGTGATGATAGACGGCAACAACCTGATCGACCATGCACTGTATGTGGTCAACGCCGCGGGCCAGGTGCTCAACGCCACCACCAGCCAGGTCATCGGTCACTTTGTCAACACTGTCTCCGTCGCCGATCCCACCACCCTCATTCCCCTGACCGACGCCCTGGCCCAGCTGGCTGCCAACGGCAACGCCGCCTCCATCATCATGGAGGGCGCGTTCCTGAACGGCGGTCAGGTCTACTCCGAGGTGGGCGTGCTGCTGGCCTCCGCGGGCCAGGTGATCTCCGCGGGCCTGCTGGACTACCTGTACCTGGGCGTCAAGCTGGGTATCTATCCCTGCCTGATCTTCATGGGCGTTGGCGCGGGCACGGACTTCGGTCCCCTGATCTCCAACCCCAAGACCCTGCTGCTGGGCGCTGCTGCCCAGGCGGGCATCTTCTTCACCTTCATCTGCGCGTCCCTGCTGGGCTTCACGCCCAAGGAAGCCGGCGCCATCGGCATCATCGGCGGCGCGGACGGCCCCACCGCCATCTGGCTGACCGGCAAGCTGGCCCCCCATCTGCTGGGCCCCATCGCCGTGGCTGCCTACTCCTACATGGCCCTGGTTCCCGTCATTCAGCCCCCGATCATGCGCGCCCTGACCACCGAGAAGGAGCGCACCATCGTCATGGAGCAGCTCAAGCCCGCTACCAAGACCCAGAAGATCATCTTCCCCATCGTGGTGACGATCCTGGTGGCGCTGCTGCTGCCCTCCGCCGCCTCGCTGGTGGGCTGCCTGATGCTGGGCAACCTGGCCAAGGAATGCGGCGTGACCGAACGCCTGAACAAGACCATGCAGAACGAGCTGATGAACATCGTGACCATCTTCCTGGGCATCACCGTCGGCGCCACCGCCACGGCCGATACCTTCCTGAAGGTGGAAACCCTCAAGATCATCGCCATGGGTATTGTCGCCTTCGGCATCGGCACGGCGAGCGGCGTGCTGCTGGCCAAGCTGATGAACTGGATCTCCGGCGGCAAGATCAACCCGCTGATCGGCTCTGCGGGCGTGTCCGCCGTGCCTATGGCGGCCCGTGTGTCCCAGCGTGAAGGCCAGAAGGCCAATCCTGCCAACTTCCTGCTGATGCACGCCATGGGCCCCAACGTGGCCGGCGTCATCGGCTCCGCCATCGCTGCGGGCGTGCTGCTGTCCATGTTCGGCTGAGGCTGAGCGAACGAGCGTTTTTCGGCATCCACGGGTTTTCGTGATGCCATGAAGGAGGAGAATTTCATGCCGAAGGTACAGATTACCGATACCATCCTGCGTGACGGCCACCAGTCCCAGGCCGCCACGCGCATGACCACCGCGGAGATGCTCCCTGCCTGCGAAATGCTGGACAAGGTGGGCTACTACTCTCTGGAGTGCTGGGGCGGCGCGACCTACGACAGCTGCCTGCGCTTCCTGAACGAGGATCCCTGGGAGCGCCTGCGCACCCTGCGCAAGGCCCTGCCCAACACCAAGCTGCAGATGCTGCTGCGCGGCCAGAACCTGCTGGGCTATCGCCCCTATTCTGACGACGTGGTGGACTTCTTCGTCAAGAAGGCTGTGGAGAACGGCATTGACATCATCCGCTGCTTCGACGCCCTGAACGATCTGCGCAACATGCAGACCGCTGTCAAGGCCACCAAGAAGTACGGCGGCAAGGCCGAGATCGCCCTGAGCTATACCGAGTCCCCCGTGCATGACGAG
>JAXEEE010000034.1:0-20102 GCA_034104265.1 Eubacteriales bacterium | reverse complement strand
TGCGGGTGCCCATCCAGTACGCCATGGCCTACCCGGAGCGGCTGACCACCGGCAGCAGGCCCCTCGACCTGTTCGCCCTGGGGCAGCTGACCTTTGAGCCGGGGGATCCGGAGCGTTTCCCGGCGCTGCGGCTGGCGGGGGAGTGCCTGAGGGCAGGCGGCGCGGCCTGCGCCATCCTCAACGGCGCCAACGAGGCGGCGGTGGCGGCCTTCCTCAGGGAGGAGATCCCCTTTGGCGGCATTACGCGGCTGGTGGAGGGCACGCTTAATCGCCTGGGCCATCTGCCCGCCGATACCCTGGATGATATTTTCGACGCGGATGCGCAGGCGAGGCGCACAGTGGCGGAGCTGCTGCCCCATGTGCGGGCCTGACAAGCGGAAAGGAGCCTTATGACGATTTTGTATGTATTGATTGCGATTCTGCTGCTGGGCATCCTGGTGACGGTGCATGAGGCGGGCCACTTCCTGGCGGCGCGGCTGACGGGCATCGAGGTGATGGAGTTCGCCATCGGCTTCGGCCCGAAGCTCGTGGGCTGGAAGAGCAAAAAGCACGGCACGGCCTTCAGCCTGCGGGCGATTCCCTTCGGCGGGTACTGCGCCTTCTACGGCGAGGACGACGCGGAGGGCAAGCACAAGGATGATCCCCGGGCGTACAACAAGCAGAAGGTGTGGAAGCGCATGCTCTCCGTGGCCATGGGCCCGCTGATGAACATGATCCTGGCCTTCGTGGTGGCGGTTGTGTACTTCTGGATCGGCGGGGTGAGCGTGGCCACGGGGGTGGATCCCTTCATTGCGGAGGTGGCCGCTGCCGGCCCTGCCTATGACGCGGGGATCAAGGACGGGGATGTGATCGTCTCGGTGAACGGCGTGGACGTGCTGGACGGCACGGTGGACACGCTGCTGGGTATGATCAGCGGCTATCAGGCGGGGGACGATCCCCTGCACATGGTCATCCGCCGGGGAGATGAAACCATCGAGACGGACATGACCCCCTTCTGGGACGAGGAGGCGGGCAAGTACCGGGTGGGCGTGACCATCGGCGGCACCTACCGGATTGAGCGGCAGAAGATAGGCTTCCTCGGCTCGGTCAGGAGCAGCTGGGACGTGTGCGTGTACGCCAGCGGGGTGATCGTGAAGGCTCTGGGCGCGCTGGTGACCACCGGCGAGGGGCTGGATCAGACCAGCGGCCCTGTGGGCGTGGTGAGCATGGTCAGCAAGGAAGTGCAGAGCGGCGGCCTGGACGCCTTCGTGAACCTGCTGGTGGTGATCTCCATCAACCTGGGGATCATGAACGCCCTGCCCATTCCCGGGCTGGACGGCAGCCGGTTCCTGTTCATGCTGGTGGAGGCCATCCGCCGCAAGCCCGTAGCCCCGGAGAAGGAGGCCATGGTGCATCTGGCGGGGATGGTGTTCCTCTTCGGCGTGATGATTTTCTTCACCTTCCGGGATGTGCTGAATCTGTTCCGGTAAGGCCGACCGCTATGCAGGACGCAACAGGAGGATAACGCCATGTACAAGACCCGTACCGTCGCCGTGGGGCCGCTGGCCCTGGGCGGCGACAACCCCGTGTGGGTGCAGTCCATGACCAACACCGATACCGCCGATGTACCCGCAACCCTTGAGCAGATCCGCCAGCTGGCGGAGGCCGGGTGCGACATCGTGCGCGTCAGCGTGTACAACGAGGCCTGCGCCAGGGCCGTACGCGACCTGGTGGACGCATCGCCCGTGCCGCTGGTGGCGGACATTCACTTCGACCATCGCCTGGCCCTGCTGGCCATGGAGAACGGCATCCACAAGCTGCGCATCAACCCCGGCAACATCGGCGGGGAGAAGAATGTGCAGGCCGTGGCGGACTGCGCCAAAGCCCATCATGTGCCCATCCGCATCGGGGTGAACAGCGGCTCCATCGAGCGGGAGATCCTCGCCCGGGACGGCGGCCCCACCGCCCGGGGTATGGTGGACAGCGCGCTGAACCACGCCCGCATGCTGGAGAAGGCGGGCTTCGGGGACATCGTGCTGTCCATGAAGGCCAGCGACGTCCGCCTGACCATCGAGGCCTACGAGCTGGCGGCGGCCAGCTGCGACTATCCCCTGCACGTGGGGGTGACGGAGGCGGGCCTGCCCGGCCAGGGCACCATCAAGAGCGCTATCGGCATCGGCGCGCTGCTGGCCCGGGGCATCGGCAACACCATCCGCGTGAGCCTGACGGGCTCGCCCATCCCCGAGGGCAAGGCGGCCTGGGACATCCTCCGTGCGCTGAATCTGCGCACCCAGGGCGTGCAGCTGGTGTCCTGCCCCACCTGCGGCCGCACGGCCATCGACGTGGCGGGTATCGCCGCCCGGGTGGAGAAGGAGCTGGCGGACGTGAAGGTACCGCTGAAGGTTGCCGTGATGGGCTGCGTGGTCAACGGCCCCGGCGAGGCCCGGGAGGCGGACATCGGCATTGCCGGCGGCAAGGGCTGCGGCGCCTTGTTCCGCAAGGGCCAGGAGCCGGTGAAGGTGGAGGGCGACCTGGCGGAGATCCTCATCCGCGAGGCCCGCAAAATCGCAGCCGCCAAAACCAACTAACCCCACGGGAACGCGAAGCGAAAACGGGTCAAGGGGCGAAGCTACTTGCGCGGGTGCAGGGGCGGCGATAGCCCCTGCGCAGGTCCGGGCGGCAGCCCAGGCGGACCAGATAAACGCAACAAAAAGGGAAAAGGCAAGAGCCGGAGTTTCCGAGCGGATGCCTGCATCCGCAATGGAAACGGCAGATTAAGCCAACTCCATGTAATCGCGCCAGCGGAAACGGGTCAAGGGGCGAAGCTCCTTGCGCGGGTGCAGGGGCGGCGTTAGCCCCTGCGCAGGTCTGGGCGGCAGCCCAGGCGGAACAGATAAATGCAACAAAAAGGGAAAAGGAAAAAGCGCTAGTTTCCGAGCGGATGCCTGCATCCGCAATGGAAACGGCAGATTCGACCACACCACGGAAACCGCCCATCCCACCCGCAGCATCATACAAAAAGCAGCCCGTTCCGGCGTAATACCGGGGCGGGCTGCTATTGTATTTCCTGCTCAAGGTTCTGAAACAGCGGCGAATCGAAAAAGGCTTGAATGGTGATGTCCAGCCCGTCACAGAGCTTCTTGATGGTGGAGATGGTCACGCTCCGGTTGCGGCCGTTGACAAGGTTGTTCACCGTGGACTGCGTCACACCGCTGAGCGTGCACAGCCGGTTCACGGTGATGCCCCGCTCCCGGCACAATTCCAGGATCCGCTCCCGCACGGCTTCGCCGATCGTCAAGGTGCCATCCCTCCTTTCACAGCTATGATGTCAGCATAGCCGCTTCCTGTTGCAAAGATTAACCCAAAAGAGTTAAAATGAAGAAAACGGCAACAGGGAGAGGATGAGAATGGAACGCTGCTTTTTTCTGGGACATCGGGATGTGGAGCGGACGCTCCTGACAGCCTTGGAGGCTGTGACAGAGAAATTGGCTGTTCAGGAGCATGTGCAGGAATTCTATGTAGGGGCATATGGCAGCTTTGACGAGATGACTGCGGAAGCGGTGCTGTCGGTCAAGGAAAAGCACCCGTGGGTCAGGCTGTACCGCGTCCTGGCCTACCATCCGGCGCAGAAGGCTGCGCAGCTGCCCGCAGGCTTCGATGGCCTGTACTATCCTTTGGATCAAACACCGCCGCCCCGGGTCGCCATCGCCCAGGCAAACCGCAGCATGATCAATCAGTGCAGCGTGCTGGTGGCTTGCGTGCAGCGGCCCGGCTATGCGCGACGCTTGCTGGAATATGCCCAGCGCCGTGCTGACCGGGGGCTTTTGCGCATCCTCCCCCTGCCTTGACCCATCCCCGGGAGATGGTGTATAATACATGCAACATGAAAGGACGGCTGACAGGGCCGCCCTTGTTCGGCTACACGGAAGGAGGTGCGCCCCATGAGCTACGAGGATCTGCTGGGCCAGATTTACGCCGCGCTGCCCCATTTGCGGGGACAGCTGTCATCGCCCCGGGTGGTGTATGTCCGCGCCCAGGGCAAGGTGTACATCACCTTCGATTCCGCCGTGCTGGTGGAGGAGGCCACCTTCCTGAAGATGGAGAGCATCCTGCGCAAAATCTTCCCCCAGAAGCCCCTGGCCCTGCGGGTGGTTTCCCCCGGGCTGAAGGACGACTTCCTGGAGAACATCAGCGCCTACAAGCAGGTGCTGACCGATTTCCTCAAGCGCAACTACCCCGCCTCCGTCAGCTGGATGGATCAGATCGACTGGCGCTGCGACGGGGAACGCATCACCCTGACCTTCCCGGACGAGTTCTCCCTGCAGTACATGGGCAGGCAGAACATCACCGCCCGGCTGGCCCAGGCTGTGAAGGACATCTTCTCCGCCGAGGTGAAGGTGGAGCTGACCGTGTCCGGCGACCAGGAGGCCCGCCTGGAGGAAATGCGCCGGGAGCGGGACAAGGAGCAGCTATCCGCCATTACCCAGCAGGAGCTGCAGGCCCGCTACGGGGACGGCTCCGCCCCTGCCGCGCCCAAGGAAAAGAAGGAGCGCAAGCCCGCCGCGCCTCGCCCCAAGAAGGAGCCGGAGCCGGAAAAGAAGCCGGAGCCCATCTTCCCGCAGATGACCGACACCGCCATCGGCAAGCCCATCATGGGCCGGAGCATCGCCGACCGCCCCGTGGAAATGAAGGAGCTGGCCAGCGACAGCGGCCTGGTGGTTGTGCAGGGCGATATCTTCAAGCTGGAAACCAAGGAGCTCAAGGGCGGCGAGATGCTGCTGGTGACCTTTGCCATCACGGACTATACCTCCTCCATCCTGTGCAAGACCTTCCTGCGCTTCCGCAAGGGCGGAGGCTTCGGCCGCCGCCGGGACGACGAGACCCCGCCGCCCCCCATCACCGAGGAGGAGCGCCGCGCCGTGATGGAGAAGGTGGAGCAGATCAAGATGGGCATGAACGTCAAGGTGCGCGGCGAGTGCATGTATGACAACTTTGCCCGTGAGCTGTCCATATCCGTGCGGGACATGGTGCCCATGGAGCGCATCGAGCGGGAGGACACCGCCGAGGAGAAGCGCATCGAGCTGCACATGCACACCAACATGTCCAACATGGACGCCATGACCCCTGCCGGCGACCTGATCAAGCGGGCCATCAAGTGGGGGCATCCTGCCGTGGCCATCACCGACCACGGCGTGGTACAGTCCTTCCCCGCGGCCTTCAACGCGGTGAAGAAGCAGCCCATCAAGCTGATCCCCGGCTGCGAGGGGTACCTCATTGACGACAAGGATGTGGTCAAGGACGCGGACGACCGCCCCCTGGACGATACGATCATCGTCCTGGACTTTGAGTCCACGGGCCTGAACACCGCCACGGATCGGGTGATCGAGATCGGTGCGGTGAAGCTGGTGGGCGGCACGGTGGCGGACAGCCTGTCCCTGCTGGTGAATCCCCAGCGGCCCCTGCCGCCGAAAATCACCGAGATCACCGGCATCACCGACATGATGCTGGCCGACAAGCCCACCGCCGAAACGGCCATTCCCCAGCTGATGGACTTTATTGACGGCTGCCCCATCGCGGCTCACAACGCCTCCTTCGACGCGGCGCTTTTGCAGTCGGAGCTGCGGCGGCTGGGCATCGAATACCACGCCCCGGTGCTGGACACCCTGACCCTGGCCCGCAAGCTGTTCCCCGACATGAAGAGCCACAAGCTGGGCAGCGTGTGCAAGCAGCTGGGCGTATCGCTGAAAAACGCCCACCGGGCCGTCCATGACGCTACCGCCACGGCCCTGTGCCTGGCGAAGATGTACCAGCAGGTGAAGGATGAGCACGGCTACACGAAGCTGTCCGACCTGAACCTTTTGCAGGGCGGGGCCATTGGCGAAAGCTATCATGTGATCCTGCTGGTCAAGACCCAGGAGGGCCTGGTGAACCTGAACCGGCTGGTATCCATCGGGCATCTGGATTATTTCCGCCGCCGCCCCCACATGCCCAAGAAGATCATCCAGCAGTACCGGGAGGGGCTGATCATCGGCTCCGCCTGCGAGGCCGGCGAGCTGTTCCGCGCCGTGCTGGACAACGAGCCCTGGGAGAAGCTGAAGGAGATTGCCTCCTGGTACGACTACCTGGAGATTCAGCCCATCGGCAACAATGCCTTCCTGGTGCGGGAGGGCCGGGTGCCGGACGATGAGGGCCTGCGGGATCTGAACCGGAAGATCGTCCGCCTGGGCGAGGAGCTGGGCAAGCCCGTGGTGGCCACCGGCGACGTGCATTTCCTCGATCCGCACAACGCCATCAACCGGGCCATCATCCAGGCGGGCATGGGCTATGACGACTGCGACCAGCAGCCGCCCCTGTACTTCAAGACCACCAACGAGATGCTGGAGGAGTTCGCCTACCTGGGCCCGCAGAAGTGCCATGAGGTGGTCATCGACAACCCCCGCATGATCGCCGATCAGGTGGGCAAGCTGCAGCTGTTCCCCATCCACCCCAAGGGCGAGGATACCTTCCAGCCCCTGTGGGAGGACGCGGCGGACAATATTCAAAATATGACCTGGGGTACCGCCAAGGAGCTCTACGGCGACCCGCTGCCGGACATCGTCGTGAAGCGGCTGGAGAAGGAGCTGAAGTCCATCATCGGCTACGGTTTCGCCACGCTGTACAACATCGCCCAGAAGCTGGTGAAGAAATCCAACGATGACGGCTACCTGGTGGGCAGCCGCGGCTCCGTCGGCTCCAGCCTGGTGGCGCGCATGTGCGGCATCACCGAGGTGAACGCCCTGCCGCCCCATTACCGCTGCACCCACTGCCGCAAGGGCTTCTTCGATGTGGACAAGTCCCTGTACCAGGTGGGCGTCGATTTGCCGGACAAGGACTGCCCCCTGTGCGGACGGCCCCTGAGCAAGGATGGCTTCGACATCCCCTTCGAGGTGTTCCTGGGCTTCGAGGGCGACAAGGTGCCCGATATCGACCTGAACTTCTCCGGCGAATATCAAAATCGCGCCCACCACTATGTGGAGGAGCTCTTCGGCCATGACCACGTGTTCCGCGCGGGCACCATCACGGGCCTGGCGGACAAGACCGCCTACGGCTATGTGGCCAAGTACCTGGAGGAGCGGGGCGTTCAGGCGGGCAACACGGAGAAGGAGCGCCTGGCCGCGGGCTGCGTGGGCGTGAAAAAGACCACCGGCCAGCATCCCGGCGGCATGGTGGTTGTGCCTAAGGAGTACGAGATCTACCAGTTCACCGCCGTGCAGCATCCCGCCGACGACCTGGAGAGCGACTTCACCACCACCCACTTCGACTTCAACTCCATGCATGACATTCTGGTCAAGCTGGACTGCCTGGGCCATGATGATCCCACGGTCATCCACATGCTGGAGGAGCTGACGGGCATCCCGCCCACGGAGGTTCCCCTGGACGATCCGGCGGTGCGCAGCCTGTTCCATTCCCCGGAGGCCCTGGGGGTCACCTCTGAGCAGATCGACTGCTCCACCGGCACCTTCGGCATCCCGGAGTTCGGCACGGCCTTCGTCCGCGGCATGCTGGACGACACCACCCCCTCCACCATGGAGGAGCTGATCCGCATCTCCGGCCTGTCCCACGGCACCGACGTGTGGCTGGGCAACGCCCAGGATCTGATCCGCTCCGGTACGGCGGCCCTGCGGGAGTGCGTCTGCTGCCGTGACGATATCATGAACTACCTGATCGACCGGGGTGTTGCGCCAAAGATGGCCTTCACCACCATGGAGTCGGTGCGTAAGGGCCGCGGCCTGAAGCCGGAGATGGAGCAGGCCATGATCGACAACAACGTGCCCCAGTGGTTCATTGATTCCTGCAAGAAGATCAAGTACATGTTCCCCAAGGGCCACGCCGTGGCCTACGTGACCAGCGCGCTGCGCATCGCCTGGTTCAAGGTGCATCACCCGCTGGCGTACTACGCGGCGTACTTCACCGTGCGCGGCGACGGCTTCGACGCCTGCACCATGCTCATCGACCCCCAGACCATCAAGCAGAAGATCCGCGAGATCAAGAACGATCCCAAGGCCTCGGCCAAGGATCAGACCGCCGTGACCAGCCTGGAACTGGTGCTGGAGATGAACATGCGCGGCTTCAAATTCCTGCCCTGCGATCTGTACAAGAGCCACGTCAGCCGCTTCCTGATCGAGGACGGCGCGTTGCGCTGCCCCTTCACCAGCCTGGGCGGCCTGGGCGAGAGCGCGGCCATCGCCATCGTGCGGGAGCGAGACAAGGCACCCTTCCTGTCCATTGAGGACATGAAGGAGCGCACGAAGGTATCCAGCGCGGTGATCGAGCTTTTGCGCGCCCACGGCAGCCTGGAGGGCCTGAGCGAGACCAGCCAGGTGAGCTTCTTCTGAACAGCGGGGCGCACGGCTGCCGCCCCTCGGGCATACCCCATACCAAAGTCATCCGCAAGGAGTGAGAACCATGGCAACCATGCACCGTGCCCGCGTCGTCGCCATTGGCGAGGAAAAGGACATGCTCCAGCTGTGCCGCGTGATGCTGCGCAACTGCGGCGAGGAGGAACCCGATGAGGACCGTCCGCCGCTGAAGCTGGAGGAGCTGTTGACGCAGATCCAGCGGCGCGCGCAGGAGGAGGGCGGCCCCGGCTGCGGCTTTTACTACGGGATGGTATCGCCGCTGCACTATGGTCAGGCGGAGGCGGACACCTGCCGTATGCGGCTGCGCCAGGAGAGCTGCGGATTGTGGACGGCCACCTTCGCCTATGACAGCGGCGAGGCCTTCCAGCAGGAGGACTGGCTGCGGCTGCACAACGCCTGCGACCGCCTGCCCATGCTGGCGCTGCGGGCCTCCTGGGACTTTGCCCGGGCCAAGGGCATGCTGATCTATTCCGGCGGGCATATCCTGGAGAACTGGGAGCGCATGGAGGAAGCGTGGATGTACCTCATCGCCCAGTATGAGTGCGGCTATCCGCCGGAGGAGGCTGTGCGCCGTCTGGTCAAGCTCCAGGCCACCCTGGAGCGGGAGGACAGTGACCTGACCATCGAGGCGCTGCTGGAGGGCTGCGTGGACAATCTGCAGGACATTGCGGATCACGTCGCCGACCCGGAGCTGCTCAAGGATATGATGGAGCGCTGCCGGCAGGCCCGGGACTACGAGGGCCTGTTCATGCTGCAGTGCCACGCGGCGGAGGCCGCCCTGTGGGAGACGGAGCACAACGCCCGCTGGCTCGCAACCCTGGATACGGTACGCCAGGCCTGGCAGGCCCACCTGGCAGGCTGAAGACCCGCCATGGTCTAACCGGCATGCCTGCCGCATACGCTTCCCCAGACAGGGAGGCGAGGCGAATGAACAGGGATGCGGGCACGCCGGAGAAGCCCTACGGCATGACCATTGACCAGCGGAAGAAGGCGGTCATCACCGGGGTGACGGACGTGGAGAGCTTCGATGACGGGGCGGTGGTGCTGCACACCCACGGCGGCCGCCTGACGCTGACGGGCACGGGGCTGCACGTATCCAGCCTGCAGCTGGAGGAGGGCCGCCTGACCGTGGACGGCGTGATCGACAGCGCAGCCTACGAGGGCGGTACAGCCCGGCGCAGGGGAGGCTTCCTGCGCAAGGCGCTGGGATGATGCTGGAGAACCTCTTTGCCCAGGCCGGGCAGGAGCAGGCCTTCCTGTGGCTGACGGCGGGTGGCTTCGGGCTGGGGCTGCTCATGCAGCTGTCCGGGGCGCTGCGGTGCGTGGGCCGTGCGGTGGGACTCATGGGCGATGTGCTCACCGCGCTGGCGGTGGGGGCGCTGCTTTTGTGGGTGCTGACGCGCTATGGCGGCGGGCTGAGGGCTTACGGCCTGCTGGGGCTGCTGATCGGGCTTTTGCTGTACTGGGCCGGGGCCAGCAGGCTTGTCAGCGTGCTGGGAGCGGGCGTCGCCCGGCTGTGGCGCAGAATGAAAAAAACTCCTTCCCCAAAAGAAGGATTTCCTGCAGACGAGGCGAAATGATATCTACCAACGATGCGGCGCGGAAGGAGTGAGGCCCATGGATCGCGTGGTGATCAGGTGGCAGGCGATGGCGGTTTTCTGCGTGCTGATTGTGGCTGTGTTCGCGGTGGGCTTCTGGAGCAACGCCCGGGACATGCGCGCCGCGCAGGAGCAGGAGACCGCTCTGCAGCAGACCCTCACCCGCCTTCAGAATGATCAGCTGGAGCTGACCGGCCAGCTGCAGCAGGTGGGCACCAGCAGCTACATCGAGTCCCGCGCCAGGGAGGATTATGCCTTCCTCAAGCCGGGGGAGCTGCGCTTTGAGGTGATCAACCCCGAGGTGCTGGAGGGCTACACGCGGGAAGAGCTGCAGATTCTGATGGACGAGATGACCATGTACTGACGGGGGGAGCCTGTGCGCGCACGGGTTCCTCTTTTTATACCCAGGGGAAAACGCGGAAGGGAGGCATGCTGTCATGATGGTGGCAGTGATCGGGATCGGGTCCAATTCCGTGAGAATGCTGGTGGCGCAGGTGGAGGGCGACCATGCCAGGCGGCTGTGGCGCGACAGGGAGGGCACGCGGCTGTTTGCCGGGCTGAACGCGGAGGGGAGGCTTCGGCCGGAGGCCATGAACACCACCATCGCCGCGGTCAGGCGCATGGCGGAGGACGCCCGGGCCAAGGGCGCGGAGCAGGTGCATCTCTTCGCCACCAGCGCCACCCGGGACGCGTCCAACCAGGATGAGTTCGCCGCGCGGCTGCGCGAGGAAGCCGGGGTGGAGCTGGAGGTTTGCTCCGGGGAGAAGGAAGCGGCGCTGTCCTTCCTGGGGGCCACGGACGGGGACTACTGCGGTGTGATCGACATCGGCGGCGGCTCCACGGAGGTAGTGGTGGGCCAGGGCAAGAACCTGGTGTGCGCCTTCTCCTGCCAGATGGGCGCGGTGCGGCTGCATCAGCGTCTGCCCATCGCCTCCCACAGCGACCTGGCCCCGGTGGAGGCCCTGGCCGCGGACATTCTGGAGGACAAGCTCCGGGAGCATCCCACCCTGACCCTGCCGGGCAAGTGGATCGGCACGGGGGGCACCTTCACCACTCTGGCGGCCATGGTCAAGGGCATCCGCTGGACGGACCGCACCTACATGCACGGCACGGTGCTGACCCTGGAGCAGGTGGAGCGCCAGGCCTGGCTGCTCTCCGACATGCCCATGGAGGAGCGGCTGAAGTTGCCCGGGCTGCAGCCCCACCGGGCGGACATTGTGGTGCACGGCATCTGCATCCTGCTCGCGGCCATGCGGCGGCTGGGCATTGGCAGCATCACCGTCAGCGAATACGGCAACCTGGACGGCTATATGAAGGACCGCTACGGCCTCCGGGGCGAGATCGCCCCCTGACAGGCGGGCGGCGTGTGACCGTTCATTGAATATTCACAAGAAAAAAGAGGATTTTCCTTGCGTTTCACAGGATACTTGCGGTATAATATCGTGAGTATCCTGATTATTATGGATGGGAGAGAATGTCCGATGCACAAGAAGGCTCTGCTTGCGCTGCTGCTGGTGATGGCCATGGCGCTGTCCGGCTGCACGCTGATCGAAAAGGATCTGGAGGTGGATCGCGCCACGGAGGTCATCCGCGTGGGTGATACCGTCTACACCAAGGGCCAGATCCAGGATGAAACCCAGTATCAGCTGAACTACATGGCCTACTACTACAGCCTGTTCGGCATGAGCTATGACACCACCTCCGCCGAGGCCATTGCCAATGCGCAGCAGGCCGTGGTGGACGGTCTGGTGGAACAGGCCGTGTCCGAGCAGAAGATTGCTGAGCTGGGCCTGGATCAGCTGACCGAGGAGGAGCAGGCGCAGCTGGACGAGGCTGCCGCTGCCACCTGGCAGTCCAACCTGACCAGCATCCAGAACAGCTACTTCGCCGATACCGAGCTGTCTGGCGACGAGCTGACCGCCGCCCTGGAAGCCAAGGCGGAGGAGCTGGGCGTCAGGTATGAGGACGCTGTGACCTATGAGAAGTCCAGCATCACCGCCCAGAAGCTCTACGATTACGTCATTGCCGACGTGGCCGTGACCGATGAGGAGCTGCAGGCCGGCTACGACGAGAAGGTGGCCAGCGCGCAGACGAACTACGCCTCCAGCCCCGCCAGCTATGTGTCCGCCGCCAACGCGGGCAGCACCGTGTACTATCGTCCCGCCGGCTTCCGCCAGGTCAAGCAGATCCTGATCAGCTTCAATGACGCGGATCAGGCTGTCCTGGACGAGCTGAACGAGCTGATCGCCGACGAGGAGGCGCTGATCGCGTCCTACATGAGCAGCCTGAACGGCCTGGGCGTCACCGATGTGGACGCGCTGGTCAGCCAGGTGACCGTGACCCTGGAGGAGCCCGCCGCGCCCGTTGCCGCCGGGGCTGACGAGGAGGTTGCCACCCCCTCTGACCTGGCTACGCCCTCCGACCTGCCCGGCGTGACCGTCTCCACCCTGGCCACCGTCACCGACATCACCGCTGCCTTCGGCGAGGACGTGACCGAGGAAGTGGCCGAGCTGGCCCGGAACCTGGCCGAGTCCAAGGAGAAGCTGGCCTTCTACAGCGCGCAGCAGAAGCTGGCTGAGGAGCAGGCCTATGCCGCCATCGCCCCCGAGGCTGACGATGTGCTGGCCCAGCTGGCCGCCGGCGCTGACTGGGATACCCTCATGGCCGAGAAGACCGACGATCCCGGCATGCAGGGCGACAGCGTCACCGCGAAGAACGGCTACACCATCTATGCTGAGCAGACCAACCTGGACGAGGCCTTCCTGACCGCCGCCATGGCCCTGGAGAATGTGGGCGATGTGTCCGACAAGGTGGAGGGCATGTACGGCTACTACATCATCCAGTACACCGCTGATGTGGTGGAAGGCCCCGTGGCGCTGGAGGAGGTCAGCGAGACCCTGTCCGCTGAGCTGCTGAGCGACAAGCAGGAAACCACCTACGACGAGACCGTGGATCAGTGGATCGAGGCGGCCAATCCCAAGATTGACTACGACGCCCTGAAGGACTGATCCGGCCGCGGCTGAATCGGAACAAAACACAAGGGAGACGGTTCATCACGAACCGCCTCCCTTTTCTATGGGACAGGGACGGCATACACCCCTGATGGGTTACAGCGCCCTGACCCAGTAATCCCCGTATCGGGTGCCGTCATGGCCGATCAGCGGCGCATCCTCCCGCGTGAAGCCCCTGGCTGTCAGCGCGGCGATGCGCTCCGCCGCCACGGGCGGGGCCTTGATGGCGGCGCGGTCGGCATGGAACAGCTCCTCCAGGTGGGGCAGCAGCAGATCCAGGCACTCGCCGTTGACCGCAGCGGTCTCCATGTCGGCCCGCAGATCAATGCGCAGCAGCGCGCAGCCGCCGTAGGCATCCTCGGCCACCCGGTGGAAGCACTCCACTGTGCCGATGGGCGTTCCCTCCGCCACCACAGCCCAGCGCACGAAATACCCGTGGGCGTAGCTGTCCAGCCAGAAGCGAACGGTCTGCTGCATCCGCGCCAGGGTGGGGTAGTGGAAATTGTCCCCGTGGCAGTTGTCGCTGTTGAAGAAAGGAATGCGGCTTTCGTCCACGTAGACCTGGAGCAGGGCTTCCGCGTCCTCCGGGGCGACGGGGCGCAGGGTCAGGGTCGGGCCGGTTAGCGTGGGACAGTGGGCGTAGACGTCAGGCATGGGAATCATCCTTTCAAAAGGGAATATGCGTTCGTATTCGCTGCGGGGCGCAGAATCTCCTTCCCAGGGGGCGAAAAATGTGCTATCATCAGGGGGAAAGGAGTGGAAATCATGAAGTTTACCTTTGCGCACAACAACCTGAACGTGCTGGATCTGGACAAGTCCCTGGCCTTCTACAAGGAGGCGCTGGGCCTGGAGGTGGCCCGGGAGAAGGAGGCCTCCGACCACAGCTTCAAGCTGGTGTACCTCTCCGACGGCACAACGCCCCATCAGCTGGAGCTGACCTGGCTGCGGGACCGCACCGAGCCCTACGACCTGGGGGACAACGAGATCCACCTGGCCTTCGTGGTGGAGGACTTTGACGCCGCCCACGCCCTGCACGAGAAGATGGGCTGCATCTGCTACGAGAACCCCGGCATGGGCATTTACTTCATCAGCGATCCGGACGGCTACTGGCTGGAGATCGTCCCCAAGCGGTAAGCATGTTCCGCCGTGCCCGCGCATAGCCTACACCACACGGATGTGAAGGAGGCTATGCATATGGCACAGACAAAGACGGCCCGCCGCCGCCGGAGCGCGGCACCCTCGCCCTGGCTGAGGCTGCTCAGGGGCCTGGGCATCGCGGTGCTGACGACGCTTCTGGGCGTGGCGGTGTTCGCGCTTCTGATGCAGTGGATCAAGCCCTCGGAGGGGGCGGTGCGCATCTTCAACCAGGTGCTGAAGCTGGTGTCCATCGTGGCAGGCGTATGGGCCGCGGTGGGCCGCGGCGGCGACGGCGGACTGATCCGCGGCGCGGCGGTTGGGCTGATGTACATGGCGGCGGGGGTGGCGCTGTACGCGCTGCTCTCCGGGCAGAGCGCGCCCATGACGGCCTACCTGGCGGATCTGGGCATGGGCGTGGCAGGGGGTGGCATCGTGGGCCTGATTCTGTCGAATATTTCGCCCAAATGATTGCATGTTGCCCGAAGATGGTGTATAATGATTGATATTCCGGGCCGTATCCGGCTGGAAGATATTCTGCGAATGTGCATCGGCGCGCCGGTGCAATAGCGATGGAGGAATGTTCCCATGAAGCATATCCAGACCATTCAGAATCCCTGCCTGAAGCAGTCCCTGGTGCACGGCGGCTGCGGCGAGTGCCAGGCCTCCTGCCAGAGCGCCTGCAAGACCAGCTGCACGGTGGCCAACCAGTCCTGCGCCAACCGGGAGAACAACGCTGTCCTGGCCGGCAACGAGGGCAAGATCAACCGCTCCTTCGGCAAGTAAGATCGGTGATCGGCAGCGCGAAAAGGGCGGGAGAGTCCGCCCTTTTTTGCTGTGAATGAGAAGCAACATAGCAGGAGGAAGCTGATTTGATTCATACTTTCAAGGCCGTGGGCCAGCCCATGCTGCTGGATGTGGGCAGCGGCGCGGTACACGCCATCGACGATATGGCCTACGACGTGCTGAGCCTGTGGAACGACCACAGCGAGGCGGAAATCCGGGACGCGCTGAAGGATCGCTACACCGCCCAGGAGCTGGACGAGGTCATCGGCGAGCTGAAGCAGCTGGAGGAGATCGGCGCGCTCAACGCCCCCGACAACTATGACGACGTGGAGCAGATCCGCGAGAAGGGCACCATCAAGGCCATGTGCCTTCACGCCGCCCATGACTGCAACCTGCGCTGCAAGTACTGCTTTGCCGCCACGGGTGATTTCTGCATGGGCGAGCGCAAGCTGCTGCCCTACGAGGTGGGCAAGGCTGCGCTGGACTGGCTGGTGGAGCACAGCGGCAAGCGGGTGAACCTGGAGGTGGACTTCTTCGGCGGGGAGCCGCTGATGAACTTCGACGTGGTCAAGCGCCTGGTGGCATACGGCCGCTCCATTGAGAAGGAGAAGAACAAGAAGTTCAAGTTCACCATCACCACCAACTGCGTGCTGATGAACGACGAGATCATCGACTTCCTTAACCGGGAAATGCACAACGTTGTCATCTCCATGGACGGCCGCCCCGAGGTGCATGACCGCATGCGCCCCACCGTCAACGGCAAGGGCAGCTACGCCATCATCGCCGAGAAGGCCAAGAAGTTCGCCGCTGCCCGCGGGGACAAGGAATACTACGTCCGCGGCACCTACACCGGCTACAACAAGGACTTCGGCAACGACGTGCTGTTCCTGGCGGATGAGGGCTTCGAGCAGCTGAGCGTGGAGCCGGTGGTCACCGATCCCGCCTGTGAGTACGCCCTCAGGGAGGAGGACCTGCCCCAGCTGAAGGCCGAGTACGACCGTCTGGCGCAGATCTATCTGGATCGTCGGGCCAACGGCAAGTGGTTCAACTTCTTCCACTTCAACGTGGATCTGGCGGGGGGCCCCTGCCTGCGCAAGCGGCTCACCGGCTGCGGCGCGGGCAACGAGTACGTGGCCGTGACCCCCGATGGCGATATTTATCCCTGCCACCAGTTTGTGGGCCGGGAGGGCTACCGCATGGGCAGCGTGCTGGACGGCACCTTCGACAAGGCTATCCAGGACAAATTCGCCCGTAACAACGTGCTGGCCAAGGAAAAGTGCCGGGAGTGCTGGGCGCGGTTCTTCTGCTCCGGCGGCTGCGCGGCCAACGCCGAGGCCTTCCACGGGGACATCTCCAAGCCCTACGACATGGAGTGCCAGCTGGAGCGCAAGCGCCTGGAGTGCGCCATGGCCATTTACGCCAGGGAGCACACCCAGGGCTGATAGCCGTCAGGGCTGGCGGTGAGGCATTATCCCGTGCATGGTCTGCCTTTTCCGGCGGGCCATGCATGTTTTTTACCGTCCGCCCTGGGATTCGGAAGGGAGTACAAGCCATGAAGAGCATCGTGTTCGTTTGCCACGGCAACATCTGCCGCAGCCCCATGGCGGAGGTGATTTTCCGCGACCTGCTGGAGAAGCAGGGCCTGACCGACCGCTTCACGGTGGATTCCGCGGCGGTCAGCAGCGAGGAGCTGGGGAATCCCGTCTATCCCCCCGCGCAGCGGGAACTGGCGCGCCATGGCCTGCCCCGCAGCGATCACCGGGCATGGAAGCTGTCCCGGGCGGACTATGACCGCTACGACTGCTTTGTGGGCATGGACATGGACAATGTGCGCCGGATGCGGCACATTTTCGGTGGGGATGACCAGGGCAAGATCAGCCTGCTGCTGCATTATACCGATCGCCCCGGCGATGTGGAGGATCCCTGGTACACCCTGCGCTTCGACCATGTGTTTGATGAGATCACGCGGGGCTGTCAGGCCCTGCTGGCGGTGCTGATGCGGGAGGAATGAACCATGCTGAACATCCTGGAGGACTACATCAGCTGCAGCATGCCGGAGCAGGGCGGCTTCGAGACCAGCCCCGGCCTGTGCATGAAGGTGAATGAGCAGGGCGAACTGCTGCCCTTTCTGGGGAACACCACGGTGTTCCTGCTGGAGGAGAAGGACAAACGCCGCCTGGAGAAGCTGCGGCAGGGGCTCTACCGCGCCGCGCCGGACATGCTGGCCCAGCCCCTGGGCGAGGATACCTTCCACATGACGCTGCACGATCTGGCCAACGGCGCGCCGGAGCAGGCGGGCCTGGCGGAATGGATGGCGGAGGCGGAAAGGGCTGCGCAGCCCATTCTGGCCCTGTGCCGGGAGCTGCCGCCGCTGACCATGCAGGCCACCTGGATGTTCAACATGGTCAATACCAGCATCGTGCTGGGGCTGAAGCCGGCGGACGAGGCCGGCTGGCGGCGGCTGGACGCCATGTACGGCGCGCTGGAAACGGCGCGGCCCCTGGGCTATGCCCTGACGCCCCATATCACCCTGGCGTACTTCCGCCCGGGCCGGTACGGGCAGGAGGCCGTGGCCCGGCTCAGGCGCGCCCTGGGCCCGGTGGACTGGACACTGACCCTGCGCCCTGACAGGCTGGCGCTGCAGCGCTTTGACAGCATGAATCACTATGAAAATATCGGATAGCCCCCTGACAGAAAAACCGGTGTGGAGCCTGCCCGAAGATGGGCGTTCCACACCGGCTTTCATTTTGTACGGGGATGGTCAGAAGGTCTGCTCCGCCTGCTGGATGTGGGCGCGGATTTCCGCCTCATGGTGAAGGCACCAGGCGTAGCTTTCGGCCATGAAGGCCCGGATGCCGTCCCGCTGGCGGTACATGGCGTCCAGGGTATCCAGGGCGGGCTGGCCCTCCAGCACCATGTCCTGGAAGTAGGGGTACACGCAGCCGCCGTGCTCCCGGGGGAAGTAGGGGTTGATGGCGCTCAGCCGGGGATCCCGCATGATGCTCTCCACCACCATCTCACTGAGGATCCACTTCATGTGGGGCCGTTCGTAGTCATCCCGGCTGTCGTGGTGAAGGTCGTTCCAGGCGCGGAACCACAGGAAGTGGATCATCTCATGCAGGCTGATGCCCAGCGCGCCCCGCTCGCTGTTGAGGTGGAACACGTCGAAGGCATGCTCCTGCAGGAAGCGCGGGCACACGGGGTTCAGCGTGATGCGGCCCTGCAGATCATTGAAAAGCAGGCGCGTATCCGTCTCAAAGGCCTCGGAGAAGGCCGCCTCCACCTGGGGGCGGTGGGCCTGCCAGTGGGCGGTGTAGGCCTGGGCCTTACGGGCCAGCTCCGGCTGAAGCTGCTCGTACACGCCCTGCAGGGTGTCGGCGACGTACACTTTGCGATCCGCCGGGGAAAGGGCCGTCATGCGCGCCTTGTCCAGCTGGGGGTAGAAGTAGTAGAGGGAATCCGTCCAGAAGGGCGTTTCGTCCTCCGTCTGGAAGAGGAAGAGGCTGTCGATGGAATAGGCAAAGCCGGGATCGGTGTAGCGGATATCCAATGGCAGACTCCTTTCATGGGAACCCGTTGGTCAGCGGTTCGCCCTGGCCGCCATCACGGCGCGGGGGTGGGGGTGGTCAGGTCGTTCATCTCGTCGCCGGGCACCCAGGTCATCAGGAAGCAGTTGACATAGTAGGGGGCCTTTTTGGAGGCGGAGCTGCTGGGCTTGCTGGAGGGCACGGTGTAGTCGAAGGCGGCGGTTTCCGCCTGGGTGCGCTCGGCTTCCGGCACGGCGGAGAGGTTGTGCTGCCAGTCCCCGGCGTTCATGTCGTAATCATGGACGTACATCTTCACCCGGTTGGACATGTTGCCCTCCAGGGTGGTGATGCGGTAGCGGCCATCGCCCAGCTCCTCCACATCATACACCAGGGCGATGTGAATGGTCTTGTTGTAGGAGCAGCCGTACACCAGCAGGTAGCCCCGCTGCGGCACGCGGGAGGTGCGATTCATCAGCTGATAGCCCCGCAGGAGCTTGCCCACGCTGGCCTCCTTGACGTGCATGATGCCCTGGGCGGGGTAAAAGCCGTCCCCGCCCGCGTTTTTCTTGAAGTACTCCAGCTCCTCCATGGGTACGCCGGCATCCAGCATGCACCAGGTGATGAAGCCGCCGCACCAGCCGAAGCTGACGCCCTTGCCGCGCCATTCGGTGTACTTGTTGCACTGCTTGAGGGTCTTGCCGTCCAGGGCCTGCCACTCGCCGTAGGCAATGTCCAGCATGCTCTGGATCAGCGCCGGGGGCTGAAGCACCTCCTCCTCCAGGAGGATGGGCGCCGGGGTGGGGGTGGCGGTAGCGGCCTGGGCCGCGGGACACAGCATACAGGCAAGCAGCGTCAGGGCCAGCAGGCGGCGGAATTGAATCATGGCGGAAGTCTCCTTTCAAGCCGAAGCAGAATCTTCCCCTACTATACCACGGATGCTGGCAAAAGGAAAGCCATCGGACACATCCGTCATTGAAATTTACAGCCGTGCATGCTATAATGCCATTGAGTTTGTTCCGTATTTGACACCAAAGGAGCGTTGGGAAAAGTGAAAGGCATCATCCTTGCCGGGGGCGCCGGGACACGGCTGTATCCGCTGACGATGGTTACGAGCAAGCAGCTCTTGCCCGTGTACGACAAGCCCATGATCTACTACCCCCTGTCCACGCTGATGCTGGCGGGGATCCGGGAGATTCTGATCATCTCCACCCCTGAGGACACGCCCCGCTTCGAGCATCTGCTGGGAGACGGCAGCCAGTTCGGCCTGCAGCTGAGCTACTGCGTGCAGCCCTCGCCGGACGGTCTGGCCCAGGCGTTCCTGCTGGGGGAGGCGTTCATCGGCGACGACGCCTGCGCCATGGTGCTGGGGGACAACATCTTCTACGGCAACGGCTTCGGGAAGATTCTCCGGGCCGCCCTGGCCAATGCCGAGCAGAACGACCGTGCCACGGTGTTCGGCTACTATGTCAACGACCCCGAGCGCTTTGGCGTGGTGGAGTTCGACGAAAGCGGCAAGGTCATTTCCGTGGAGGAAAAGCCCAAGCAGCCCAAGAGCAACTACGCCATCACGGGCCTGTATTTCTATCCCAAGGGCGTCAGCGCCATGGCGCATGAAGTGAAGCCCTCCGCACGGGGCGAGCTGGAGATCACCACGCTGAACGACATGTA
>JAXEEE010000033.1:0-7379 GCA_034104265.1 Eubacteriales bacterium | reverse complement strand
CGGGTCGTTTGCCGCTTCGCGGAAAACTTTCCTTCCCGCCGCGAGCGGCCGGGCGGCTGGCGAAGCCAGCCGACCAGCGAGAGGCTGGCGAAGCCAGCCGACCAGCGAGAGGCTGCAAAACTCAAAAAAGTGGCCCGAAGGCCACTTTTTTGACGCGCCGCCAGGCGCAATATCGGCTGGAATAGTTGGGGGCTTCCTTGGTGATGGAGATATCGTGGGGATGGCTCTCCGCCAGACCCGCGCTGGTGATCTTGATGAACTCGGCGTTCTTGCGCAGATCGTCAATCGTGCGCGCGCCGCAGTAGCCCATGCCGGAACGCAGACCGCCCACCATCTGGAAAATGGTGTCCGCCAGCAGGCCCTTGTAAGGCACGCGGCCCTCCACGCCTTCAGGCACCAGCTTCTTGGCGTCCTCCTGGAAGTAGCGGTCCTTGGAGCCGTGCTCCATGGCGCCCAGAGAGCCCATGCCGCGGTATACCTTGAAGGAGCGGCCCTGATAAATTTCCGTCGCACCGGGGGCTTCCTCGGTACCGGCCAGCATGGAGCCCAGCATCACGCAGGAGCCGCCCGCCGCCAGCGCCTTCACAATGTCGCCGGAGTACTTGATGCCGCCGTCGGCAATGACGCGGATGCCGTGCTTGTCGGCCTCCTCCGCGCAGTCGGACACGGCGGTCACCTGGGGCACGCCGATGCCGGCCACCACGCGGGTGGTGCAGATGGAGCCGGGGCCGATGCCCACCTTCACGCAGTCAACGCCCGCGGCAATCAGATCGTGGGTGGCGGCGGCGGTAGCCACATTGCCCGCGAACAGCTGAATGTCCGGGAAGCGCTTGCGGATCTCCTCCACCTGGCGCAGCACGCCCACGGAATGGCCATGGGCCGTGTCGATGGAAATCACGTCCACCTTGGCGTCCACCAGGGCGGCAATGCGGTCGTACACGTCATGGGTCACACCCACCGCCGCGCCGCACAGCAGACGGCCCTTGGCGTCCTTGGCGGAATTGGGATACTTGTGGCTCTTCTCGATATCCTTGATGGTGATCAGGCCCCGCAGGTTGCCCTCCGCGTCCACGATGGGCAGCTTCTCAATGCGGTGACGGGCCAGGATCTGCTTGGCCTCCTCCAGGGTGGTGCCCTCAGGGGCGGTGATCAGGTTCTCGCTGGTCATGACCTCGCGGATGGGCCGGGTATAGTCGGTTTCAAAGCGCAGGTCGCGGTTGGTGAGGATACCCACCAGCTTGCCGTCCCGGGTGATGGGCACGCCGCTGATGCGGTAGCGGGCCATGAGGTTCTCCGCATCCTGGATCAGATGATCGGGCGAAAGGAAGAAGGGGTCGGTGATGACGCCATGCTCGGAGCGCTTGACCTTGTCCACCTGAGCGGCCTGCTCCTGGATGCTCATGTTCTTGTGGATGATGCCCAGGCCGCCTTCGCGGGCCATGGCGATGGCCATGCGGGCGTCCGTCACGGTATCCATGGCGGCGGACATCACGGGGATATTCAGCCGGATCCTGGGGGTCAGCTGAATGGACAGATCAACATCCTTGGGCAAAACCTCGCTCCTGGCGGGAACCAGCAGCACATCGTCGAACGTCAGACCTTCGCGCACGACCTTTTGCAGCATGGGTGCATCCTCCTCCGAAATCTTCGGCAGTAGTTGGGTATCGGGTGATTAAAGGTAATTGTAACAAAGCCTGCGGGTGATGTCAATGGCCGTGCCGACAAAATTCCGCCCGTATCGGAAAACTTCAGCGCGCTAAATTTCACGAAAAAATCATCGCCAGCCGGCATAAAATGTGGTATAATTACGTTACATGATAGAGGCGTATGAAGTGGATGCCCGTTTTCGTCCAGCGCCCAATCAGCAAAGAAAGAGAGGGATCAGGATGACTACCAATTCCGTCATCACCATCGGCAGACAGTTCGGCTCCGGAGGCCGCCAGGTCGGCGAGCTCCTTGCCAAGAGGCTGAACATTCCTTATTATGACAAGCAGCTGCTGGCGGAGGCCTCCAAGGACAGCGGCATCTGCGAGGAAATGTTCGAGGATCACGACGAGAAGCCCACCCGGTCGCTGCTTTTCTCCCTGGTCACTGGGATGCAGGTGCGGGGCGACGCGGGCACCATGTACATGGACATGCCCCTGAACCACAAGATCTTCCTGGCGCAGTTCGACGCCATCCGCCGCATCGCCAGCGAGGGTCCCTGCGTCATCGTGGGCCGGTGCGCCGATTATGTCCTCAAGGACAAGAAGAACGCCATCTCCGTGTTCATCAAGGCTGATATGGCCAGCCGCATGGAGCGGGCCGTGCAGCTTTACGGCGTGAACCCTGACAAGGCCGAGGAGGCCGTCCGCCGGGCCGACAAGCAGCGCGCCAGCTACTACAACTACTACGCCACGGCCACCTGGGGCGATGTGAACAACTACGACCTGTGCGTGGATACGGGCAAGCTGGGCATTGAGGGCACGGTGGAGCTGCTGGAGCGCTACATCGCCCTGCAGGAGGCCCGGCGCTGACCCAATCATGAATTGCGAGGTGAACCGCTGAATGTTCAAACGCCTGGCAGCCCTGCTGCTGGCTGCAATGCTGCTCCCCCTGTCCGCCCTGGCCGAGATTGTCTGGCCCGATCAGACTGCCGGTCAGCAGCAGCTGAAGGAGTACATCAGCCGTGTCAACAATAACCTGGCTCAGCTGAGCCAGCAGCCCGTGAACAGGCTCTTCGAGTGCTACGATGCCTTTGCCGTCCTGGGCGTGACCGCCTCGGAGGACGCCTGGGGGCCTGAGGATGTGGAGCTGACCTTCACCCTGAGCGCGGACTGCCTGACCGTGCTGCAACTGCGGGTATCCAGCCTGGAGAGGTTCGCGACCCTGGCCGCCAGCTGCATCCAGGCCTCCTGCCCCGAGGCCATGACCCTGCAGGACGCCCTGGCCACCCCCACCCTGTACATGAACCAGGCCATCGGCAACCCCGCCAATTCCTTCGAGGATCCGGTGGAAACCCTGAACGGCCCCTCGCCCCGCATGTACTACGCCTATTATCCCAACGAGTACAGCGACGGCGTCAACTGGCTGCAGCTGACGCTGGTGTTCCCCCTGGGGGGCATCAGCAGCGCGTCGCCCTCCGCCACCCTCACGCCGCCGCCCTCCGACACCAGCTACTACGATGACAACGCGGAAACCGGCTACGAGGGCTACGACTACGACGGCGGCACGCACCTGGAAATCTTCACCACTGCCACGCCGGAGCCTGACTCCGCCGCCGGGGAATAACCACAAAAACGCGCCCCTGCCTCCTTTAGCGGAAGCAGGGGCGCTTTCCTTATCCTTTGACAATGTCCTTGCCGTACTTGCTGACGATCCTGTCGCGGTCGGTCTGGGAGAGGATGATGGTCAGCTCCGTACCCTCGTCGGTGTAGCTTTCGTTGACCACCCTCCCCAGGGGGCGGATCTGCGACAGCACCCCGTACTGGCTGAAGGGCAGGAAGAAGGTCACCGGGGCGTAGGATTTTTGAAGCTCCCGGGCGATACGGGCCCGCAGCTCCTCCAGGCCCTCGCCGGTGGCGGCGGAGACCATCACCGCCCCGGGGATCGACGGGCTGCTGAGGCCCAGATCCACCTTGTTGATGACCTCGATGCGGGGCTGCTCCGTGGCTCCCAGGGAGGCCAGTACCTCCTCCACCGTCTCGTGCTGCTGGAGCATCTCCCGGCTGGCCCCGTCGGAGACGATCACCAGCACGTCCGCCAGGGCCGCCTCCTCCAGCGTGGAGCGGAAGGCGCTGACCAGGGCGTGGGGCAGCTTGCGGATGAAGCCCACGGTGTCCGTCAGCAGGAAGGGCGTGTGCTCCGCCGTCTCCATGCGGCGGCTGACCGCGTCCAGGGTGGCGAACAGCTGATCCTGGGCGTAGACCTGCGCGCCGGTCATGGCATTGAGCAGGGTGGACTTACCCGCGTTGGTGTAGCCCACCAGCGCCACCACGGGAATCTCGTTCTTCTCCCGGTTCTTGCGGCGCAGCTCCCGCTGCTTCTCCACCGCTTCCAGGCGGCGGCGCAGCTCCGTCATGCGCTCGCGGATGCGGCGGCGGTTCATCTCCAGCTTGGATTCGCCCGGGCCGCGGGTGCCGATGCCGCCCGCCAGCCTCGACAGCACCAGGCCCTGGCCAATCAGCCTCGTGGACTGGTACTGCAGCTGCGCCAGCTCCACCTGCAGCTTGCCCTCCGCGCTGGAGGCCCGCTGGGCGAAGATGTCCAGGATCAGCGTGGTGCGGTCCACCACCTTCACGTGGAGGATGTCCTCCAGGTTGCGCACCTGGATGCCCGTCAGCTCCTCGTCCAGGATGCACACGTCCGCCTCCAGGGCCTGGCACTGGCGGCACAATTCGTCCGCCCGGCCCCGGCCGATGAACAGCGCGTTGTCCGGCTTGTCCCGCTTCTGCAGGTAGGAGGCCACCACCTCCGCTCCGGCGGTGTCCGCGAGCCTTGCCAGTTCTTCGAGGGATTCCTCGCTCTCGATGCCCATGAGCACCGCCCGCTCCCGGTGATTCGCCTCCTGCTGTTCCGCTTCCCGGCCCACCAGGCGGTCGCTTTCCTCCACCTGCTGCACCCAGGCCGCGTCCGGCGTGCGGTACCAACGGACGGGCTCGTCCATGAGAATATTCTGCTTCTCCCCCAGGAAGGACGCCTGCACGAAGGTGGGCTCGCCCTTCAGGCAGCCAATGGCCACCATGGCGTCGTAGCGGAAGGAACGCAGGGCGGACAGATCCACATCGCTGAGCCGCCCATCGCCGTTGGGATGGGTGTGGACGCAGCGCACGCAGCTGAGCCGCTGGGCGTTGCGGCGCAGGCGGTAGTCCCGCAGCTCCACATCCCGGTCCGTGCCCACGCAGACCTCCACAATCTCCCCGTCCCGGGTGATGTAGACAGCGATCTCCCGGTTCATGGCGGCGGTGAAGCGGGCCAGCGCCTGCATCAGCTCCCGCGGGAGAAACACGTCCTCGTCCACCTCATACAGATACAGCTGCCCCAGCGCGGCGATCAGGGAATCCTTCACGCCGGTGAGGTTGCCATGCACTTCCTGTTTCATCATCATACCTCGCAAGATTATTCCCGCCCATTGTACCACAGGGCTACGGGGGAAGTAAAGGAAAATCCCCGGTTGCTTTCCCGGGTTGGGCCTGCTATAATAAAATGGATTGTTGTTGATAAAGGAGCGCATTATGCAAGGCAAGGGGAAATCCATTTACGGCGACCGCCAGGAGAGCGGTCGCCGGCGCAGAAGGCAGATCCGCAACTGGATCATCCTGATCCTGATCATTGTCGCGGTGCTGACGGTGCTGCGGCTGCTGAGCGGCATGGGGCAGACCCGGGAGATCACCTCCACCGTGATGCCCTGCTACGCCAGCCAGGACGTAACGCCCTTCGGCGATAACGTGCTGTACTATGACGGTGCGTCCATCCACTGCCTGACCAGCACGGGCGCCATCCGCTGGAGCTTCCCGGTGGGCGGCGGCGCGCACTTCTCCGTGTCGGACACGCATCTGGTGGCCTGGGTGGGCAGCCAGCTGTTCATTGTGGATCAGAACGGCCGCCCCACCTACAATGAAAACATGGGCGGCGAGGTTCAGTTTGCCCGGGTGGGCCAGAGCTATGCCGCCGTGGTGGTGGGCGAGGACACCGCCCCCGACCTGATCATCAAGGATCTGCAGGGCGTGCAGGTGGACGAGGAGACCGAGGCCTTCTCCAACATGCTGCTGCTGGACGTGGGATTCTACGGCGAGGCCGGACAGTACATGTGGACGCTGGCCATCGACGTATTCGGCACGGCGGCCAACACGGTCATGAACACCTTCCAGGTGGGCAAGATGAACACGGGCGTTGTATCCCTGGGGGAATCCCTGACCTACAGGGTGCTTTTCGAGGACAACAAGCTGCGGGTCTTCACCACCCAGCAGATGTACACCTACGACTACAAGGCTGTCCAGGACGTGAACAGCACCATGCTGGTCTACGGCTGGAAGCTGATCGACGCCTACATCCCTTCCCGCGGCTCCGCCGTGATGCTGCTGGCCCCCACCTCCCAGACGGACTCCACGCAGATGATCACCGAGCTGCGGATCCTCTCCGGCTCGCTGGATCGCCGCTACACCCTGCCCAGCACCTGTGTGGGCGCGGCGGTGCAGGGGAACAACCTGTACGCCTTCTCCGCCAACTACCTGTACCGGGCGGATGTGGATTCCCAGCGCTTCTACGGCTACGCGCTGCCCCTGCCGGAGGGCGCGCAGGCCACGGCCTTCCTGGGCCTGACCAGCGGCGGAAGGGCGCTGATCGCCAACGGAGAGACGGTCTACTCCGTGTCGCTGCCCCAGTAATGCTGTTGGCAGAACCGGTTCGCATGATCAAAAAAACAGTCCTGGTATTGACAGCGTCACAGGCGGTATCGCTTGTGACGTTTTTTCATGCCCGTTCTTATGCGGCTTCCTCGCCCCGGCGGCAGACGGGATTGCCTGCCGTCTGCCTGAAGCAGTCATGACGCCGCTTGTTGACTGAAGCTGACAGCGTATCGCGCCCTGATCTGCACATGCCGGAACAGACCCATGGCGCCTTTGCACCAGAACTGGTATTGACACATCTGGATATGGGAGCGCTAAAGCTTGCTGCCCATGTTTTGTGCCGCAAATCAACGACAGCGGATTGGCTCTCCTATCCTCACTTTCCGGGCTTTGTCCGGATAGATGACGGCTCTGCACGGGGCAGCTGCACTGTCGTCTTTTTGCCTCTTGATTCCCTCTCCGTTCAGTTGTACAATCATTTCAGCGATGTCCTGCATGCCAATCAAAAAAGAAGATCCTGAGGAGGCCACTGTCATGAATGAGCAGGTTCGGGTGACCGTAGACGCGTCCCGGTGGGCGGGGAAGCTTCAGCATACATGGAACTATATCGGCTATGATGAATGCAACTACACCCACTCACCCGGCGGCATGGCGCTGATCCGCAAATTCGGCGCGCTGGAAAAGCCCTACTACATGCGCGCCCATCACATGCTCTGCACCGGCATCCTGCACGGTTTTTACAAATGGGGCTCCACCAACGTGTACATTGAGGATGAGCAGGGCAATCCCATCTACAACTACGACACCATCGACCAGATGATGGACATCTGGCTGGGCAGCAACTGCAAGCCCTTCTTCGAGCTGGGCTTCATGCCCCGGGACCTGGCGGATCCCCGCGATGCGGAGAACGGCCGGTTCTACCAGGTGGCCTACGGCATCAGCGAATATCAGCGCGTGGGCTGGGCCATGCCCCCCAAGGACTATGACAAATGGTATGACCTGATCTACAACCTGGTGCTGCACCTGAAGGAACGCTATGGCGAGAAGGAGGTG
>JAXEEE010000032.1:0-25887 GCA_034104265.1 Eubacteriales bacterium | reverse complement strand
GCCTGATCCCCCCCGAATGAGAGTCCAGAGAGCCGAAGGCTCTTTGGCGAGGGTCTGGGGCGAGAAGCCCCAGCGTTCTCCAAGCCGGGTGTTGGCACTGCCCACCGAGGAGCCCCAGCGTCTCCCCTTGCCATCCTCCTCCGAATCCCTTATACTATTCCTATAAGGAGGGATTCCCATGACCCGATTTGCGCTGATCGGCGGCGGGTGGCGAGCAGAGTTCTTCGCCCGCATCGCCCAAAGCCTCCCCGACCGCTTCCAGCTCACCGGCACCTACCTGCGCGACCCCGCCAAGCGCCCCGCCTGGCACGCACGCTTCGGCGGACGCATGGCCGATACCATGGAGGAGCTCACCCAGGACAAGCCCGACTACCTCATCCTCAGCATCTCCAAGGGAGCTTCCACCAATGCGCTCCTGCGCCTGATGGATCTGCACATCCCCATCCTGTGCGAAACGCCCCCCGCCAATTCCCTGGAGGATATGCACCGCGTCTGGAACGCCGCACAGGAAAAGCACGCCATCGTCCAGGTCGCTGAGCAGTACCTGGATCAGCCCCTCTATCAGGCCTGGATGCGTGCCGTCCGGGAGAGCATGCTGGGCCAGGTCAGCAATATCAGCCTCTCCGCCGTGCATACCTACCACGCCGTCAGCCTCATCCGCGGCTTCCTCGGCACGGGGTTCGGCAACGTCGCCCTCACCGGCTGCAGACATTCCTTCCCCGTCCGGCAAACCGACGCCCGCCCCGGCATGGTCACCGATGGCGCCGTCCGCCCCGAAACCCGCGACCGCCTCACCTTCCAGTTCGACGGCGGACAAACCGCCTTCTTCGACTTCAGCGGCGTGCAGTACCATTCCTTCATCCGTACCCGCCAGTTCAACCTCCAGGGCGATCAGGGCGAAATCGATGACCTCACCCTGCGCTGGATCGGCCCCGACGGCCTCCCCCTCTGCCAAAACCTCACCCGGCATGAGCGCGGCCCCTTCAACAACAGCGACCTGGGCTGCCTGGGCCTGGAGCTGGGCGGACGCTGGCTGTGGCGCAACCCCTACCCCCACGCCCGCCTCAATGACGACGAGGTCGCCATTGCCCTGCTGATGGAGCGCATGGGCAGCCTCAGCCGGGGCGAATCCGACATTCCTGCCTATTCCCTGGCCGACGGCCTCCAGGACGCCTACATCGGCCTTATGATGGAGGAGGCTCTCACCCACCCCTGGCAGACCATCCGCACCCAGACCCAGCCCTGGGCCATCTGACGCTCCCGCATACCAAACGGCTCCGCAGACGCTTTCCCTGCGGAGCCGCTGCTTTTCCCACCGATGCAAAGCGGCTCCGCACATGTCTTTCGTGCGGAGCCGCTGCTTTGTGGATTGGGTTGGCCCGGCGGCTTACTTGTGGCCGTTGGGGGCGTTCTTCCAGGCGTACTCGATGGCCTCCTGGTGATCGGTATCCACCTTGTTGCTCTCATGCGTCTTGGAGTTGGTGAAGTGGATACAGATCTGACCCTTCATGTCGTTGTTGGGGATCGTATCGCCGTCGGGGTAATTGTGCGGGATGCCGTACAGCGAGCAGGCGAAGGTCCGGCTGCCGATGGTCACCAGGCAGGGCCTGCGTTGCCACAGGTTGTTGTCCGCAATCGCCTGGGCGGTGCTTACGCCGTAGATCTTGCACAGTCGGGCCGTGTCCGCGGCGGTCAGCGGCTCCACGTCCGCATGGTATGCGCCGGACCAGCGCCGCGCCCACCAGACAATGCCGGTCTTCACGTCGTAGACCTTGTAGCTGGAGCCCTTGGCCCACAGCGTCTGGATGCCACCGGTCCACCAGTCGATCTTCTCGGCGGGATAGATGGTCATGGTCAGGCTGCTGCCGCCGCCCTCGCCGGGAGGCACCGTGCCGTAGAGCTTGTGCTGGGTCTGGCTGCCGGCGATGCCGTCCACGGTCAGGCCGTTGGCCTTCTGGAACGCCTTCACGGCTGCCTCCACCGCGCTGGTGTAGGAGCTGGTGATCTCGCCCGTGTAGTAGCCCTGCAGCTTCAGCTCGGTCACCAGGTTGGTGACGGCGGTGCCGGTGGAGCCCTTGCGCAGCGTGGTGTAGACGGCCTCCTGGCCGCTGCCGGTGGAGCTGCCGGGCGTGGTGGGCGTCACGACGGCGTTGCCGTCCTTGTCGCAGACCTGCACGCAGTCGCCCCGGACGTAGCCGGCGCCCAGGCTGGACTGCACATAGTACCAGGTATAGTTCTTGGCCACGGTGGAATCGCTGTAGGACATGACCACGTCCTTGGCCAGACGGCCCAGAATGTTGGAGCCGCCGGCGGTGGTGCGCAGGTTGACCTCACCCACGGTGGTCTTGACGTAGCCCTTGATGACGGCGGGCTGGGGCGTGGCGGCGGGCTTGGTGGCCAGGTAGGCGTCATACTCCGCCTGGGTCATGACCTTCACGCAGGAGCCCAGCACCCAGACCTCCGTGTTGTCATAGATCACGCGGTACCACAGGCTGCCGCCCACGGACTGGCTGGTGTTGAAGGCCATCACCGTGCCGAGTGCCACGTTGTAGGGCGCGTTGGCGTCCTTGGAGGCGGAGGCGCGCAGATTCACCTTGTCCAGGATGGTCTGCACGTACTGGGTGGTCACCGTGGAGGAGCCGCTTTCATCCGGCACGCCGTTGCCCGCCAGATAGCTGGCCTCCTGGGTGGGAGAGAGCTTGAAGGAATGGTCGCCGCGCACATAGCCGGTCAGGCCGTTCGCGTTGATGGGATACCAGGTGTAGCCGTTCTTGGTGGTGCTCACGCCGGTCATGGGCCACACGGTACCCTTGTCCACCTGACCCACCACATTGCCGCCCGCAGTCTTGCGGACGTTGACGTTGTTGGACTTGATCATCACATAGCCGTAGGTGGTGAGGGTGGGCGGCGGGGTGGTCACGGTGCCGCCGGCAGGCGCGGTGGGCGCTGTGGTGGCGGTGCCGTCGGAGGTGCAGGGCGTGGCGCAGTCGCCCCGGACATAGCCGGTACGGCCGGAGGCTGCCCGCACGGGATACCAGGTGTACTTGCCGCTGACCACGGCATAGCCGGTCATGGGCATGATCACGCCCTTGGCGATCTGCTCCTGGGAGGTGCCGGCAGGCTTGGTGCGCAGATTCACACCCTTGACGGTGGTAATCACATAGCCGTAGGCGCCGTCCGTCGTCGCGGGAGGCGTGGTGACGGTGGCGGCAGGCGGCGTGGTGGCGGAGCCGTCGCTGTTGACGAAGGTCACGCAGTCGCTGCGCATGTAGCCGCGCACGCTGTCCACCTGCACCAGATACCAGCTGTAGCCGCCGGCGGCCACCAGGTCGGACAGACGGGTGACCACAACATCCTTCTTCACCTGCTGAATCACATTGCCGCCGGGCTGCAGGCGCAGGTTCACGCCGGACTTGATGGTCTTCAGGTAGCCCTTGGCGGTGACGGTGGAGCCGTCGGTGGAGGTGGAGCCGCCGTCGGAGGAGCTCACCTTTTGCACGCAGTCCTCACGGACAAAGTAGTACGCGCCCTTGTACAGCACAGGGTACCAGTTGTAGCCGCCCTTGTTTTGGCTGGGGCCGGTCACGGGCAGCACCTCACCCTTGGTGGTCCACTGGGTGAGCACCGTCCCGGCGGGGGCCGCGCGCAGGTTGGCGGAGGAAAGGATCAGCTTGACAAAGCCATAATCGTCCGGCGGGGTGACAGAGGTACCCGCCACGGTCAGGAACGGGGCCTGGATGTAGCCCTCCTTGCCGTCGTAGCGCACCTTGTACCAGTCGTTGACGGTGATGGAGGCGGGCACGGAGAGAATCTCCACCCGGGTACCCTTGTCCAGCTTGTCGATCAGGTCGCCCCCGGCGGTCTTGCGGAAGTTCACATTGTCGGCGTTGACCACGCCATACAGCGTGGTGCTTCCCGTGCTACCGCTGCCGCCGGTGCTGCCGGAATCACCCGTACCGCCGGTGCTGCCGGAGTCACCCGTGCCGCCGGTGCTGCCGGAATCGCCCGTGCCGCCGGTGCTGCCGGAGTCACCCGAGCTGTCGCCGTCGGGCTCGGAGCTGCCGCCTGCGCCTTCGGGCGCATCGTCATTCTCCTTGGAATCCTCGTCGCCGCCGACGGAATTCAGCACGAAATAATCGCCGTGGATATAGCCGATGTAGGTATTGGTGGTGCTGGAGGTAGGATGGGCAGACTTGACCTTGTACCAGGTCACGCCGCCGGAGGTGACCACATCCTGCACCTCGCACACAAAGCCTGTATCCAGCTTGAACCAGTAATCGGCGGTCTTGCTGGGCTGCTTGCGCAGGTACACACCGTTCGCCGTTACGGTTCCGGTGGCAGCCTCCGCCTGAGCAGCCGTCTGCAGCAACTGCACGGGGCACATTGACAGCACCAGCGTCAGCGCAGCCATCACGGCCACCAATCTCTTCCAGCCCTGCATCATCAATGGTTCACCTCAGTCCTCATTCACGCGCCCGCCCTTGCGGGCGATCGCGCATATTGCGATATCTACATTCTATTACAGAACTGTTACAATGTCAAGAATCCTGTCTTAACATTCCAATATTTTTTACGATTCAGCACAGCGCTTTCATCCCGCCTGTACAAAAAAACTCTGTCCCGGCAGAAATCCGGGACAGAGAGGATGCTTTTGGGGGAGAAATCAGTAACCCAGGGCGTTGTTCACGGCCTCCACAACGGCCTTGCTGGTGACGGTCGCGCCGCTGAGCGCGTCGATGTTCTCACCAACGGTGAAGGGGCCGCTCTGGCCGATGAACTGCTCGCCGAACTCAGGCTCCTCCATCACGCGGGTGCCGATGTACTCCGTCTGGGTGGAAGCGTCGATAACCAGCTTGCTGACCTTGCCGTCGCCGTCCACCGTCACATTGACGATGACCACGCCGCCGCCGAAGCCCTCGGCGCTGGTGCGCAGGCTGCCGTCCTCACCGGCGGTGACCTCCGCGGGCGCGGCGGGCTTGCCCTCGCCGAATGCCACAATGGGATCCACCTTGGGCTCCTGGCCCATGCCCACCACAGCCACGCAGCGCAGAGCCGCGTTGGTGGCGTCCTTGACGGCGGTGGAGGTGATGGTCGCGCCGCTCAGGGCCTGGAAGGCGCCGCCGTTGATGGCGTCAATGCCCACAAACTGCTCGGCGAAGGCAGGCTCCTTGGCCCGGGCGCCGAAGTTGGCGGTCTCCACAAAGTTCAGGTCGCCCACCACGCAGCCGGTCACCAGGCCGTCGGTGCCCACGCCCAGGGTGACGGCCACATCGCCGGCATAGCCCTTGGCAGAGGCGGTGACACACCAGCCGATGAGCTCGCCGCCGGTGCGGGCCTCATACATGCTGCTCACGCCCGCCTGATCGCTCACGTCCATCTTCACATATTCATCCGCGGGCATCACCGCGCCGAAGGATTCCTTCAGCGCAGCCATCTGATGCTCGGCGATGGGGCCGCGGGTCACCATATTGGTGGCGGCCAGCACCACCGCTGCCACCAGGGCGATAATCCCCAGCACCAGGAATGCCGGGAGCTGCTTGCGGGTCGTCTTGTTTTCCATGGAAGGCGCCTCCTTGTGTCATCCTGATCGAAAAGAAGTTTTATGTTGCCTGTCCTGCGGTCTGCAGGGGGTATCTGTCCTTGAGGCCCGGGGTGGTCACGATGGTCATGTCCTCCCGGATGAGCAGCCCGTCATAGCCCAGCGTCCCCAGCAGCGCCAGGGCCTTGTCCTCCCCCAGCACGATGCAGGCCGTGGCCAGCGCGTCCGCGGTCATGGAGCTTTCCGCCACAATGCTGGCGGAGACCAGCCCCGTATCCGCCGGAAGCCCGGTGGAGGGATCCAGGATATGATGGTACAGCCTGCCGTCCTTTTCAAAGCACCGCTGGTAGGTGCCGCTGGTCACCACGGAGCGGTCCAGCACCCGGATGGCCGCGATGGCGCTGTTGGGGCTTTGCGGATGGGCGATGCCGATGTTGAAGCCCTCCGCGCCGGGAGCGTTCCCCAGGGCGTACACGTTGCCGCCGAAGTTCAGCGTTGCGCCGCTGACCCTGCCGCGAACCATCTCCGCCAGCCGGTCGGCGATGTAGCCCTTGGCGATGCCCCCCAGGTCGATGGTCATGCCCGCGGGCAGGGTGACGGTGTTGTCCTCCCCCAGCTGAAGGCGGCTGTCGTCCACCAGGGGCAGGGCCGCAAGCCGCTGCGCGTCATCGGGCATGCGGGGAGGCTCGCCGGTGAAGTCCCACAAGGTGGACAGGGGCGCGATGGTCACGCTGAAGGCGCCCTCCGTCAGGCGGCTGATGTCCACCGCCCTTTGCAGGATCGTCCAGGTTTCGGGATCCACCTGCACCGGCTCTCCCCCGGCCCGGTTGATGCGGTCCACATCACTTGAGGGGACGGTGCGGCTCAGCAGCCGCTCGTAGCGGCCGCATTCCTGCCAGAGGGTATCCAGCAGGCCCTCCGGCGCGCCGTAGAGGGTCAGGGTCACCACGGTATCGAAGTAGTAGCCCACGCCGCTGACCTTATCCTGTACAGGGGCGGGGGCATCCTGCGCGGCACAGCCCGTCAGCACAAGCGCAATCAGCGCCAGCGCGCACAGCAGTCGTTTTCTCATTGCGCCACCGCCAGCTCCACGCTCACCCGGTTGGGCAGGCAGATGATGAACTGCTGGTTGGGCCGGGTTTCCCAGTTGTCCCGGGTGACCTCGCCCATCTTCACGCACAGCTGGTTATGGCAGGTGGAGGAGAGCATCACCGCGCCCTCCGCCGTCACCTCCACCACGTTGACCGACCCGTCCTCCTGGGTGACGGTCACCGTTTGCGGCTGGGACAGGGGCACGCGGGCGTACTCCTTGCCGTCCACGGAGATGATGACCATATCCTCGCTGGTTTTTGTACGCAGCATGGGGGACAGCAGCATCAGCGCGACGGCCAGCAGCGCTGCCCCGCCGATCAGCAGCCAGTTCTTCTTGCTCATAACAGTCCTTTCTGGGCCACCGGCGCCCCGTCAAGGGGCACACAGGATAGATTATACCACGCAGTGAAAATGCGTGTCAACCGTCGCGGCAGGGTTGGCGGTACATTTGCGGAGGAAATCCCCAGGCCTGCGGCGAATGGTTTCGCAAAGGCTTCCGCCATGCTTTCCCTCAGGAGGTTCTCATGCCTGAACAGTCCCTTGCCCTGCTCGCCCGCGGCCTGCAGGATCGGCTGGGCGACCATTTTCTCTGCCTGTACCTGTACGGCTCCGCCGCCATGGGCGATTTCCGCCCCGGCTGGAGCGACCTGGATCTGCTGTGCCTGACCCGCGCCATGCCCTGACGCTCCGCCGGAATCCGGCGCTGGCCCGCCTGCCGGAGGAGCAGGTCTTCCTGGCTGGGCTGGGACCGGCGATCCAGCGCTTTGCCGACATCCTGGAGGACGCCCTGAGCGGAGCGCCTTCCACCTGCAAAAACCCCCGCTGCGCTTCTTGCGCTCCGCCCCGGAAAGGTGTATGATGGAACAAACCGGAATACGAGAGGAGATACGCCCGATGCTGCCGGACTTCACCGTCCCGGAATCCAAGCGCGTCAGGATGATCATCGACACGGACTGCAAGAACGAGGCCGACGATCAGTACGCCCTGACCCATCATCTGCTGACCCCCATGCTGGACATCCGGGGGATCATCGCCGCTCACTTTGAAACCAACGCCCATATCTGGGGCGAACATCAGACGGTGCACGCCAGCTATGACGAGATCCTCAAGGTCATGGACCTGATGGGCATGACCGGGAAGTACCCCGTTGTGCTGGGCGCGGACAGGCCCATGCCCGACGAGCAGACCCCCGTGCCCTCCCCGGGCGCGCGGCTGATCGTTGACGAGGCCATGCGGGAGGACGAGCGGCCCCTGTTCGTGGCGCTGCTAGGCACCTCCACCGACCTGGCCAGCGCGCTGCTGATGGAGCCCCGCATCGCCGAAAGGATGACGGTCATCTGGATCGGCGGGGGCGATTATCCCCTGGGCTGCTGGGAGTTCAACCTGGCCCAGGACATCCACGCCGCCAATGTGATGATGGCCTCCCCCACGCCCCTGTGGCAGGTTCCCCGCCGGGCCTACAAGCAGATGAACGTGACCCTCTCCGAGCTGCGCTACCGCGTCGCGCCCCACGGGAGGATCGGCCGGTACCTGTTCGAGCAGATGGCGGAGTTCAACGCCCGGGTGGGCGCGGCCAAGGGCTCCTGGCCCCACGGGGAAGGCTGGTGCCTGGGGGATCAGCCCACGGTGGGCCTGCTGCTGGAGGACAGGGAGCGGGACAACTACGACATGGTGCCTGCGCCCCGCATCGCCCCGGACTTCTCCTACCAGCCCCTTGAGGGCAGCCGGGAGATCCGCGTGTACCACACCATCGACGCGCGGATGATCCTGGAGGATTTCTACTGCAAGCTGGCGCTGTTCGCCATGGACAAGGAGGAAAGCATCCATGAATAACGAGTCCCTGCGCTTGGGCGCGCTGGAGGCCGGCGGTACCAAGATGGTCATGAGCATCCTGGACGGCCGGGGCGGCATGCTGGAGCGGGTATCCATCCCCACCCGCACGCCGGAGGAAACCATGCCGGAGATGATCGCCTTCTTCCGGGAAAGGCATATTGACGCCCTGGGCGTGGGCTGCTTCGGCCCCCTCGATCTGAACCCCGCTTCCCCCACCTACGGCTATATCACCGCCACCCCCAAGCTGGCCTGGCGGAATTACCCCCTGCTGCCGGAGTTTGTCCGGGCGCTGGGCGTTCCCGCCCGGCTGGACACGGATGTGAACGGCGCGGCCCTGGCGGAGGCGACCCTGGGAGCGGCCAAGGGCCTGGGCAGCTGCCTGTACGTGACCATCGGCACGGGCGTGGGCGGCGGCCTTGTGATGGGCGGCAGGCCCGTTCACGGGCTGATGCACCCGGAGCTGGGGCATCAGCTGATGACCCCCGACGCCTCCGATCCCACCCCCGACGGCTTCTGCCCCTACCACAAGCACTGCCTGGAGGGTCTGGCCGCCGGCCCGACCTTCGACAAGCGGTGGGGTATGTCCGCCCGGGAGCTGCCGGACGACCATCCCGCCTGGCGGCTGGAGGCCGGCTACCTGGCGCAGATGTGCCACAACGCCATGATGTCCTTCTCCCCGGAGAAGATCATCCTGGGCGGCGGCGTGATGCACAAGGAATTCCTCCTGCCCATGATCCGCCGGGAGACCCTGCGGCTGCTGGGCGGGTACATCAGCAGCCCGGCGGTGGACGCGGGGCTGGAAGACTACATTGTTTCCCCCGGCCTGGGTGAGAACAGCGGCGTCATGGGCGCGTACCTGCTGGCCCGCCAGGCCTATGAAGAAGGAGGCGACCGATAATGGCACTGACCCCGATCCGGATGCATCCCGCCTATCGCTGCGGCCTGGCCACCCCCTGGGGCGGCAGCCGTCTGGGCAGCGTGTACCACAAGGACATTCCCGATCCCCGCACCGGCGAGGCGCTGGAGCTGAGCGCAATTCCCGGCCTGAACAGCGTGGACGACGAGGGTACGCCCCTCTCCGCCCTCATTGACCGCTACGGCGACAAGCTGGTGGGCACCCGGGTGAAGGGCGACTTCCCGCTGCTGCTCAAGCTGCTGGATGCGGACGACGCGCTGAGCGTGCAGGTGCATCCCGGGGACGAATACGCCCGGAAGGTGGAGGGCAAGTTCGGCAAGACCGAGGCCTGGGTGATTCTGAAGGTCGAGCCCGGCGCGCAGCTGATCTTCGGCGTGAAGCCCGGCACCACCACCGAGCAGCTGCGGGAGGCCTCCGCCCAGGGCGGCGCGGTGCAGGCGCTGCTGCAGCGGGTGGACGTGGCTCCCGGCGACGTGCTGTACATTCCCTCCGGCATGGTGCACGCCATCGGCAAGGGCATCATGCTCTATGAGATTCAGCAGTCCTCCGACGTGACCTACCGCTTCTACGACTGGGATCGCGTGGATCAGGCAGGCAAGAAGCGGGAATTGCACCTGGACAAGGCCCTCGACGTGGTGGACGTGACCCTGCCCGCCGCCAAGGCAGTGCCCCAGGTGCTTTCCGAGGACGCCACGGGCCGCCGGAGCCAGCTTCTGCGCAACGATTTCTTCGGCCTGGAGCGGCTGGAGAACTGCGATGGGCTGACGCTCCAGCCCACGCCGGAGCGCTTCGGCATTCTGACGGCCATTGAGGACGGCGCCATCGCCTGGGATGGCGGGGAAATCCCCATGCCCGCGGGCCAGACGGTGATGCTGCCCGCGGACGGCGTGCCGGTGCGGCTGACGGGCAAGCACTTCCTGCTGAGCTATCCCCAATGATGCATCAAAAAAAGTGGCCTTCGGGCCACTTTTTTTATTTGGGTTGGGAGCGTCCTCCGCCTCACCTGCGCAGGCTGATTTCTTCGCCGCCGGGAATGCTGATGGTTTCGCCATCGGCCTCCAGCCAGATGGTAACCGCCGAAGGATTGTAGATGCTCTCCATGGACGCGGACAGCACCAGCCGTCTGACGGCCTTCAGGTATTCCGCGGCCTGAATGCAGGTGGCGTACCACACGTCCTGCCGTCCGCCCATTTCGCTCAGCATGGCGGCAAGCTGACGCCATTTCTCCTCCGTGTCGAATTCGTAGCTGTGGCCCCAGATCATCATCATGCGCATATCGTTGCGGTGGTCGTCCAGGAAGCGTCGCCACAGGTCGGCATTCAGCCTGGAATGATGCGCCGTGGGATGCCAGGCCAGCAGATCCTCCGGCGGCTCCAGCCTGCCGGTATCCGCGGTGGTGCGGCTGTATGCATAGCCGCACAGGGCCGCGGTTTCCCTTGCGCTCTGCCCATAGGAGCCGTAGGGCCAGGACAGCCCGCGGACGATATGGCCGCAATGCGCCTCCAGGGTTTCCCTGTCCTCCATCAGCTCCCGGAGCTGCATCCTGTGGGGCAGCTGGCTGAGAAACACATGGCTGCGGGTATGCCCCGCCACCTCGTGTCCGGCGTACAGCGCGTGAATTTCATCCGGCTGAAGATAGCCTTCTCTGCCCAGCAGCCCGCTGCTTAAGTGAAAGGTACCCTTGATGCCGTATTGGTTCATGAGGGAAACAAGCCGCCTGTCCCCGGCGCACCCGTCGTCGAAGCTGAAAAGCAGCGCCTTGTCGCATCCGCCGGGGAAGCGGTTCCAATGGACGTCCATGCTCTGTCCTCCTGTGAAGAAACAGGCTGCCGTCCTGCGACAGCAGCCTGTGTGGATGCTCATGGGTTACAGGTTGTTCATTTCCGCCAGCGTCCGGGCCAGGTTCAGGCCCTCCGCGGCGTCCTTGTATGCGGCCAGGCCGTCCTCCACCGAGATGTTGCCGGTCACAATCTCCGCAACGGTGCTGTCGCGGGCGATCTGCAATTCGGACTGGATCAGGGTATAGGTTTCAGAGGCGGGCTGGAACTGCTGCTCCTTGCCGGCAGCGGCCGTAACCGCCAGGCTGTTCAGGTACGCGTCGCTGTACGTCATGATCTTGTCGTTGACGTCCAGGGGCGTCAGGCGGGAGGAGGGCAGAATGCAGGCCTTGGACAGGCTGGGCAGCATCTTCACATGATCGCCATCCTGCTCCCAGTGCACGCCTTCCACGCCGTACTCAAACAGCACCTGACCCTCGCCGCCATCGTGCATGTAGCCGAGAAAGTACTTGAACACCCGGGCCACTTCCTCCTGGGACAGGCGGCCGTTGATGACATGCACCGTGGGCGTGGAGAACAGATAGACCGCGCCTTCAATCGGGGGAATGCAGACGACTTCCGCATCGGGCACGTTCTGCTGCAGGTTGAAGGTCAGCTGCTGGCCCCAGTTGCTGGTCCAGTAGCAGAAAGCGCCGGTGATGCCGGATTCCCAGTTGTCACGGCAGGTGGCGGTGGTGTTGGTGATGGCCTCGTAGTCCAGCGTGGTTTCCGCTCCGGCGGCCATGGGAAGGGCCAGCATCAGCCCCAGCGTGAGCGCCGCGGCCTTCTTCAGCAGGTTGCGTGCGAACATGGGGAAGTCCTCATTGAATGTAATGTATATTGTACCAGACCGGGTCTGGTCTGGCAAATACCGTTGTCAGCCCTTCACCGCACCGATGGTGATGCCCTTGGTGAAGTACTTCTGCAGGAAGGGATAGATCAGCAGGAAGGGGAAAATCACGACGATGATCGTGGCGGATTTCAGCATTTCCGTGCCCATATTGACGTCCGATGCGCCAACCGACAGCGTTTCCTCCAGGATCATGGCCCGGATCTTCACCTGGAAGTTCTGCCATTCGGGCTTGGTGATGTAGAGGATGAAGTGCATGTAATCGTTCCACATGGCCACCGCGATGAACAGGCCCACCGACGCCAGCGCCGGCTTAGACAGCGGCAGAGCAATCTGGAAGAAGGTCCTGAAGGGGCTGCAGCCATCAATGGACGCGGCGTCAAACAGCGCAGGGGGCAGGGACTCGAAAAAGCTGCGCATCAGGATGGTGTTGCAGGCCGTTACGCATACCGGGATGATGACCGCCAGGAAATTGTTCATCAGCCCCAGGTTTTTGTACGTCAGGCAGGTGGCGATCATCCCGCCGTTGAACATCATCGTGATCAGCACGGCGCGGCTGAAGAACCTGTGGCCCGGAAGATCCTTCTGCATCAGGGCGTAGGTGCCCAGGGTGATGATGCCCAGGCCCAGGAAGGTGCCGATCACCGTGGTGAACACGGAAACCAGGAAGGGCTTGTACAGCCCGGAATTGTACAGGATGGAATGGTAGGCCGCCAGGCTGAAGCGCTGGGGGATCAGCCGCATGCCGGTGCTGGTCGCGTCCACGGAGTCCACAAACAGCTTCCACAGCGGAATGACCATGGTGACGGCCAGGAGCGTAAGAAAGGCGTAGTCTGCCATCAGGAAGATCCCCGGGCACGGTTGCCCTTGCTGAAGGAAAATTTGTCGTTCATCAGATCACCTTCTCCCCCGTGAGGGCCTTGCTCAGCCGGTTGCCCAGGATGACGAACATCACGGAGATAACGGACTTGAACAGCCCCGCCGCCGTCGAAATGCCGTACTGGGAACCGGATATGCCCATGCGGTACACATAAGTCTCAATCACGTCGGATACTTTGATGACCATGGAATTCTGCAGCACCCATACAGGGTCGAACAGGTTGAGGATCTTGGCCAGGTTCAGGATGAAAACCACCATGATGGTGCCGGAGATGCCCGGAAGCGTGACATGCAGCACGCGCTGCAGCCGGTTGGCGCCGTCCACGGTCGCGGCCTCGTGCTGCTCCATATCCACACCTGACAGGGCGGATACATAGATGATGGCCCCCCAGCCCACCTCCTTCCAGAAGGAAATGAGGTACAGGCAGGGTCTCCACCAGTCCTTGTTGGCCAGGAAGTAGATGGATTTCCCGCCCAGGGCCTTGATGATGCTGTTCACAAAGCCGCTGCGGGGCGAGAGGATCATGGTGAAGATGGAGGCCACCACCACCCAGGACATGAAGTGAGGGATATAGACCGTGGTCTGGACGATTTTGCGGAACCATTTGCCCTTCAGCTCATCCAGCAGCAGCGCCAGCCCGATGCTTCCCAGCGTCACGATCACCAGACGCGTAGTGCTGATCACCAGCGTGTTTTTGAAGGCCTGCCAGAATCCGGCATTGGCAAAGAGCTTCCGGAAGTTCTCCAGCCCGATGAAATCCATCTCCTGATGGAAGGGGCTGTAGTTGGTGAAGGCGTAGCGGATGCCTGTCATCGGGAGGTAGCTGAACACCAGAAGACAAAGCATCAGCGGCAGAAGCATGACGTAGTAGGCCCCGTATTTCCGAATCACCTTATTCATGGGAAGCCCTTTCCTCCTTCGCCGGGTGCGGCTTTCATTTTTTCCTGCCGCCCCGTTGCCGGCGGCAGCCTCCGTTCCGTTTCACAGCCGCATTGTAACAGCAGTTTTTGCAGTAAAAAAGATACATTTCTCAGCAAGCGCAAGAAATGTATCCCTTCAAAAATGATATGAAATTCTGTTCCCTGGCCGCGCGGGCCGGGCGAACGCAGGGGCCGCTTATCCCTCCCGGTACTCGCTGGGGCTGACGCCCTTCACCCGCTTGAATGCCCTGCGGAAGGACTGGACGCTGTTGTATCCCGTTTTCTCCGCGATGAGGGACACCAGCACGCCCTCCTTCAGGAGAGCGCAGGCCTGGTCGATCCGCAGCCGCTCCAGATACTCCGCGAAATTCAGCCCCATTTCCTCCTTGAACAGCGAGGACAGATAGCCCTCCGACCATTTGAACCGGTCGCTGACCATCGCCAGCCCCATGCCGGGATCGGCGTAGTTTTCCTTCATGAAGCCAAGAATCGCCCGGATCTTCTCATTCCGTCTCCTGCTTTTGCGGGTGGCGGTCTTTTTGCAGATATCCTGGATGACGGTATCCGCAAAGGCAAAGTATGCCTCCGCCTGCTCCGGCGAGGAAGGAATCCTGACGCTCAGCTCAACCAGCGCCTGCTCCGGCTCCCGCAGCTCCTTGAGAACCTGCGCCAAAATGTCGGTGATCCGCCGGTTCAGCGTCAGGAACTGCTTGCGGTTGATGGCGCGGATGTCCACGTTCTCATGCCGGATGATGTCCATGGTTTGCCGGGCGGCCGCCTCGTCCCCCGTCCGCAGGCTTTGGATCAGATGCTCCTCCACGGAGTAAGGGAGGTAGCAGGTGCGATCCCTGGCCTTCATCTCGGCATAGAAGCAGATGGACTGCTGATCGCCGGCGGCAACCGCTTCGTTGGCCTCCTCCGCGCTCTTCCAGAAGTACATCAGATCCGTGCAGGGCGAGCCGATGCCCCAGCAGCAGTCCGTATGGTATTCGCTGCGCATCCTGAGCACCAGGTTGGCCAGCTCGTCCACCAGCGCTTCCTCATCCCGGGCTTCGATCAGGTACAGCGTCATCAGGGCGTTGCGCTTGTACATCCACACCGCGCCGGGAAATCTTCCGGCCATGTAGTCCGCAGCGGCCTTCTGCAGGTTCCGCACCTCATCCACGGTTTCGCCGCCCAGCTCCTCCATATTCATCTGGGGGAAGAAGCGGATCTGCGCGGCATCATAGCGGTCGCCCGACAGCTGAACGCCCGCCTTGCGCGCCGTGTACTCCATCTCCGCCTTGGAGATGAAATCCGCCTTCAGCAGGCTGTGGAAAAAAGCCTTCTGCAGGGCGGGCCTGCTGTTCTGCTTGTCCTCGATCATTTTCTCAATGGAGATGTGAATGCTGTCCAGATCCCTGCCGGTGCATTGGTCGTCATCCTCCTCCAGCATATCGGCAATATGATTGATGGGCTTTCCGCTGCGCATGGAAAACGCCAGCGCAATCCCCGTGCCCACGGATACGATCAGCACCAGCAGCAGGATGATACGCCATTGCAGCCGGTGCAGCTGCGCCAGCGCCTCCTGCTGGGGAATCACCAGCATATAGGAAAGCTCCTGGTACTTTCCCGACCGGTGGACAAAGACCAGGTTGTCCCCCAAAGGCCATACGCCCTCCGTTTGCTTCCATTCGTCCGGGACAGCCGCACAGCATGCCAGGCCGTCGTCGGCAATCAGGAGCCGGTCGCCCTCAAACAGGAAAAGGCTGCTGCCGGAAGGTCATGCCCTGGATCAGCCGGGAGGCCTGGATTCTGGTGACAATCGTGCCGCTGGGCGCGCTGCTCTGGAGGCCCATGAAGCACGGAAAGACATAGAACAGATCCTGCGAGGCCGACACATAGAACCAGGGAACGATCTTCTCATTTTCCCATATGGCCTGCAGCTCCGCCTCCGTCAGGCCGAAGGCTGCGCCATGGGCCTGGAAGAATACGCCCTTGCGGTATACCGCGCTGTCGTACAGGAGCCTGTCCAGGTTATCCAGATAAATGAAGGTATTGGCGGTGAAATCCGTGTCGTCATACTGCCCCTGGGCCGCAAAATCCTTCAGCGCATTCCTGACGGCGGTGTAGTAACCGTCGGACAGGGCCGTCATCCGCTCCAGCTGCCTGAGCGAATCCGCCTGGGCAAGCCTCAGCCCCTTGAGGTAGGTGAAATGCAGGTAGTCGTCCATCGTGTCGCTGCCCTCGGACAGGAAATGGCTGTTTCCTCCATCATAATTGTCTGCACAATCCGGAAGGCGCTCTGAAACCTCGCAAAGCAGCTCAGCGTGACCAGCAGCAGGATCAGCATATGCGAAAAGCAGAAGCGCACAATGGCGTTCCCTGTCAATCTGCTCCAAATGGACTTCACAGCCGTCCCTCCATTGCGTGAAAAACGTTTCCCATGATGGATGTATTATCGCTTCCATCGCTTCCGGGAGGCAACGGTACATGTCTTCCATTCGATGAAATGTTCCTTGTTTTTGCCCTGCCGCCACCGTATACTGGAGGAAATCCTGCTTAGGTGGCATACGCATGAACGCCTGTGACGCTCCCTTTCCCATGAAGGCGATTCCTGAGCCCTGTTTCCCGGAACGCACGGTATCCTGCGGGGGATTATCCCTCCATCCAGGTCGCGGTGGACGCGTGCGCAGCCCTGGGCGGCAGCACCGTGCTGATCCCGGAGGACGCATGGCAGAGCGGGCCCATTCACCTGCACAGCCGGATCCGGCTGCACCTTGCGGACAACGCCTGCGTCGCCTTTGACCCGGAGCCGAAGCGCTATCTGCCGCCGGTGCTGACCCGCTGGGAGGGGATCGAGTGCTATAACTACTCCCCGCTGATTTACGCCCGGGACTGCGAGCAGATCGCCATCACGGGCAAGGGGACGCTCTTTGGCAACGGGCAGGCGTGGTGGGACTGGAAGCAGCGCCAGCAGGCCGCCGCCGACGCGCTGTACAATCAGGCGGTTGAGCAGACCCCTGTTGACCAGAGGATGTACGGAACCCGGGAAGCCGCACTGCGGCCCTCCTTTGTCCAGCTGATCAACTGCCGCGGGGTGCTGCTGGAGGATTTCCGCATCGTGGACGGCCCGCAATGGACGCTGCATCCCGTGTACTGCGAGGATGTGATCGTCCGTCGGGTGCATGTGTCCACCCACGGGCATAACACCGATGGGCTGAACCCCGATTCCTGCCGGAACGTGCTGATTGAGGATTCGGACTTTTTCACCGGGGATGACTGCATCGCCCTGAATGCGGGCATGAACGAGGACGGCTGGCGCGTCGGCAGGCCCTGCGAGAACGTGGTGATCCGCAACTGCGCCATGACCGGCGGCCACGGCGCGGTGGTGATCGGCAGCGCAGTCTCCGGCGGGGTGCGGAACGTCCTTGTGACAAGCTGCCGCATCCGGGATACCATGCAGGGGCTGCGCATCAAGTCCATGCGGGGGCGCGGCGGCTATGTGGAGAACGTCTGCTTCCAGGATATCGACATCCTGCATGTATCCAACGAGGCCATTCAGATCAACATGTTCTACGAGTTCACCAGCGTCATGCCTGCCACGCAGGCCCCGTCCGTGTTCCGCCATATCGCTTTCCGGCATATCCGGGGAAGGGGCGCTGACACGGGCATCCTGATGCGCGGCCTGCCGGAGCAAAGGCTGGAGGATATAGCCTTCGAGGATGTTGATCTGACCGCGGAGAAGGCTATGCTCTGCTCCGACGGCGTGGGCGTGACGTTTGATCATGTGCGGATACGCCCGCCCATGGATGGATGCGGCTGCCAGCCCTGATCCCCGGGCGATCAGCAGGCCGCGCCCGCCGGAAGCATTCACGAGCCCCGGCAGCGGGCTGCTGAAGCATCGCGCAAAACCGAATCGTACCGTGCTGGTCAGCTTGTCTACAGCCAATCCCAGCCAGGAGGCTTGTCCCAGAGCAAGCCTTTTTGTGTTTCCTGCAAGGGCATGTGTTTCGTGACGTCCATACGCACTGTGCTGCCCGACGATGCATGCAAACCGGCGGATAACCGGGCCAGCCCCGGCAATCAGCCGAACACTTGAACCTCTGCCCACCGGCGTATGACATCTGCATGCGCAGCTGAGCCGACCCTGCGGCCCGGGAATTTTCCCGGGCCCATCCTGCGAAAGGAAATCAGCAGATACCTATCGAAAACTACCTGTATTTCACGCACGCTTCCCATCGCTTATACCAACGCCAAAAATACCCGCGAAAGGAATCATCAGGATGAACATGGACAGTTCTATCACCGCGCTCAAGGATTTCATCATCGGCACCAGCGGCAAGATGACCCGCGAGGCCTCCGGCATCCTGCGCTATCCCTACATCGTGCCCAGCGCCTCGGACAGCCCGTATTATTCCAACACCCTCTGGGACTGGGACGCCTGGCTGACCAGCATCATGCTGGGACAGGTGGAGGAATACACCGGCCGGGCCGGTCAGTTCGCCGACTATGAGCGGGGCAGCATTCTCAACTTCCTGTCCCTGTGCACCGAGGACGGCCGGATGCCCATCTGCGTTACCCCGGACAAGCCCCTGACCGTGCGCCACAAGGACAGCCCTGACGCTGAAACCAACATGCACAAGCCTGTATTGGCCCAGCAGCTGGCCGCCCTGTGCCAGCGCGGCGGCGGCGACGTGGCCTGGGCTTTGCCCCACCTGGACAAGCTGCGGGCCTTCCTCAACCGCTACATGACCGCCCAGCGGAATGAGGAAACCGGCCTGCTGTTCTGGATTGACGACTTCGCCGTGGGCGTGGACAACGACCCGGCCGTGTTCTACAAGCCCGACCGCAGCTGCGGCTCCATCTACCTGAACTGCCTGATGGTGCGGGAGCTGGAGGCCATGGGCTATCTGATGGAGCAGGCGGGCGACATGCGCGAGGCCAACGCATGGCGCGGCAAGGCGCAGACGCTGGCCGACGCCATCAACCGCTACTGCTGGGACGAGCGGGACGGCACCTATTACAGCGTGGACTTCGGCCTGCGGCCCGTGGATCCCGGCGCCTGGCTGCACAGCGGCGCGCCCCGGGATTATCCCTGCCTGATCATGCGGCTTGACTCCTGGAGCAGCTTCCTGCCCCTGTGGGCGGGCATCGCCTCCCCGGAGCAGGCCCGGCGGATGGTGGAGCGGCTCCGCGACCCGCGCACCTTCGCCTGCCGCAGCGGCGTCCGCACCCTGTCCCGGCTGGAGAGGATGTATGACATCCGGGCCACCAACAATCCCTCCAACTGGCGCGGGCCGGTGTGGGGCATCAGCAACTTCATGGTCTTTTCCGGGCTGCTGAAGTACGGCTACACCGAGGACGCCCAGGAGCTGGCCCACAAAACCATCCAGCTCTTCGGCAGGGATCTGGAGGTCAACGGCTGCCTGCATGAGTATTATCACCCGGACACCGGCATGCCCATTGTGACCCACGGCTTCCAGAACTGGAACTTCCTGGTGCTGAACATGATCGCCTGGCTGGAGGGCCGCCGGTTCATGGATACGTTCTGACAGAACAGAAAGGCGGAGCCGATATGGATTGGAAGCAGCTGGCCCGTTTTCAGGACGGCCTGAGCGCCATGGGGATTGCGGGCAACGACCTGGCCGTCTATCTGAACGGAAAGATGGTTTACCGGCACTGCACGGGCTGGCAGGACATCGGGCAGGGCATCCCCGTCACGGAGCAGACGCTGTACCGCATGTTCTCCATGACGAAGCTCATCACCTGCGCGGCAGCCCTGCAGCTTTGGGAGCAGGGCAGGTTCCTGATGAACGACCCGGTGGCGGATTATCTGCCGGAGTTTGCCCGCATGACGGTGCGGGAGGGCAATACGCTACGCGAGGCGGCGCAGCCGGTGCTGATTCAGCACCTGTTCACCATGACCTCCGGCATCGACTATGACCTGGTCTGCCCGGAGATCCTCCGGGCCATGGAACAGCACGGCGAGGGCATCACCACCCGGCAGCTGGTGCGTGCCATTGCTGAGAAATCCCTGCAGTTTGAGCCGGGGACGCGCTGGCTGTACGGGCTGTCCCACGATGTGCTGGGCGCGCTGATCGAGGTTGTCAGCGGGCAGCGGTTCTCGGACTATCTGCGGGAGCACATCCTGGAGCCGCTGGGCATGCACAGCACCTGGTTCCGGGAGCCCGGTGAGCGCCGGAAGGATGTGTGCATCCGCTACGGTCTGGACGCGGAGGGTGCCTGGCACAGGGCGGATCAGGGCAATCCCCTGCAGCCCGGTGAACAGTATGAAAGCGGCGGCGCCGGCCTGACCATGACGGTGGACGATTACGTCCGCTTCGCCTGCGCCATGACAGCCCATGGGAAAAGCCGTGAGGGCGTGCGCATCCTGGCCGGGCGCACCGTCGACCTGATGCGCCGCAACTGCCTGAATGAGCAGCAGCTGCAGGACATGTGGCAAACCCCGGCCCGTCAGGGCTACGGCTACGGCTTTGGGGTGCGAACCATGCTTTCCCCCGCCATGTCCGGCAGCCCCACAGGCGTGGGCGAATTCGGCTGGGGCGGCGCGTGGGGCAGCTATACCCTGCTGGATCCCGACAGCGGGGTCACGATCGTCTACGCCGAGCAGGCGGAGGACACGAAGGCCCCCTATATCCAGCGCAGGCTGCGCAACATGGTCTATGCCGCCCTGGATTGGGAGGGGCTGTTGTAAGCGAAGCTGCACCGGGTGTGCTGCGTATGGCGCAAAGGCTGTCCCGGTTCCGGCCCCGCAGCAGCTGCGGGCTGCGTCCCCTTCCTCCGCAGCGAAAAAGCAGCGTCCGTATGACATGCATCATGCGGACGCTGCTTTGTTTATTCTGCGTTGTTTGCCGGGATCAGCCACACCTTCGCCTGCTCCAGCCCCGGCAGGAAGGCCAGGGGGAACGCATCCCCCGCCGCCCGGCGGATGCGCCGCCTGGTGCGGAAATCCGCCCCCACCAGACACACCCGGGTGAACCGCTTGCCCCCGTGGCGCAGCGCGTCCGTCAGCGCATCGGCCAGGGCGCCATTGACGCGGGTTTCATTCAGCACCACGCACACCAGCCCCGGCCCCGAGGGGGACAGCAGCACATGCCGATCCCGCGCCAGCTTCTCCCGGGCCAGATCCGTGTGGGTGCCCAGGCCGTCCAGGTGCTCGAACCAGATCATCCCGCCCCGATAGGGCAGGGCGAAGGACTGCTTCCGCCAGCCGGGCAGCTCCCGCCCGGAGCCTTCCTCCGGCTGCGGCGCGCGTAAGGGCAGCCTCATGCCTCCACCAGCGCCCGCATGGCCATCACATACCCGTAGAACCCGAAGCCCACAATCTGTCCCCGGCAGGCCGAGGCCGTCATGGAGCGGTGGCGGAACTCCTCCCGGGCGTGGACGTTGGACATGTGGCACTCGATGACGGGCATGGGCACGGAGGCGATGGCGTCGTGCAGGGCCACGGAGGTGTGGGTGTACCCGCCGGGGTTGAACACCGCCCCATCAAAGCCGTCGAAGTACGCCTGCTGCAGGGCGTCGATGAGCGCGCCCTCGTGGTTGGACTGGACGCAGCGCAGCTCCACGCCCAGCTTCTGCGCCTCCTCATGGCACAGGGCCAGCAGGTCGTCGAAGGTCTTCGCGCCATAGACGGATTTCTCCCTCAGGCCGGTCAGGTTGATGTTGGGGCCGTTGAGGATCAGGATCTTCTTCACAGCAGCTTCAGCTCCTTGTCAAGGGTTTCGGTAAGGCCGTCGGGCATGGGGTACCCCTGCCAGATGGATTCCGCCTCCACCGCCTGGGCGATGAGCATGGTCATGCCCGTGCAGGCGGGAACGCCCAGCCGCCTGGCCGCGGCGGTCAGGACAGTTTCCGGCGGGTTGTAGATGATGTCCGCCACGCCCGTGGCACGGCGGAGGATGCCGGGCAGCGCGTCCTCCCGGATGGGGCAGGTATCCTGCTGATACAGCATCCCCGCCGGGGTGGTGTTCACCAGCACGCCGGAGAATTCCTCCCCGAGCCGGTCGTAGTCGATGACGCCCTCGCCCCTGGGGCTGCGGGAAACCAGCGTCACCCGCTGCGCACCCATGCGGTGAAGCGCCGCCACCACCGCCTTGGACGCGCCCCCCGTCCCCAGCACGTAGCAGGGCTGGCCCTGGGGGTCGATGCCGTGCATCCGCAGCATGGCGGCAAAGCCCGGCACGTCCGTGTTGTAGCCCACGGCAGGGCCGTCCAGGGACACGGTGTTCACCGCGCCGATGGCCCGGGCCGCATCGTCCAGGCCGGACAGCAGGGGGATAATGTCCTGCTTGTAGGGAATGGTGATGTTGAAGCCGTCCACCTCGTCCATCAGGCGGCGGGCACCCTCCGCGAAGCCGTCCCGGGGCAGCTCCACCAGGCGGTAGTCCGCGTCGATGCCCAGGCGGCGGAAGATCGCCTCATGAATGGGGACGGACATGCTGTGCCCCAGGTGTTCGCCGATGAGGGCGTAATGCTTCATGATCATCAGCCTCCGGTCTGCTGCATTTGCCCCTGATTATACACCAATCTGGTGGGATTGTCCAGGAGGCCGCCCACGGGAGCGCGCCAGCGGAAACGGGTCAAGGGGTGAAACCCCTTGCGCGGGTGCAGGGGCGGCGTTAGCCCCTGCGCAGGTCTGGGCGGCAGCCCAGCACCCCGCAAAAGAATAGCAAAAAGGAAAAGAAAAGCGCGAGTTCCCGAGCAGCTGCGCAGCAGCCTGCAATGGGAACGGCAGGTTCAGTCAACTCCATGGGATCGCGCCAGCGTACCCGGCATATGCTGAAATCTGCAGAGGAACGACCTCATCCGACCTCGCTGCGCTCGGCCACCTTCCCCAAAGGGGAAGGCTTTTTCCCGCAGACCTGTGATTCCGGCAAAGCACAAGGAGCGCATCCGTATCACGGACGCGCTCCCTTTTATCATGCATGTTCAGTTCAGTCTCAGGCGAAACCTTTCCTGACGTTAATCGTCCTCCACCTGGAAGCTGTCCGTGGGATCCTCCGTGACCTCCGGAAGGGGCAGTGCGTCGGACGCATCAGCCTCCGCCGTGGGCAGGGGCATCTCCTCCGGCACAGGCGTGTCCGTGGACGCAGGAGCCGGGGTGGGATCCGGCTGGGGTACCTCCGGCAGGGCCGGGGTCAGCTCCGGCAGAGCATAGTCCGGATCCCGCGTCAGGCGGATCACAATGTTCTGTCCGTCCCGGATGTCCCGCAGGGTCAGGTCGCTTTCCGCAATGGAGGACACCTTGTGGGTCAGGGACAGCGCGTCCGGCGCAATGCCCGTCTGCATGGCGTAGGTGCTCACCGCGTAGTACAGCCGCTCCCCGTTCAGGCTGCAGGTGCCGTCCGGCAGGAAGGTGTAGGTCTGCCCCTCCGTCCCCAGCCACTGGCCCAGAATCAGATAGCAGCTGCGGGAAAGAATGCTGTCCACGTTCCGATAGCCCGGAATCATCTGATAGAAGGGCAGCGCCTCAAAGGGCTTCCCGGCGGCATAGAGCCGGCCCGCCTCCTGATAGCAGGCCTCCTTGAGCATGTCCGGCAGACCCGCGTACTTCTCCGGCAGCTCCGTCATGTCCACCTGCAGCAGGATCGCCGCGGCCAGGGCGTATTCCCCGCCGTCCATCGCCTGCTGCGCCCGGTCCCGGGCGGAGGCGTAGGCCGCGTCGTAGATGGCCTCCACCCGGCTGTCCGCATCCTCGTAGCCGGGAATCAGCGCATAGTACGCAGCAGCGTCCTTGTCCCGGCCCTCCGCCTGGGCAGCCAGGCCCTGCGCGTAGTACAGCGCCTGACCCTGCTCCTTCGCATCCTGGTAATTCCCCAGGGAGAGGTACAACGCGGCGGCTTGCTCCGCCTGCCCGGCGGCTGCCATAGCCGCGGCCAGGCCGTAGTCGCAGGCGGGCACCTGCTGCTGCGCGTCGGAATACTTGCCCAGGGAGACAAACAACGGCCGCGCCCCGGCGTAGTCCCCCGCCGCCAGCAGCGCAGCGGCCTGGTCGTAGGTGGCCTCCTTCAGCTTGTCCCCGCTGTCCTTGTAGCTGCCCAGGGCCGTGAAAAGCTCCATGGCCCGGGCATAATCCCCCTGCTGGATGGCCTGCACACCCTGCTGATAGTGGGTCAGGCGGATCTGATCCTGCGCGTCCTCATCGTCCCCCAGCAGCGCATACAGCGCCAGTGCGCCCTCGTAATCCCCGGCGATGCGCTTTTCCTCCGCCAGGCGGTAGCGGGATTTCTGCAGCTGCTCCGCGCTGTCGCGGTAATCCCCCAGCTGGCTGAAGCCCTCGATGGCCGCCTCGAAGTCCGCCTTCTTGTACGCGGTGACGGCAGGGCGGTAGATCGCCTCCAGCCGGAGGGTGGCCACGTCCTCATAGTCCTCGGGCAGGGTGGCCAGCAGGCTCCGGGCGCGGATGTACTCCAGATCGCCCAGCGCGTCCACCGCCAGGGTGTAGGTTTCCTGGTGCCAGCGGTCCTGCGCGTCCAGATAGTCCGGGATCTCCCCGAACAGCGCAGCCGCCGTCATATGGTCATTCTGCTGCGCCGCCTCGTCCGCCGCCTGATACAGGCACTCATTCGCCTGACGGGCCGCGTCCTCATGCTCCCCCGCCTGCAGGAAAGCCTCGCCCGCGTCGGTCAATTCGCCCGCCGCCCGCAGCTGCTGGCCCTTCAGGTACCAGGCCCGGGCCAGCTGCGCCTCCGCGTCGGCATAGCCGGGAATCTCCCCCAGCAGGGCGATGGCTTCGTCAGCCTCGCCCCCGTCCAGCGCGGCCATGGCGGGCCGGTAGACGGCTTCCTTCGCCATGTCCGGCGCGTCCTCATAATCGCCCAGAGCCTCAAAGGCCGTCCGGGCGGCTGCATAGTCGCCCTTCTCCAGCAGCGCGGAGGCGGTCAGATAATCGCACCGGGCGATCTGCGCGGCGCAGTCCATGTCGTCCTCCAGGGCGGTGTACAGGCTTCGGGCCTCGTCCACGCTGCCCTGCTCCAGCAGGATGTCCGCCCGCAGGAACTGCGCCTGACGTGCCTGCTCCGCCGCGTCCTCATAATCCCCGAGGCCCTCCAGGGTGGCCTGGGCCTGGGCCAGCAGGGCTTCATCGCCGGAATCCAGCTGATTCACCGCGTCCAGGTAGGTGCAGCGGAGGATGTTCTCCTCCGCGCGGAGATCGCCGGTCATGTCGCTGAAAGCGGCAATGGCCTCCTGATAGCTGCCCGCCTCCATCAGCTCCACGGCGGAGCGGTAGCGCAGGTAGGGCAGCAGGTGGAACACCACGCCGTAAGCCGCAGCCAGGCACACCGCCGCCGCGCTGGCCAGGGCGATCCGACGCCTGCGGCGGCGCATTTTTTCCTCATATTCCTTTTCCCGCAGGGCCTGATGGCGGGAGGCGTTCTCCCGGGCGGCCTTGGCCTTCAGATCCAGCTGACGCTCCCGCTGGCTGGTCTGCTGCTCCACAGCCTCCTTGTTCAGGTTGGCAAAGACCTCCGTGCGGTTGCGGTGGCAGCGGATGCACATGCGGCTGCCGTTGGCATTGGGCCTGCCGCAGACGCACAGCCACAGCCCCTGCTGCTCCTGGGGATAACCCACCGCGTCCTTCCCGGCAATGTAGCGCAGGTTCTCCAGGGCGCGGCTGTTGGGCAGGGCGTTGGGAGTGTATTCGCTCAGGGGCAGCTTGCTGCGCCGCCATACGCTGTTGTCGTCGAACCAGATCTTCTCCACCAGCACCTCGGCGGATGCGGGCGCGGCGGTTTCCTCCTCCACCGGCACCAGCATGGAGAACGGCTTCTCCGGCAGGCCATGCAGATCATGGGCGCGGTGAATCACCCGGGCGATTTCCTCCCCGGCCGCGTCCAGCAGCGTCAGCGTCACCTCCACGGAGACAATCAGCTTGTCGGACAGGTTGTACAGCGTCAGCTCGCAGGCGGGCCGCTCCGCTCCGGGCAGCGCCGTCCGCCAGACCTCCGCCGGGCACGTCAGGTCGATTTTCATAGGAACACCTCCTTGAGGAAAAGTACGCGAGGGGCGCTGCCCCTCGACCCCGCCAGAGGGC
>JAXEEE010000031.1:0-21402 GCA_034104265.1 Eubacteriales bacterium | reverse complement strand
AGCGGTGTGCACATTTCCATCGGTACGCTGGTGGGCATGCGGGTGCGCCGCATTCAGCCCCAGCGCCTGGTGTATCCCCTCATCAAGGCCAACAAGGCCGGCCTTGACCTGAGCGTGAGCAAGCTGGAGACCCACTTCCTGGCCGGCGGCAACGTGGATCGGGTCATCAACGCCCTGATCGCCGCCCAGCGCGCCAACATCGAGATGGCCTTCGAGAAGGCCTGCGCCATCGACCTGGCCGGCCGCGACGTGTTCGAGGCCGTGCAGATGTCCGTCACCCCCAAGGTCATCGAGACCCCCGTGGTGGCCGCCATCGCCAAGGACGGCATTGAGCTGCGCGCCAAGGCCCGCGTGACCGTGCGCACCAACATTGAGCGCCTGGTGGGCGGCTCCGGCGAGGAAACCGTCATCGCCCGTGTCGGCGAGGGCATCGTCACCACCGTGGGCTCCGCCGAAACCCACAAGCAGGTGCTGGAGAACCCCGACCTGATCAGCCGCACCGTGCTGAGCAAGGGCCTGGACGCCGGTACCGCCTACGAGATTCTCTCCATTGATATTGCCGACGTGGACGTGGGCCGCAACATCGGCGCCCAGCTGATGATGGATCAGGCCGAGGCCGACCGCCGCATCGCCCAGGCGAAGGCGGAGGAGCGCCGCGCCATGGCCGTGGCCCATGAGCAGGAAATGAAGGCCGCTGTGCAGGAGATGCGCGCCAAGGTTGTGGAGGCCGAGGCGGAAGTGCCCAAGGCCATGGCCCAGGCCCTGCGGGAAGGCAAGCTGGGTGTGATGGACTACTACCAGATGCAGAACACCATCGCCGACACCACCATGCGGGATTCCATCGCCAAGGCCAGCGCGCCCCAGCAGACCCCCGGCGTTGAGCCCAAGAAGTAACCGGCCCGCCCTTCGATCAGGAAAGGAGTGATGGCCCATGGATTTGTTCTGGGTACTGATCGTGGTTGGGCTGATCGTCCGGGCCGTGGGCAACAGCGGGAAGAAGAAGGAGCAGCAGCAGGCGAAGAAGCAGCGCCAGACCATGGAGGAAATCTTCGGTCAGGACGCGATGAAGCCCGCCAGTGTGCAGCGGACGGAGCCGAAGCCTGCGCCGAAGCCCGCGCCCGCGACCCGGCCCGTTGAGATGATCCCGCCCCTGCGGCAGGAGCCTGCGCGGGAGGCCATTGCGCCCCGTGTGCACGTGCATACCGCCCCCGCCTGCCCGGTGGACGACGATACCGGCAGCCTGCGCTACCGCAGCACCGAGGGCGTCGATCCCTGCCATGAGGAGCAGCTGCCGTCCATGCATGCGCCCCGGCCCGAGCCGGTGACGACCCCCGTGACGGAGAAGCCCGGCCTGGCCCTGGAATGGACTGGCGAAAGCATGGTGAAGGCGTTCATCATGCAGGAGGTGTTGACGCGGCCCTGTGAAAGGCGCGGACGCAGATAATCAGCCGCGGCGGAGAGAAGAGATTTTCTCCGCCGCTTTTTGTAGGAAGATACGGGAGGACAAGGGATGGAACCGGCATTCATCAACCTGACGGAGGAAAACCTGCCCGGCGAGCATCTGTGCTGCATCATCCGCAGCAAAAAGCCCCATCCCGGGGTGGAAGCCAAGCGGAAGTGGCTGGCCTCGCGCCTGAAGGAGGGCCATGTGCTGCGCAAGCTGCAGGTGAAGGCCCCGGTGTTCATTGAGTACGCGCCGCTGGAGACGGCCTGGGTGCCGGTGGAGGGCCCGGGGTACCTGTACATCTACTGCCTGTGGGTGGATCCGGCCTGGAAGGGCCGGGGTTACGGCAAGGCGCTGATGGATTACTGCCTGCCGGATGCCCGGCGGCAGGGGAAGTCTGGTGTGTGCATGCTGGGCGCAGAGAAACAGAAGGCCTGGCTGTCCGACCAGGGCTTTGCACGGAGGTTCGGGTTTGAAACCGTGGATCGCACGGACACCGGCTACGAGCTGCTGGCCCTGTCCTTCGACGGAACGAAGCCTCGCTTTACGGACAGTGCAAGGCGCGGCACCATTGACGAAACGGCCCTGACCGTGTATTATGACAATCAGTGCCCCTTTATCGCCCAGAAGGTGGAGAGCATCCGGACGTACTGCCAGGAGACGGGCTTCCCCGTGCATTTGGCGGAGGTGGACACCCTGGAAAAGGCCAAGATGCTGCCCTGCCCGTTCAACAACTGGGCGGTGTTCTGGCAGGGACAGTTCCAGACGGTGAACCTGCTGGACGCGTCCTGGGTGGAGAAGCTGCGGAAGAAAGCAAACGGAGGAACGGCTCATGGAACCGATTAAGGTGGTCATTGCCGACGACGACGCGGGCATGCGCCTCATCGAGCGGAAGATGATTGAGAAGGTGGAGGGCTTCACCCTGGCGGGGGAGGCGAAGGACGGGGACGAGCTGATGGCGCTGGTGGAGGAGATTCACCCGCAGATCGTCTTCCTGGATGTGGAGATGCCCGGCAAGACCGGCGTGGAGTGCGCGAAAATCATCCAGGACATGGATCCCACCATCGTCATGATCTTCGCCACCGCCCACGACCAGTACATGGGCGACGCCTTCGAGGTGTATGCCTTCGACTATCTGCTCAAGCCCTTCAAGGTGGATCGTGTGCTGCAGACCCTGGAGCGGGCCCGGGACCGGGTGGGACGGGTGGACGAGAAGCCCCTGCCGGAGCTGCCCAAGGCCGCGCCCCGGGCGGCAGCGGGCAGGTTGATGCTGCGCCACAAGGAAGGCGTGAGCTTTATCAGCATGAGCGATATTCTCCTGGTGCAGCGGGAGAACCGCTCCACGGTGATCTATACCGTGGGCGGGGGCCGCTACGTTACCGGGGACTCCCTGAGCGAAACCGAGGCCCGGCTGGATCCGGCGGTGTTCTTCCGCTGCCACAAGAGCTACATCATCAACCTGAACCACATCAGCAACATCACCCCCTACGGCCGCTGGACCTACGTGGTGCGCCTGAACGGCACCACCCAGGATGCGCTGATCACCCATGAAAAGTACGAGGAGCTGGAGCGGATGTTTTCCTGACAAATCGGGCAGAAAAAGTCCGTTTTCCATGAAAATAGCCCTTGCTTTTTCCGTCCGCGCGTGATATGATAAATAGGCTTTGATGTGTGCATACTCCAACGAGGAGGTGGATTACCATGGGTAAGCTTTGTGAGATCTGCGAGAAGAGCACGCTGAACGGCAATAACGTCAGCCACTCCAACCGCAAGACCCACCGCACCTGGGCGCCCAATGTGCAGAGCGTCCGTGTGATGGTGAACGGCGCGGCCAAGCGGATGAACGTCTGCACCCGCTGCCTGCGTAGCGGCAATGTGATGCGTGCGCTGCCCAAGACTCAGGAAGAAGCCTGAGTTCAGCTATGATAGATGACCCGCCTCTTGTGCGAGAGGCGGGTTTTCTGTGTCCATACACAAGAATCAGGAGGCGCGGAGGATGCTCGGACAGGTACTGTCGATGGTGTTCTGCAATGTGATGTGGGGTCTGTCCTTTATTGCCAGCAAGCATGCGCTGTCAAGCGGCTTCAGCCCGATGATGCTGGCGCTGGTGCGCTATGTGATGGCCTCGGCGTGCCTGCTGCCCATGACGCTGATGAAGGAGAAGCGCCTTCGCCTGCGCCGGGCGGACATCCTGCCCATGGCCCTCTCCGGACTGATGGGCATCACGCTGTACTACTTCTTCGAGTACCAGGGCATCAGCCGAACCTCCACGGTAAACGCCTCGCTGATCCTGGCGGCAATCCCCATCCTGACCATGGTGGTGGAGGCGGTGGTTGACCGCCGCCGTATGCGGGGGCCGCAAATCACCGGCGCGATGATCTCCGTGGCGGGCACGGCCATCATCGTCCTGGGCGGCAACAGCGAGGGCGCGGCCAGCCTGGCGGGGGATCTGTTCATCCTGGGGGCCAGCGTGGTGTGGGTGGCATACATCTTCATCAGCCGGAAGCTGCGCGATGGCTATTCCAGCCTGTCCATGAACACCTGGCAGGCGCTGATCGCCCTGGTCACGTTGATCCCCATGGCCCTGGCAGATCCCTGCGACCTGAGGGCGATTCCTGCCAGCGGCTGGCTGGCAGCGGCGGTGCTGGCGGTGATCTGCTCCGCACTGTGCTACTGGCTCTACGGCAACGCCCTGCACGAGATGAGCCCCCTGGCCTCGGCCATCTTCATCAACCTGATTCCCCTGACCACGCTCCTGGGCGGCGTCATGCTGCTGGGGGAGACGTTGACCTGGCAGGCGGCCCTGGGCGGCGCGATGATCATCGGCAGCATCTTCCTGGTGAACATGACGGAGGCAAAGGCATGAACGGGGACACGGTGGTTTTCTTCGACAAGGCCCCGGAGCTGCTGCCCCTCTACGCTGCCCTGGAGGACGCAATTCTCACCCGCTGCCCGGATGCGCAGGTGCTGGTGATGAAGAGCCAGATCGCCTTCACCGTGGCGCGGCGGTTTGCCTTCGCGTCCCTGCGGGGACGGCGGCTGATCGTTACCTTCGGACTGCCCCGGCGGGTGGATTCGCCCCGGATCTGGCAGGCGGTGGAGCCGTACCCGGGCCGCTGGACCCACCATGTGATCCTCCGCAGCCGGTCGGAGATCGATGACACGTTCCTTGGCTGGATCGAGGAGGCGTGGAACTTTGCCTCCCGGAAGTAAGGGCGGGTTTGGCTCTTGTGCAATTCTGTGAAAAACGGTATAATAAATGATGGCGTATCAGCCGCATTCGGCGAGGGAGGTGAAGGCATGCTGGCCCAGGTGATTGTGGACATCGTCCACGAGCAGGTGGCGCATACCTTCAGCTATCTGATCCCCGAGGGCATGCGCCTGTCTGTGGGCCAGCGGGTGGAAGTGCCCTTCGGCCCCCGGCGCAAGGAGGGCGTGGTGGTGGGCTTCGCGGAAAGCTGCGATGTGCCGCCGGAAAAGCTGAAGCCCGTGCTTGCGCCCCTGGAGGATTATCCGGCCATCCTGCCAAGTCTCCTGACCCTGGCCCGGCAGATGGCGGAGGACGCCCACTGTCCCCTGGCGGAAACGCTGCGCCTGATGCTGCCCGCGGAAATGCGGGGCGGCCGGGTGCAGGTGAAGCATCAGACCATGGCGAAGCTGTGCATTCCCCCGTCCCGGGTGGAGGAAGCCATGGCCGCCCAGGGCCGCTCGGCCAAGCGCAGGCAGCTCCTGCAGCTGCTGGCGGACGGTCAGCCCCGCCCGGTGGGGGAGCTGAAGCTACTGGTGCGGGAGCCTATGGACGCGCTGCGCCAGCTGGAAGCTGCGGGGCTGGTGACCCTTTCCCAGGAGGAGGTGCTGCGCCGCCCCGGCGGGGCGATGCAGGAGCCCCGCATGCCCGATCCCGCCCTGACCCCCGCCCAGGAGGAAGTCCTGTCGGTGATGCTGCCGGAGCTGGAGCGGGGCCGGGGACGATTCCTGCTCCACGGCGTGACGGGCTCGGGCAAGACGGAGGTGTTCATCCGCCTGGTGCGCTCTACCCTGGCCCAGGGGCGCACAGCCATGATCCTGGTGCCGGAAATCGCCCTGACCCCGCAGATGGTCAGCTGGTTCCGGGGCCGGTTCGGGGCGGTGGCGGCGGTGCTGCACTCCCGGCTGTCGGCGGGGGAGCGCTTCGACGAGTGGCGGCGCATCCGCCGGGGAGACGCAAGGGTGGTCATCGGCGCAAGGTCGGCGGTGTTCGCCCCCTGCGAGAACCTGGGGCTCATCGTGGTGGACGAGGAGCATGAGTCCACCTACTTAAGCGACCGCCATCCCCGCTATGACGCCCGTCAGGTAGCCGCCCGCCGCTGCAGCAACGAGGGTGCGACGCTGCTGCTGGCCTCCGCCACGCCCAGCATCCTGTCCTTCGCCAAGGCACGCCGGGGGGACTACACCCTGCTGGAAATGCCCCACCGGGTCATGAACCGCCCCCTGCCCCAGGTGGAGGTGGTGGACATGCGCAAGGAGCTGGAGAGCGGCAACCGGAGCGTGTTTTCCGGCGTGCTGCTGCGGGCGCTGCAGACGTGCATGCGCCGGGGCGAGCAGGCCATGCTGCTGATGAACCGCAGGGGGTACAATTCCTTCGTCAGCTGCCGTAGCTGCGGCCATGTGATGAAGTGCCCCAACTGCGACGTGTCCATGACCTACCATGTCTCCGGCGGGGACAACCTCCTGCACTGCCACTACTGCGGCCATGCGGAGCCGCCGCCGTCCCTCTGTCCGGAGTGCGGCAGCCGCTACATCCGCTACTTCGGTGCAGGCACCCAGAAGGTGGAGGAGGAGCTGCACCGGCTGTTCCCCGGGGTGGGCGTGGTACGCATGGACATCGACACCACCTCCGGCAAGGACGGCCACCAAAAGCTCCTGGACGAGTTCCGCTCCGGGCGGGCGAGGATCCTGGTGGGCACGCAGATGATCGCCAAGGGCCTCGACTTCCCCCGGGTGACGCTGGTGGGCGTGGTGGCGGCGGACATGACGCTGAACCTGCCGGACTACCGGGCCCGGGAGCGAACCTTCCAGCTGTTGACGCAGGTGGCGGGCCGGGCGGGCCGGGGCGAGATCCCCGGGCAGGTGGTCGTACAGACCTACAAGCCGGAGGATCCGGTGATCCAGGCTGCCGCAGCCCAGGACTACCGGGCCTTCTTCCAGGAGGAGTTCGACCGGCGGAGGCGGGGGCTGTATCCGCCCTTCACCATCATGGCCAGGCTCCTGGTGGAAGCGGAGAAGGAGCAGAATGCAAAGGAAACGGCGGAGCGGCTGTATCAGGCGTGCATGCGGCTGATGGAGGCGCATCCCCTGTGGAAGAAGCGCACGCTGCTTCTGCGGCTGGATCAGCCGCCGGTGAAGCTGCTGCGGGGCAAATGCCGCTGGCATGTGCTGATGAAGCTGCTGGATCACCCGGACACGGAGCCCCTGGTGGGCGCGCTGACGGAGCTGGCACGGCAGGAATCCCCGGGCGCGGATATTTATTTTGAATACAATCCCACAACGATGATGTGACCGACGAAGGAGAATGAGAACCATGGCGATCCGCAAGATTGTGAAGCTGGGCGACGAGGCCCTGCGCAAGGTGTGCAAGAAGCAGGAGAAGTTTGACCTGCGGCTCTGGCTGCTGCTCAAGGACATGGCCGACACCATGTACAAGGCCGAGGGCGTGGGCCTTGCCGCGCCGCAGGTGGGTATCCTGCGCCGGGTGGTGGTCATCGACGTGGGCGACGGGCTGGTGGAGCTGATCAACCCGGAGATCATCAGCCGTGAGGGCAGCCAGTGCGGCCGGGAGGGCTGCCTGTCCCTGCCGGGCCGCCAGGGCATCGTGACCCGGCCCATGAAGGTCACCGTCCGCGCCCAGGACCGCAAGGGCAACGAGTTCCAGCTGGAGGCGGAGGGCTTCTTCGCCAGGGCGGTGTGCCACGAGCTGGATCACCTGGACGGCCGGGTGTACATCGACGTGATGGATCGCGAGTTGACCCCGGAGGAGATCGAGGGTCACGTGCCGGAGGATGATAACGAATGAGGATTGTGTTCATGGGTACGCCGGACTTCGCCGTGGCCTCCCTCAAGGCCCTGTGCGAGGGCGGCTATGACGTGGTGGGCGTGTTCACCCAGCCCGACCGGCCCAAGGGGCGCGGCAACAAGGTGGTCATGACCCCCGTGAAGGAGTACGCCGTCAGCCGGGGCATCCCGGTGTTCCAGCCCCAGCACATCCGCCGGGACGGCTTGCCGGATCTGCAGCATCTGGCCCCCGACCTGTGCGTCACGGCGGCCTTCGGGCAGATCCTGAGCCAGGCGGTGCTGGACGTGCCGCCCCTGGGAACCATCAACGTCCACGCGTCGCTCCTGCCCCGGCACCGGGGCAGCGCGCCCATCAACTGGGCCATTCTGCAGGGGGACAAGGAGGCGGGCGTCACCACCATGATGACCGCCCGGGGCATCGATAACGGCGACATGCTGCTGCGTGCGACCACGCCCATCCAGCCCGGTGAAACCGCCGGCGAGCTGACGGAGCGGCTGAGCGTCATGGGCGCGTCGCTGCTGATTGACACCCTGCAGGCCCTTGAGGCCGGGACGCTTACCCGCATCCCTCAGGACGAGTCCGCCATGACCTACGACCCTATGCTGAACAAGGACATGGGCGTCCTCGACTGGACGCGGCCAGCGGCGGAGATCGTCAACCGCATCCACGGTCTGAACCCCTGGCCGGGCTGCACCACGCCCTACGAAGGCCAGCGGCTGAAGCTGCTGCGGGCGGAAGCGGCAGACGGCTCGGGTCAGCCGGGGGAGATCCTGACGGCTGATCCCAAGGCCGGGCTGGTGATCGCAGCGGGCGAGGGCGCGGTGCGCATCACGCAGATGCAGGCCCCCGGCGGCAAACCTATGAACCCCAAGGATTACCTCCGCGGCCATCCCATGGCAGTGGGGACGGTATTGAAGGAGGAGCAGGCATGAGCGACGAGAAGCGTCAGGAGCAGCGAAGCGAGGGTTTCCGTGGTGATCACAGTGTGAAATCCGGCGAAAGAAAGCCCTATCGTGGGAATCATGAGAGCAGAAAACCCTATGGCAAGCCGTCCGGTGGCGACAAAGTGGGATTCCGTGGCGGCAAACCCGGCTTCCGCTCCGGCAAGCCCGGCGAGGGTGGGGATCGGCCTGCCCGCAGGGATGGACAGGGGTATCAGCGTGGGGAAGACACCCATCGGCAGGAAGGAAAGCCGTCCTTCGGTGGGGAAAAGCGTGAATTCCATGGGGAGAAGAAGCCCTTCCGTGGGGATAATGCCCATCGGGATGGCGGCAAGCCCGGCTTCGGGGGAGAAAAACGGCCCTATCGTGGGGATCACAGTCCCCGGGACGGCCATAAGCCGCCCTTCCGTGGGGATCGACGCCCTGCGCCCAAGGACAAGCCCGAGCAGATGGAGGGCCTGGCCTCCCGCCGGATGGCCCTGGCGGTGCTGCGGGACGTGACGGAGAACGACGCCTACGCCTCCCTGTCCCTGGACGAGAAGCTGCGCAACTGCGGTCTATCGGTGACGGATCGCCGCCTGGTGGCACGGCTGGTGTACGATACCCTCGACAACCTGATCTACCTCGACCACGCGCTGGATCAGATCATGGCCCGGCCCGACACGGACATCCGCCTGCGCAACATCCTGCGCCTGGGCGCCTGCCAGATCCTGATGGAGGATCGCATCCCGGAGAGCGCCGCCACCAACACGGCGGTGGTGCTGTGCAAGGAGCTGGGCATGGAGGGCCTTGCCGGTGTGTGCAACGGCATCCTGCGCAACCTGATCCGCCGCAAGGACGAGCTGTCCTGGCCGGATCCCGCCGCAGAGCCGGTGAAGGCGCTGTCGGTGCGGCATTCCGTGCCGGAGTGGCTGACGGAGCGGATCCTTGCGGACTGGGGCGAGGACGCCGAGGGCATCCTGTCCCACCGGGTGCAGGACACCTACGTGACCGTGCGACCCAACATGACCCTGCTTGAAGACGCGGGCTTCGAAGCCCTGCTGGAGAAGAAGGTCTGGGAGAAGGAGCCCGGCGCGGTTGCGCACAGCTGGCGGATCCGCGGCATGGCGGACGTGGCCAGGGATGCGGACTTCGTGGGCGGGAACTTCTCCATCCAGAGCGAGAGCAGCATGATGGCCGCCATGGCGGTGAATCCCCAGCCGGGCATGCAGGTGCTGGACGCCTGCGCCGCGCCGGGGGGCAAGGCCTGTCTGATGGCGGAAATGATGAACGGATCCGGCCGCGTGCAGGCCTGGGACGTGCATCCCCACCGGACGGAGCTGATCGCCGCCCAGGCCCGCAGGCTGAAGCTGGAAAACATTCGCCCCATGACCCGGGACGCGGCGAAGCCCCGGGAGGAGTTGACCGAAACCATGGACGCGGTGCTGCTGGACGCGCCCTGCTCGGGTCTGGGCGTGATGGCGGAGAAGCCGGACGTGAAGTACCGGGTGAAGCCGGAATCCGTGGCAGAACTGGTGAAAACGCAATCCGCCCTGCTGGACGCAGTGGCCCCCTATGTGAAGAAGGGCGGCACGCTGGTGTATTCCACCTGCTCCATCCTGAAGGAGGAAAACGTGCTGCAGGCGGAGGCGTTCCTGGCGCGGCACCCGGAGTTTGAGCTTATGCCCCTGCCGGAGAGTATCCCCGAGCGGTTCCGCCGCCACGAGGGCACGGGGCTGCAGCTGCTGCCCCAGCGGGACGGCGTGGAGGGCTTCTACATCTGCCGGATGCGGAGGAAGCGCGTATGACCATTCTGGCGGACATGAACTGCGCGGAGCTGACGGCCTGGTGCCGGGAGCAGGGGCTGCCCGCCTTCCGGGGGAAGCAGATCTTCCGCTGGATCCACCAGGGTGCGGACTTTGACGGCATGACCAACCTGTCCCTGACCCTGCGGGAGCAGCTGAAGCAGACCGCCGTGGCCCAGCCGGTCACTATCATTGAGGAGCGCCGCTCGAAGATCGACGACACCACCAAGTTCCTCTTCGGCCTGAAGGACGGCAACTGTGTGGAGGGCGTGCTGATGCACTACCACCACGGAGACACCCTGTGCATCTCCACCCAGGTGGGGTGCCGGATGGGCTGCACCTTCTGCGCCAGCACCCTCGACGGCTGCGTGCGGAACCTGACCCCCGGCGAAATGCTGGGGGAGGTGCTGTGCGCCAACCGCTTCCTGGGGGAGCGGGGGCGGGTGCACAACATTGTGCTGATGGGCAGCGGTGAGCCCCTCGACAACTACGACAACGTGATGAAGTTCCTGCGGCTTCTGCGGGAGCCGGAGGGCGTGCAGATCAGCCTGCGGAATGTGAGCCTGTCCACCTGCGGCATCGTGCCGAAGATGTACCAGCTGGCGCAGGAGGACTTGCCGGTGACGCTGTGCGTGTCCCTCCACGCGCCCAATGATGAAATCCGCCGCCAGACCATGCCCATCGCCAAGGCCTATCCCATGGAGGATGTGCTGGAGGCCTGCCGCAACTACATCGCCAAAACCGGCCGGCGGGTGATCTTCGAATACGCGCTGGTGGGCGGGGTGAACTGCGAGGAAAAACACGCCGTGGAGCTGGCCTCCCGGCTGCGGGGCATGCAGTGCCATGTGAACCTGATCCCGCTGAACGTGGTGGAGGAACGCGATTTGAAGGGTGTGACGGAGGCCACGGTGCGCCGCTTCCTGGAGACGCTGGAGCGACTGCACATATCCGCCACCCGCCGCAGGGAAATGGGCGACGACATCGAGGGCGCCTGCGGCCAGCTGCGCCGCAAGACCATGCTGGCAGCCAGCCAAAGCGAAGGGGGAGACACCCATGAGCCGTAAGTTCAAGATGACCGGTGCGGTAACCGACTACCTGAAGCGCTTTGCCCGTGGGGAGAGCCTGCCGCAGACGGCGGAGAAGCAGCCAGCTCCCGCGCCGGACAATCCCGACGGCAAGACGCCTGCCCAGGCGCAGGAAACGCCGCCCGTTCCCGCCGAGGAGGAGAAGGGCCTGCTTGTCTATGCCCTGACGGACGTGGGCCGGGTGCGTTCCTCCAATCAGGACGCGATCATCGAGGGGGAGCGGCTCTTCGGCGTGGCGGACGGCATGGGCGGTCACAAGGGCGGCGAGACGGCCTCCGCAGGAGCCAGGGACGGCCTGGTGGAGCTGCTTTCGGGCAAAACCCCCGCCCTGGACAGCCTGCGGGAGGCGGTGACGGAGGTCAACGGCCGCCTGTTCCGCCAGCAGCAGGGCGATGAGAAGCTTTCCGGCATGGGCACCACCCTGACCGCCCTGTGGTTCAGCGACCACTATGTCTACATCGGCCATGTGGGGGACAGCCGTGCCTACCTCCTTAGGGAGGGAAAGTTGCAGCAGATGACCAGCGACCACTCCCTGGTGGCGGAGCTGGTACGCTCTGGCGTGCTGACCCCCGAGCAGGCCGAGGGGCATCCCATGCGCAATGTGATCACCCGGGCCGTGGGCACCGAGGAAACGGTGGATGTGGATCTGCTGGTGGAGGAGCGCCAGGCAGGGGATCTGTGGCTGGTGTGCTCCGACGGGCTGTACGGCATGGTGTCCGACAGCGCCATGGAGGCGATCCTCACCGTGAACACGCCAAAGGCTGCCTCGAAGCTGCTGGTGGACGCGGCCCTGACCGCAGGCGGTCACGACAATGTGACCGTGGTGCTCCTCCAGGATAAGGAGGGCAGCCGATGAGCGAGAAAATACTGGCTGACCGCTACCGTCTGGTGGAGCAGATCGGCGTGGGCGGCATGGCCATTGTTTACCGCGCCATCGATCAGCGCACGGGGCACAGCGTGGCGGTGAAGGTGCTCAAGCCCGAGTTCAACAAGGACGCGGAGTTCGTCAGCCGCTTCCAGCGGGAGGCGGAGGCCGCCAGCCGCATGACCCACCACAACATCGTCAACCTCCTGGATGTGGGCATGGACGGGGACAACCGCTATCTGGTGATGGAGTACGTCCAGGGCAAGACCCTCAAGGAGGTCATCCGGGAGAAGGGTCGCATCAACCCCACCGTGGCGGCGCAGATCACCATCCGGATCCTCTCCGCGCTGCAGCATGCCCATCAAAACGGCATCATCCACCGGGATATCAAGCCGCAGAACATCCTCGTCCATGAGGACGGGCACATCAAGGTGGCGGACTTCGGCATCGCCCGCATGGCCAACAGCTCCACCCTCACCCGCAGCGATACGGTGATGGGTTCTGTGCATTACTTCAGCCCGGAGCAGGCCAGCGGCCAGGCCGCCGACGTGACCAGCGACATCTACTCCGTGGGCGTGGTGCTCTACGAGATGCTCACCGGCCGCGTGCCCTTCGATGGGGACAGCACCGTGGCCGTGGCCATGCAGCACCTGCACGCCCGGCCTGCGCCCATTGAGACCATCGCGCCGGAGGTGCCCCTGGCCATCTGCCATGTGTGCATGATGGCCATGGAGAAGAACCCCAAGTACCGCTATCAGTCCGCGAGGGAGATGGCGGCGGAGCTTCGCATGGCCCTGGAGGGCCGCACGGATCAGATGCAGCCCCGGCTTGTGGAAAAGCCGGCGGCCCCGATGCCCGCGCCATCCGCACCGGTGAAGACCACCCCTGTACCCACAGCCCCGGCGAAGAAGCCCCGCCCCCGTGTCAACGTCAAGGCATGGCTGCTGACCGTGGCACTGGCGGCTGCGGTGTTCTACGGGCTGTATGTGGGCGGCATGACCATCTATGAAAAGGTGGTCAACTCCGTCACCGTGCCGGACTTTGTGGGCATGGAGGTCACCTCCGCCCAGCGCTCCGCCAGCCGGGCGGGGCTCAAGGCCGAGGTGGTGGAGATCAACCATCCCAACATTTCCGCGGGCACAGTGATCCTCCAGGCACCGGAGGTGGACAACACCCTGCGCAAGGGCGACACCGTGGTGCTGACCGTGTCGAAGGGCCCCGCCACGCAGACCGTCCCCAACATTACCGGCATGACGGTCAGCGACGGCATTACCGCCGCCCAAGCCTACGGGCTGACGCTGACGGTGGTGGAGCGGGTGATTTCCACCGATGTGCAGGCGGATTTCATCATCAACCAGTCCCCTGTGGCAGGCGAGAGCTGCAAGGCCGGGGATATCATCCAGATTACCGTGTCCGGCGGGTCGGCCATTGTGCCCAACCTGCAGGGCAAGACTCTGTCCGAGGCCCAGGCAGCGCTGGCCGACGGCGGGCTGACCATGAGCTCCTCCGTGACCTACGTGGACACGCAGGACACGAGCCTCCACGGCCGGGTGGCCGCCCAGATGCCCGCCGCCGACACCCAGGTGGTGCAGGGCGCGCAGGTGATGCTGTCGGTCTACCGGGTGGAGAGCATGCTGGCCCGTTCCAGCGTGACCCTTGATCTGCCCCAAAGCGAGGGCCTGACCAGCGTGCGGATCACCCTGGTGCAGGGGGATACCGAGGTCACGGCGTATCAGGGCGAGTACCCCGCCAACGCCAGCCGCCACCCGGAGGTGGAGCTGACGGCCCAGGATCCCGGGGACTACATCTACAAGGTTTACTTCGGCGACAAGTTCGCCTACCAGCAGCAGGTGACGCTGCAATGAGGATGGAACAGATGGACGCGCCTTTGATGCAGGGCAGGCTGGTGCGGGGCTTCGGCGGTTTTTACGTGGCCGTGGATGCGCAGGGCCAGGAGCACATCCTGCGCTGCAAGAAGAAATTCCGCCGCATGCGCCTCTCACCCCTGGTGGGGGACGAAATCACCTTCACCCCCGGGGAGAACGAGGAGCACGGCTGGCTGGAGGACATCCTCCCCAGAAAAACCGAGTGCCTGCGCCCGCCGGTGGCCAACGTTTCGCTGCTGCTGATTGTGGTGGCGCCCACGCCCGCGCCGGATCTTATGCTGGTGGACAGGATGATGATCCGCGCCCGGCAGCAGGGGATGAAGCTGGCGCTGGTGGTGAACAAGTGCGACCTGGACGAATCCCTGGCGGAGGAGCTGCGAAAGCAGTACGCCGGGGCGGAGGCTCCCGTGTTCGCTGTCAGCGCCATGGAAAACCGCGGACTGGAGCAGCTGCGCGCCCACATGGCAGGGGAGCTGTGCTGCCTGACGGGGCAGTCCGGCGTGGGGAAGAGCACGCTGCTGAACCATTTGCTGGGGCTGGAACTGGAGACGGGAGAAATCAGCCAGAAGATCCAGCGGGGCAAGAACACCACCCGTCACGCAGAGCTGCTGATGGTGGACGGCCTGCAGGTGCTGGATACGGCGGGCTTCAGCCTGCTGGAGCTGGACGCGGCCACCGAGCCCATCACGCTGAAGGAATTCTACCCGGAGTTTGCCCGGTGGGAGGGCCAGTGCCGCTTCAACCCCTGCTACCATGACCGGGAGCCGGGCTGCGCGGTGACGGCCGCCTGCCAGGCGGGGGAGATGGATCCCATGCGGCTGGAGCGCTACCGTCAGCTGCTCCAGGAGGTCCGGCAGACCTGGAAGGAACGCTACGACTGATGCTGCGCCCCTTGCGCATAACAGGAGGAAAACGGATATGGTCAAGATTGCGCCGTCCATCTTAGCGGCGGATGTGCTGAACCTGGAGCGCGATGTTCAGCGGATGATCGACGCGGGATGCGACATGCTCCATGTGGACATTATGGACGCGCACTTTGTTCCGAACCTGAGCTACGGCCCTGAGGTGGTCAAGGCGCTGCACAAGCGGTTTTCCACCCCGCTGGACGTGCATCTGATGATGGACAACCCGGAGAAGTACCTGGACGTGTTCTGCGACGCGGGGGCCTCCTGGCTGACCATCCACGCGGAGATCCCCGGGGACGTGGCGGGTATGCTCCAGCATATCCGCAGCCGTGGCGTGAAGGCAGGGCTGTCCCTGAAGCCGGGAACGCCGGTGGAGGCGGTGGGCCATCTGCTCCCGCTGACGGACATGGCGCTGGTGATGACGGTGGAGCCGGGCTTCGGCGGGCAGAAGTTCCAGCATGGGATGATCAGTAAGCTTCGTGCGCTGCGGGCCTGCGGCTTTACCGGCCTGATGGAAATGGACGGCGGCGTGTCCATGGACAACATCGCCCTCCTGGCGGAAAATGGCCTGGACGTGGCGGTGATGGGCACCGCCATGTACCGCAGCGACGATCCCGCCCGGGACATGGCGGCCATCCACGCCCTGCGGGCATAAGGAAGCCTCCCGGGGGAAAGAATGCTCCCGGGAGGTGTTTTTGCATGGAAAAGGACAAGCGCAGACCGCTGTTCACCCTGTCCCGCCGCAAGCGTGTCATGTCCCGGCGGAAAAACGAGCAGTAGTGGCGCATGGGAAAAATACCCACCACATCTTGCACAGAAAAACTTCGCAAAAGCTGTTTCAATTCCGCGCGGACGGTGTATAATAACCATGCATCGTGTGTGGAGAACACAAGCGCGGCACTTTCTCACAGGTGAGAAAAACGAAGGAGTGAATGGTATGGCCTGCAACGTCAACGTAACCGGCGGCACGCTTCCTCAGGCGGAGATCGACGCCTATATCGCCCGGGCAACCAAGAAATTCGGCCGGGAGCCCTTTGGCATGGATATTCATGTGGACGGCGACTATGTGGATCTGTCCTACGACTTCGGCACCCAGCCCTTCCAGCGGATCCGGCGCATCACCGGCTACCTGGTGGGTACCCTGGATCGCTTCAACAACGCCAAGCGCGCCGAGGAGCACGACCGCGTCAAGCACGGCCTGCCCGAAGCCAACTGAATTCTGCAGGAATGAAAACCCCAGCCGCATGAAGACAGGCGGCTGGGGTTTTTGCCATGCGTGGGATCGCCGGGGATGATGGTGCGTCTCACAGTGGCCCCTGCGATAGCACAACCGGCAGGAGATCCTCCCGTCAGTCCCGCTTCAGCCCCAGCACGTAGTCCGCGCTGACGCGGTAGTACCGGCACAGGGTGATCAGGTGGCGGATGGGCAGCTCGTTGACGCCGTTCTCATAGCGGGAATACACCTGCTGCGTGGTGCCCAGCACTGCCGCAATCTCCGCCTGCCGCAGATCCCGGTCCTCCCGCAGCTCCCGCAGAATCTCCCAGTATTCCTTCCCGGTGACACTCATGCCGTTCCCCTCGTACGGCATCGTATAGATACATCCAATCTGATGTATTTTCAATTACACTAGAAATAGTGTATCATCAGGCCGTACGAGGGAGGGATGGCCGTGCAGGAACCATGGGATATGGCCGAGGCAGTACGAAGTGCAGTGCGCAGCAGGCTCCCCGCGGGGCTGGCGGTGGCCTTCTCTGCGGAAGCAACGTGGCGGATCCGGCGCAGGCGGCGGGGCGTATGGCGGGTCTGGGGCGAGGCATACGCCGGGAGCGGCGACCTCCGGCTGATCATCCGCTTCTGCGCCCTTGTCCGGCTGACTCCGGCGGGCTGGCGGGTGCGCAGGGTGGATACGGCGAGCAGTCTCATGGCAGCAGAATAGAACAAGGGCCGTCCTCTCCTGCAGGGTGCAGGGGAAGACGGCCCTGATGCTTGATTGGTGGAAGGGATTACTGCTCCCTGCCATGCTCCAGCGCCGCGCCCACAAAGTCGCGGAACAGGGGGTGGGGACGGTTGGGGCGGCTCTTCAGCTCCGGATGGAACTGCACGCCCACGAACCAGGGGTGGGTGGGAATCTCGACGATCTCCACCAGGTTGCGCTCGGGGTTGCGGCCGGCGATGGTCATGCCGCCGTCAATGAAGCGCTTGAGGAACTCGTTGTTGAACTCGTAGCGGTGGCGGTGGCGCTCCTCGATCTCCTCCGTGCCGTAAGCCTTGTAGCTGCGGGTGCCGGGCAGCAGCGCGCAGCGGTACTTGCCCAGGCGCATGGTGTGGCCCAGGTTGTCCAGGTTCTGGTCGGGCATCAGGTCGATGACGGGGTAGGTGGTGTTGGGATCCATCTCGGAGGTGTTGGCGCCCCGCAGGCCCAGCACGTGCCGGGCGTACTCGATCACCGCCATCTGCATGCCCAGGCAGATGCCCAGGAAGGGGATGTTGTGCTCCCGGGCGTACTGTACGGCGATCATCTTGCCCTCCAGGCCTCGCTGGCCGAAGCCGCCGGGCACCAGCACGCCGTGGCAGCCCTCCAGGGCCTGGGCGATGTTCTCCTGGGTCAGGTCGGCGGACTGGATCCACTTGATGTGCACCTTGGCCCCGTGGGCGATGCCGCCGTGGGTCAGCGCCTCAACGATGGACAGGTACGCGTCGGGCAGCTCCACATACTTGCCCACCAGGGCAATGGTGGTTTCCTGGGTGGGGTGGAGCTGACGCTGCACCATGTCCGCCCACTCGGTCAGGTCGCAGTTCATGTGGCCCAGGCCCAGCAGCTCGCAGACCTTCTCGTCCAGGCCCTCCTCGTGGAGCATCAGCGGCACCTCGTAGATGGACTTGGCGTTCAGGTTCTGGAACACGCGCCCGGCGGGCAGGTTGCAGAACAGGCCGATCTTAGCCCGCACGTCGGCGGGGACGGGATGCTCGCAGCGGCAGACCAGGATGTCCGGGCTGATGCCGATGCCGCACAGCTCCTTGACGGAGTGCTGGGTGGGCTTGGTCTTCAGCTCGCCCGCCGCCTTGATGTAGGGGATCAGCGTCACGTGGATGTACAGGCTGTTCTCGAAGCCCACCTCGGCCCGCATCTGCCGGATGGCCTCCAGGAAGGGCAGGGACTCGATGTCGCCCACGGTGCCGCCGATCTCGGTGATGACCACGTCCGGCGCGTCAGCCTGCCGGGAGACAAGGAGGATATTGCGCTTGATCTCGTTGGTGATGTGGGGGATGACCTGGATGGTCGCGCCCAGATATTCGCCCCGGCGCTCCCGGTCAATGACGGTCTTGTAGACCCGGCCGGAGGTCACGTTGGCGGCCTGGGTCAGGCTCTCGTCCACAAAGCGCTCGTAGTGGCCCAGATCCAGGTCGGTCTCCGCGCCGTCGTCGGTGACAAAGACTTCGCCGTGCTGATAGGGGTTCATGGTTCCGGGGTCAACGTTGATGTAAGGGTCGAACTTCTGGATGGATACCCGCAATCCGCGGCACTTGAGCAGCCGGCCCAGCGAGGCGGCGGTGATACCCTTGCCCAGGGACGACACCACGCCGCCGGTGACGAAGATGAACTTGGTACTCATGAACGAAAACCCCTTTCGCACAGAAAAAGCATCAGGAAAAAACGCCTGTCCGGGCGGAAAACTCAGACGCTTCAGTATAGGGCCTTGCGGCCGGTTCGTCAAGGGGAAGTGCAGAAAAAATTCACCCGCCGCACAAAAAAAGACAACCGCCCCTCCATGCGGAAAGGCGGCTGAAACGTGGGATCCGGGTCGATGGGCAGGCGAGCCTTACTCCGCTGCGACGATCAGCAGCGCGCCGATCTGCCCGGGGAGGGACATGGTCATGGCGCCGTTGAAGTACACGCGGACACGGGCGCCTTCCTGCACCGCGGGCCAGTCGGCCAGGGTGCAGTTCACCGCCACCTCCATGCCCTCATCGGTGACCATGAGGAACCGGCCCTCCTCCAGGGCGGTGACCGTGCCGGTCATGGCCACGCAGCGGATGGTCAGGGCGGTGATCTGCGGGGGCAGGGAGCGGGTCATCATGCCGTTGTAGAACACGATGGCATAATCGCCCACGGCCAGGGCGTCGCTGCCGGTCACGTCATACTCCACCAGGGTGTCGGGGGTCAGGTTGGCCTGGATCAGCTGGCCGTCAGCATCCTGGAGCAGCACATGATCGTCGGTAATTTCGGTGATCACGCCGGAGACCTCCACAACCTCGGGGATGGTCTCGGTGGTGTCGGCGTCCGCGGCGGGGGCGTTTTCCGCGCCGGTGAGGGCGCCAATGCCGGTCAGGGCGAAAACGGCGGTGAGCATCAGGGCAAAAAGCTTGTTCATGGGGAACCTCCTTGTGTGGTGTTTTCATCCTGTCAGACGCAGAAATCCGCGCTTTGTTCCCGCCAAAAACATTTTTCTGCGAAAAAAGTCCGCCTGCGCCGCCAAAGCGCAGACGGAAGGCTTCTACCGGGGCACGTGAATGACCGCGCCCTCCATGAAGTCACTGGGGGCCAGGCAGGGGTTGGCCCGGAGCAGCGCGCCCACGGAGGTGTTCAGCCGCAGGGCCACCCGCTCCAGGTTGTCCCCGGCGGTCAGGGTCATGACGGTGGGGGTTCCGCAGGGCACCTTCTTCCGGGGAACGCACAGGGTCTGGCCGGGGATCAGCTGCTCCAGATCGGCGCCGGGGTTGGCAGCTTCGAGGGTGTGCAGGGTCACGTCCTCTGCCAGCTGGATGTCCGCCAGGGTTTCCCCCTCCCGGACGGTGCGGCGCTCCGATTCGGGGCAGGACTCCGGCCCGGGCGTTGCCGGCTGATCCAGATCCCCCGGCTCGTCGGAGGCTTCGCCGGGGGTCTTCGGCTCAGGCTCCGGCGCGGGCGGCTGGGGTTGGTCGTCCTCCTCCATGGGGATGCACAGTACATCGCCCACCATCAGCCGGGCGGGGTTGACGTCGCTGTTGGCGTCCAGCAGATCCCGCAGGGGGACGCCCAGCCGGTGGGCAATGAGGTAGAAGCTGTCACCCCGGCGCACCGTGTATTCGTAGGCGCAGACCTTCTCGTGGGGCTGGCGGTCGTTGGTATCGGTCATGTTCAACGCTCCTTTCCCGTGGCGGTGTCAATGGAGCATATGCCAAGGGCAGGGCGATTCTGCTTGCAAGCGCGCACAAAATTTGCTATGATATACTTGGCATGGAATGCGAAAGGTGGCTTGCTTGGCAATGAGCAACAAGAAGAACAGTCTGGCCCGGATGGACAGGGTATCCCTGCTGGAGCTGCTGTGTCAGCTGACGGAGGAGAACGAGACGCTGAACCGCCGCGTTCAGGAGCTGGAGGAGGCCAACGCGAACATGGCGCTGCGGGATCATGAGCTGACCGCCCGCGCCGAGCAGGCTGAGGCCGTGGCCGAGGAATGCCGCCGGTATGTGGAACAGGTGGAGGAAGAAAAGCGGAATGCCGCCAAGGCCCGGGAGGATCTGCCTGTGGGCAGCTTCGCCCAGGCGATGATCGAGGCGCAGGAGATTGTGCAGCGCACCCAGCAGGCCGCGGACGATTATCTGGCTGCCTGCCAGCGCAAGGTCGATGAGGCCCAGGCCCAGGCGGACGCCATCGTTGCAGGGGCGCAGCAGGAGGCTGAAAGGCAGCAGCTGGCAGCCCGGGCGCAGGCGGAGGAAATCGTCCGCCAGGCTGAGGAGCGCAGGCGCGCCCTGGAAATCAGGGAGCAGGAGATCCGCCAGCGGCTGCGCAGCGAGATTGCCGGGCTGAACCGCATGGTGGAGCGTCTGGAGCAGGAGGAAGCATGAACCGGAGCATGAACCGCCCCACGGCGGAGGAGGCGCGCAGGGAGCTGACGCGCGTGCGGCGGAGCAGGAAGCGGCGCAGGGCGCTGCTCCTGACGCTGCTGGCCCTGGTGGCGCTGGCGACCGCGCTGGCTCTGACGGTGGCCCAGCCCATGCGCCTGAGCGGCGCCTGTGAGGATCCTGCTCTGCCAGATGGCGCACTGGTGCTGGTGAACCGGCTGGCGAAGCCCTCCCTGCCCGGGGATGTGGCCATCCGCTGGGATCCGGCCTTCAGCGCGAACACGTTCTATGGCACGGTGGAGCGCGTGGAGCAGGAGAGCGTCCCGGGCGCGCTGGGGACGGTCTGGCTGGAGGTCTGGCCGGAGATCATTCCGGTGGGGTAATACTCTTCTCAAATTCAACTGACACATCTACTCGCGCCTTTTCCATTCTGGCGTCCGGTCATTCCACTCACCGTAGCGCTGCTACGCCTCGTTCCATTCCCGTTAGCCAGAATGAAAAATTCGCTTCGTATCTTGTGCCATTTTCATTTGAGAATCGTATAAGAGCGGGAAACGTGGACTTTTTTGCAGAGGGACTGTTTACAAGACCCTATTCTGTGCTATACTTAAAG
>JAXEEE010000030.1:0-10875 GCA_034104265.1 Eubacteriales bacterium | reverse complement strand
ACACGGTTTTATTATGCGAAAAAGCAGGATGACCCGGAAAAATCCTCCCTTTTCTTGGGCGAGAGCCCTTGTCAAGGACGGCCGTTTTGTCGTACAATAGGAAGGGCGCGCGGCGTTTTCCGTGCGATTGATGAAACATAGGAGGCGGCTTTCATGAAGATTCTGCTGACCGGCGGCGCCGGATTCATTGCAACGCATACCTGCGTGGAGCTGATGCAGGCGGGCCACGACGTGGTGGTGGTGGACAACTATGTCAACAGCCAGCCCGAGGCCCTCAAGCGTGTGGAGGAGATCGTTGGCCGCAGCGTGAAGGCCTATGAGGCGGACGTGTGCGACAAGGACGCCATGAACCGCATTTTCGATGAGAACACCTTTGACGCGGTGATCCACTTCGCCGGGCTGAAGGCTGTGGGCGAGTCCGTGCGCATCCCCCTGGCCTACTACCGCAATAACCTGGACTCCACCCTGACCCTGTGCGAGGTCATGGCGGCCCACGGCTGCAAGCGGCTGGTGTTCTCTTCCTCCGCCACCGTCTACGGCGTGCCGGACGAGGTGCCCCTGCGGGAGGATATGTTCTGCAAGGGCTGCACCAACCCCTACGGATGGACCAAGTACATGATCGAGAAGATCCTGGAGGGTGTGGTGACTGCCGATCCCGAGTGGAGCGTGGTGTTGCTGCGCTACTTCAACCCCATCGGCGCCCATGAGTCCGGCCGCATTGGCGAGAACCCCAACGGCATCCCCAACAACCTCATGCCCTACATCACCAAGGTGGCCGCCGGTCAGCTCAAGCAGCTTACCGTTTACGGCAATGATTACAATACCCCCGACGGCACCGGCGTGCGGGATTACATCCATGTGGTGGATCTGGCCAAGGGCCATGTGGCGGCCTGCGACTACGCTGCGGGACATCAGGGCTGCGAGATCATCAACCTGGGCACCGGCGTGGGCTACTCCGTGCTGGATATCGTCAACGCCTTCTCCCGGGTGAACAACATTCCCGTGCCCTACGTCATCGGCCCCCGCCGCCCCGGCGATATCGACGCCTGCTATGCGGATCCCGCCAAGGCGAAGGAGCTGCTGGGCTGGCAGGCTGCCAAGACCCTGGAGGACATGTGCCGGGATTCCTGGCGCTGGCAGACGGGCAATCCCAACGGGTACCAGGACTAAGCTGAACGCAAGGGGCGCGGAGGCCCGGCAGGAACGGGACTCCGCGCCTTTTTCATGCAGGGGGTGAAGGAATGAAGGGCTGCGTCATGGCCATGGGCGGCGCGGGCCGGCAGGTGCTGCGGGCCCTGGGCTGCTGCGCGCTGGCGGGGGCGGCGGAGCTGCCGGAGATCGATCTGCTGCTGGCGGACACCGAGGCCGATGCGTCCGCGCTGACCGCCTGGCAGGAGGACTATGCCCTGCTGCGGTCGCTGTGGCCGGAGGGGCGGCAGATTCCCGCCTTCCGCACGGGGCTGCGGCTGCAGGTGTGGCCCGGACAGCTGCCGAAGGAGGCGGCTTCCCTGCGCGCGCTGGCAACCACGGAGGAGGATCGGCTGCTGCTGCAGACGCTGTTCCCGGCGGATACGGCGGAGGCCTCTCTGCGGGACAGCTTCCAGGGCCGGACGGACGCGGCGGCGGTGCTGCTGGCGGGCCTCACGGGCAGCGGGAACGCCGGGCCCTCCGGCGCACTGGCGGAGCAGCTGGCTTCCCTGGAGGACGCCGCCCGGACGGGGGAGACGGTGCGGGTGGCGCTGGTGGGCTCCGCCATGGGCGGCATGGGCGCAGCGGGGCTGACGGCCATGGCTGCGCTGCTGCGGGAGCGCCTGCCCCAGGCGGAGGTGGCGGCAGTGGTGCTGCTGCCCTACTTCCGCGGGGAGGAGCATCAGCTGGCCTCGGCGAAGGCCATGCTGCGCCAGTGGGCGGAGGACGGCCTGTGCGGCACGACCTACCTGCTGGGCCTGCCCCAGAGCGCGTACCTGACGGCGGCGGAGGGCCATCAGCAGCCCCGCATGCCCGAATGGCTGGCCGCGCTGTGCGCCATCGACTTCCTTGCCACCGGGCGGAAGGGTCACTATGGCTGGCGCGTGGCCTTCGATCATTTCGGCTGGGACGCCTTCGGGGATCGGGCGCAGGTCATGCGCGAGCGGTTCGGCGGGATGATGCAGGCCGCGCTGGCCTTCCGGCTGGACATGGGCGAGGTCATCCGCCGGGGTGTGACGGATCCCCGCTGGCTGCGGGACAAGCTGACCCCCTGGTATGCGCGGCACTTCATGGCGGTGCGCAAAATGGCTCCGGCGGAACGGGAAGCCCTTTCTGCCCGGGCGGATGCGCTGGGCCGCCTGCTGAAGGACTACGAGGACTGGCTGGGCGGGATCATCGCCACGCTGCCGCCGCAGCTGCGCTCCGGCAGCGCCATGGACGCGGCCCTGACGGCTTCGGAGGAAAACTATACGCAGCTGATGCGCCTGTCCGCGCAGCTGACGGTGGCGCAGGCGGAGGCGGAGCGCAGCGGCCTGGCCACGGAGCAGATGGTGCACCGGGGCGAGCGCACCAGCACCGAGGCGGATCAGGTGCAGGAGGCCATCGAAAAGACCCGGCGCAGCGTAGCCACCCTGGAGGAGAGGCAGCAGGCGTGCATCCGCCGCACGGGCGGGCTGGCGTACATGGCCATGCTCCGGGACATGGAGAACCGCTGCCGGAAGGACGCGGAGCAGTTCCGCGCCCAGACGGAGGAGGCTGCGCGGCTGATTGCCCGTGCAGAGGAAAAGGCTGCGCCGGAGGATCGCGGCGGCATTGCCACGGCCCGCACGAAGCTGCGCCGCATGGAGCAGAGCCTGGCCACGCTGGAGGCGCGGACGGAGCGTGTCCGGCAGGATCTGGCGAAGGCCCGGGAGGCGGGTGTGCGCACGCTGCCCCCGGAAAGCGACCTGGGGGATCAGCCGTCGGAGAGCGGGCTGTTTTCGGCGCAGACCATGGGGACTGCTGACCGCAGGCAGCTGGAGGAGACTTTTGCCGCGCTGGTGAAGGGCGGCGAAGGGGAAAACCTCAGGCAATACAAGGAGCGCATTGCAGCGGCCCCGGCGGAGGAAGACCCGCTGGCGGGGTTCCTGACCGCGCTGCTGGCAGAGAAAGGGGAGGGCGCGTAATGGCTGAAGGCAATGTTCATCCGACCATGCCGCTGCTGCCCGACCTGGAGGGCGAGGCGGGGCTGGCCCAGGGTACCGGGCTGGTTGCCGCGCCGGAGAATCTCCTGGGGACGCTGGCTGACGGCATGGACGCGCCGAAGGACGGCGTGAACGCGGACGTGCTGGGTGCGCTGCGCCGCAGCGAACGTGCGCTGGCCAGGGACGACACGGCCTGGCGCGGGCTGGTGGCCGCGGCCCTTTTGTGGGATACCTGGGCGGAGACGGGCGCGGCCCTGTCCGTGCGGGAAGTTGCGGGGGACACGCCCTTCTCGGCCATGGTGCAGGCTGCGCTGCGCCCGTCGGACAGGAGTGCCCCCCTGCGGCTGGTGACGCTGGGCAAGGGAGAAAGATGCGTTTCCCTGGGGCTGCTGGACGCCCGGTGGGGCATCCTGCCCGCGGCCCAGGATGCGGATCTGTCCGGGCTGTTGCCGGAGCGGGTCACCTGGTACGACCGGGCAGCCGGGACATGGGCGGATCCCACCCAGCTGCTGAACGAGCGGGATCGTCAGACGCTGATGCGCCGTCTGCCGCAGCTGCAGGGTGAATCTGCCCGGCGGTTTGCTTCCGCGCTTTTACAGGAGGGGCTGCGCTTCAGCCGAGCCCTGGCGGCAAAGGACGAGGACGCGCTGCATCAGCTGACGGCGCGGGCCGTGGCGGTCTGCGGGCTGGCGGAGTTGCAGGGCCTCACGGTGCGGGAGGATGCCTATGCCTCTGGCCGGACGGTGAATCCGCTGCTGGGCGCGCTGGGCCTGACGGAGCCTGAGGACAAGTCAGCCGCCCACGCCCAGCGGACGTGGCTGTGGCAGGGGAAGCCCTTTGCCCGTTCAAGCGTCGTCACCGGGCTGGAGGCTGCCTGCGACCGCGACGAGGCCGCAACCCTCGCCCGGGTGGAGGAGGCCTGCGAACTGCTGGCCATGTCCGCCCAGTGGCAGAAGGAAACGGCCCGCCGCCTGTCGGACTGGCTGCGGGAGCGGGAGACGGTGCGCGGGTTCTCACCGGCGGCGCAAACACAGCTGCATGAGCTCCGGCGGGAGATGGCCCGGCTGGGCGCAGCCCCACAGGGGGCGATCGCGCTGTGCTGGCCCTGGGACGCGTCGGCTGATGCGGCGGCATGGCTGGTGCGCCAGTGCCTGGGGGAGGATTTTGTCCCCGGGTGCGTTGCGCCATTTTCCCAGCATCTGACGCTGCTGCCCGATGCTGCCCCGGACGCCTTTGGCGACGATGTGCTGGCCCGGGCCTGCTGCCTGCCGGTGGAGGCTGCGGAGATGCACTGTCTGGCGATTCCGCCCCTGTCGCCGGAGATGGCGCGGGTGGTATCGGCCCGGTGGGACTGCCTGGCCCCCACGGACTTCCGCATGGATGTGACGGAGGATGGCGGTGTGGAGGCGTCCTTCACCCTGCACGGCAAGGGAGATGTGACCTTCACCCGGGTGTACGGCCCGGAGGAGCTGACGCTGCTCCAGAGGGAGGAAACGCCCACCGTGGCGGTATGGCCCTCGGTGGCCTTCCCGGCGGAGGGGTGGCGGGCCTATCATGTGTACAGCCACGGCCCGGGGCTGACGGTGCGGGTGCTGCGGGAGGGTCAATGGGTCGACGCGGGAGCGCACATGTGGTCCGTCCTGCGGACGGAGACCTTCCCCCGGTGCCTGACGCTGCATCGGGAGGGTGTATGCCTGGGGACGCTGCTCAACCTGCTGCCGGAATTCCGCGCGGATGCGGGTGAAAGCGCAGTCATTGCGCTGGATCCGGGCATGTCGGGTACCGCCGTGACCATCCGCCAGGGCGCCGCCTGCGAGCCGATGCGTCTGCCCTGCCTGGTGCGGACGCTCCTGCACGGATCGAAGCCTGCGCCCTTTGCCGAGGAGTTCCTCCCGGCGGAGGCGGTGGAGAGCATCCTGCCCTCCACGGCGACGCTGCTGCGGCAGACGGAGGAGCCCCTGCCCCTGGTGGACGGGCATATCGCCCCGGCGACCCAGCCGGATGCTGTGCAGCTGAAGTGGCGCGCGGGGGCTGGCAAGGCCCAGCGGCTGCAGCTGCATCAGGTGATGCTGACGGCAGCCCTGTGCACGAAGATGCGTGGAGCGCCCTCCTGTGCATGGCGGGTGGCGCTGCCCTCGGATTTGTCCCCGGCGGGGCGAAGCGCGCTCATGGAGGAAATCAGCTCGCTGGCGCCCATCGTGGCCCGGGAGGCCTGTCTGCCCCTGACGGGCAGTGTTTCACCCGTGCTGGCCCTGGATGCCGACACCGCCCTGGCGGCGTACATGAAGGGCTCCGGGTACCAGCGGGGCGGGTTCCTGTCCATGGATGTGGGCTCCGGCGGCGCGGCGATGATGCTGTGGCTGCGGGGCATGAGCCGTCCCTGCGCGGTGACGCATATGCCCCTTGGCGTGCAGGGGCTGCTCCTGCAGACGCTGATGGCCCGGCCGGACGCGCTCATGGAGGATTTCGCCGCCCTGCCCGAGGGTGAGGCGCGGCAGACGGTGCTGGCCCTGGCGGAGCAGCTGCGGCAGGCCCGCGGCAGCCGCCGGGCGCTGGAGCGGAGCATGCTTCTTCTGGACGAGTGCCTGGGGCCGCATCTGCCCGTGCTGATGCAGGCCATGAACGATACCCTGGCCCGGGGCGGCGTGACGCTGACGCAGTCGCTTTTGCTGGCGGGCTTCGCGCTGATGATGACCACGGCGGGCTTGCAGCTGGAGCGGGCCTGGCGGGACGCCACGGTGAACGACCATCTGCCCGTGGAGCTGCCCCTGTGCCTGGCCGGGCGGGGGAGCCTGCTGCTGACCAATCTGCCGGAAACGCTGCAGCTGCGGCTTTTGCGCTTTGCGCGGCTTGGCATGTCGCCGGACAACGCGGTGCGACAGCTGCACCTGGCGGCCTCCGCCGCGCCGAAGATGGAGGTGGCGCTGGGGCTGGCGAGGGTGACGGAGGGCCTGCAGGCACGGGCGGAGGACGCGCCGCCCCTGCCGGACGACCCGCTGCCCGCGGATTCGCCGGTGCTGCTGCTGCGGCGGTTCCTGACGGCCTTTGCGGGGGAATTCCCGCTGGCGGCGGAGAAGCTGTACCCGGGGCTGATGGATCCGCAGGGCCGCCTGACCGACGCGGCTGAGGAGCGCATCCGCGCGCTGATGCAGATGCATACCGCGCCCGCGGGTGGTGTTCCCGGGGCTTTGGCGGCATGCCTGGAGCAGCTGCGCACCAGCCTGTGAGCATGTTGTCCATAGGACAGGGATGAATTGGATCCGTCATTTTGCCGTATGATGCATTGCATCCTGCGTGATCCGGTGCTATAATAGGCCCATTGACAGGGGAAAGGTGAGGCATCGGCTGCATGACTGCACAAAAGATGGATATCCGCAAAACCGCGAAGGAATGGCTTCTTCTTCTGCTGGGCACTGCGCTGACGGCGGCGGGCGTGTACTTCTTCAAGTTCCCGAACAACTTCTCCACCGGCGGCGTCAGCGGCATCTCGGTGATTCTGGGGCATTACTTCCCCAACGCCACCCCCGGTGATTTCGTCATGGGCATCAACATGGCGCTGCTGCTGGTGGGCTTCCTGGTGTTCGGCAAGGGCTTCGGCATCAAGACGGCGGTGGTCAGCACGCTGATGAGCGCCATGATCTGGGTGCTGGAACGGGTGTTGCCCATGGATCATCCCATGACCAGCCAGCCCCTGATGGAGCTGATCTTTGCCGTGTCGCTGCCTGCGGTGGGCTCGGCGATCCTCTTCAACCTGGACGCCTCCACCGGCGGCACGGACATCGTGGCCATGGTGCTGCGCAAGTTCACCAGCCTGAACATCGGCAATGCCCTGATGATCTCCGACGGCATCATCACCGTGATGGCCTGCGTGGCCTTCGGCATGGAGACGGGCCTGTTCTCCATCCTGGGCCTGCTGATGAAGAGCCTGCTGGTGGACATGGTGCTGGAGAACATCAACACCCACAAGTATTTCCACATCATCACCACCCACCCCAGGGAGATCGAGGAATACATTACCAGGACCCTCAAGCGGGGCGCCACGGAGCTCCACGGCGAGGGCGCGTACACCCATGAGGGCCGCAGCATCCTGCTGACGGTGATGAACCGCCGCCAGGGCATCCTGCTGCGCCGCTACGTCCGCTCGGTGGATCCCCACGCCTTTGTGCTGATCATGAACACCGGCGATATCATCGGCAAGGGCTTCCGCGGCACCAACTGACCGGGAGGCCTGCGCCCCATTGGAGGAATGGGATGCTGTATCTGTCACTGACAGCGGTGTATGGCGCACTGCTGTCCATTATGAATACCATGAACGCCCAGCTGTCCGAACTCTACGGCAACTGGGCGTCCACTGTGATGATCCACGCGGTGGGCCTGATCGTGCTGCTGCCCTTCGCCTTCACCTGGGGGCGCCCCCGGGGGCGGGCCAAATGGTACCAGTTCCTGGGCGGGCCCATCGGTATCCTGTCGGTGGTGTTCGTCAACATTGGTGTGACGGGCATTGGCGTCACGGGCAATCTGGTGCTGATGATGCTGGGCCAGGTGGCCTGCTCGGCGGTGCTGGATCAGTTCGCCCTCCTGGGGGCGAAGAAGACCGCCATGAACATCGGCAAGGCTGTGGCCATTGCGCTGATGGCCGCCGGCTGTGGCGCGATGCTGCTCCTTTCCGGCGAGGGGCTGGGACGGGGCTCGGCGATTGCCGCGCTGGTGTCCTTCCTCAGCGGCTGCACGATGGTCTTCGCCCGCATGGCCAACGCTTCCCTGGCGACAAAGTGCGGCGTGGGCTTCTCCACGGTGATGAACTACGTCACCGGCCTTGCGGGGAGCTTCCTGGTGTTCCTGTGCCTGGGCCTGCCCATGGCGACGGCCTTCCCGGCGGCGGGTCAGCCCCTGTGGGTGTACCTGGGTGGCGCGGTGGGCGCGGTGGGTATCTTCCTGTGCAATGTGGTGACGCCCCGGCTGCCCGTGCTGCAGATGTCCCTGGTGGTGTTCGTGGGTCAGCTGTTCACCGGCATGGTGATTGACGCGGCCATGGGCCGGTTCTCCCTGGGGACGCTGGTGGGCGGCGCGATTGTGGCGGCGGGCATGCTGGTGAATATCCTGGCGGATCGCCGGAGCGCGAAGGGGGCGGCGTAATGGAGCATCTGACCAGCCTGAAGAACCCGAAGGTGCAATCCTGGCGCTCCCTGAAGGATCGCAAGGGCCGGAAGGAAACCGGCTGCTTCCTGGTGGAGGGCCGGAAAATGGTGGAGGAGGCGCTGTGCTCGGCCTTCCCGGTGGAGGCTGTGCTGGCGGACGAGAGCCGCCTGGCGGAATTGTCCTTGCCGGGGAACGTCCCGGTATACGCGCTGCCGGAACATGTGCTGGCGGCGGTGTGCGATACGAAAACGCCCCAGGGCGTGGCGGCGGTTGTCCGCATGACCAATAACGCCGCTCTGGGCAACAGGATGGTTGCCCTGGACGGCGTGCAGGATCCCGGCAACGTGGGCACCATCATCCGCACGGCGGACGCGGCAGGGCTGGACGGCGTGCTGCTGTCGGCCCAGTGCGCCGACGCCTTCAGCCCCAAGGTACTGCGCGCCACCATGGGCAGCGTGTTCCGCATGGGCATCCGGGTGACGGAGGATCTGCCCGGTGAGCTGACGCGGTTGAAAGAGGCGGGCTTCAGCGTGCTGTCCTCCCAGCTGGACGGCACGCCCTTCTACGAGCGGGAGCCGGTGGGGGAGCGATTCTGCCTGGTGATCGGCAGCGAGGGCAACGGCGTGACCCCCGAGGTGCAGCAGGTGGCCACCCATCGGGTGAAGCTGCCCATGCGGGGCGGCGCGGAGAGCCTGAACGCCGCCGTGGCCGCGGGCATCATGATGTACGAGCTGATGCGGTGAGCATGCCGCGGCGCAGGGCAGGGGATTTTGTCCTTTACACGGTCCCCTGCCTGGTGCTATAATCAATGCGGCTGAGGGCTGAAGCTGGCCCCGTCGGAAGAACCATACCTACGACATGGAGGAGAAGATTCCTATGCAGAGCAACGTCCGTCCCGAAACCATGGAGCGTATCACGACCCCGGAACAGGCTAATGCGTTCATCAACGAGCAGGTGGACGCCATCCGCGCACAGGTGGGCGACAAGAAGGTGCTGCTGGCCCTGTCCGGCGGTGTGGATTCGTCCGTTGTGGCCGCGCTTCTGATCAGGGCCATCGGCAGGCAGCTGGTGTGCGTCCACGTGAACCACGGCCTGATGCGCAAGGGTGAAAGCGAGCAGGTCATCAAGGTGTTCGGCGAGCAGATGGACGCCAACCTGATTTACATCGACGCCACCGACCGTTTCCTGGACAAGCTGGCCGGCGTTTCTGATCCCGAGACGAAGCGCAAGATCATCGGCGCGGAATTCATCGATGTGTTCTCCGAGCAGGCCGAAAAGTTGCAGGACGTGGAATTCCTGGCCCAGGGTACCATCTATCCCGATATTCTGGAGAGCAAGAACGGCGTAAAGGCGCACCACAATGTGGGCGGTCTGCCCAACGGCATGACCTTCCAGCTGGTGGAGCCTGTGGTTCTGCTGTACAAGGACGAGGTGCGCGTGGTGGGCGAGGCCCTGGGCCTGCCCCACGGGATGGTCTACCGCCAGCCCTTCCCCGGCCCCGGCCTGGGCGTGCGCTGCCTGGGCGCCATCACCCGCGACCGTCTGCATGCCCTGCGCGAGGCTGACGCGATCCTCCGCGAGGAGTTCGACAAAAACGGCCTGGCGGGCAAGGTGTGGCAGTACTTCATTGCCGTGCCGGACTTCACCAGCGTGGGCGTGCGCGACGGCAAGCGTTCCATGGGCTGGCCCGCGATCATCCGTGCGGTGAACACCACCGATGCCATGACGGCCACCATCGAGGAGATTCCCTACGCGCTGCTGCACCGCATCACCGACCGCATCACCCATGAGGTCGAGGGCATCAACCGCGTGGTGCTGGACCTCACGCCCAAGCCCGTGGGGACGATTGAGTGGGAATAACTGACAAAACCCGCAAAGCCTTGAAAACACTGGGTTTTTGAAGCGGAAACGGGGCATTTGATAGCAAATTGATAGCAGATACCAAAACCGGATTTACTTTGCTCACTCCTGTATAGCGGGTGGTTTGCGGGTAAATCCTCCATATCCTAAGAAAAAGGTCTTGCTGACTTTCACCAGTCGGCAAGACCTTTTTTGCTATTTGTCTTTTCTCTGTTTCTTCAATCCTTTTATCAGAGCATCGCTTAATTCCTTCGAGGGGACTTTGGCCCACCGCTGGGTGGTGTCATACTTGGGGTAGTTGTACCGCCAGCGGTCATAGTCCTCCTTGGTGATCTCCCCGGCCTCCAACTTCGCCGCCTGTTCCCGCCACGCAATCAAGATTTTGTTCAACTCACTGGCTTGACGGCCTCCCTGGAAAATATCTGCTTGCAGGCAGGCACGTCCATCCGCCTCTATCACTTTCAGACTGTAAACATCCTCCAAGGCGAACAGCGTATGGGCCAAACCTATGTAGTTGTCTATGTCCGGGACGCTCAACGCCTGGGGCGATACATCTAAAGTATGAGCCAGGGCAGCGGTCAAATCGGCCTTCGGCGTCCGGGTGCCTGTTTCGTACTGTGCCAGACGAACATCGGCGGAACGCTCTGGAAAGCCCACCGCCATACCAAGATACTTCTGTGTCATACCCCGGAGGGTGCGGAAAAAATGGATGCGCTCTCCTATT